>CAJXRS010000097.1 GCA_913060555.1 uncultured Gammaproteobacteria bacterium | reverse complement strand
GGCTCGGAGATGTGTATAAGAGACAGCCCGTGCGGCGGGCTCCAGGACCAGCGCGAGGGCCAGCTCCACCAAGAGTTCGGTTTCCGGACGCGGGATCAGGGTCGCCGGCGATACCTTTAGCCGCAAGGTCCAGAACTGCCGTTCGCCCAGGACGTACGCCATCGGCTCACCGTCCTTGCGGCGCGCGAACAGGCGGTCGAATGCCCGCGATTGCGCGTCGGTCAAGACGGTCTCCGGGCGGGCATAGAGAAATGCGCGCCCGCGCTCCAGCACCTTGCAGAGCAGCAATTCGGTATCGAGACGATAACTCGCCGCGATTTCCCGCAGCTCCACGGCCCGGGCCAGCACGTCCGCAATGGTAGCCATCGTCAGTCGGCGAGGGCCGCGAGCTGCTCGGTGCGGTATTCGTTGATCAACGGCTCGATCACTGCATCGAGTGCGCCGTCGAGCACGCTGTCGAGCTGGTAAATGGTCAGATTGATGCGGTGGTCGGTGACCCGCCCCTGGGGATAGTTGTAGGTGCGAATGCGCTCGGAGCGATCGCCGCTACCCACCAGGCCACGGCGCAATTCCGCCTGCTCGCGCGCCTGCCGGTCCTGCATCCCGGCCAGAATGCGCGCTTGCAGCAGCGCCAGTGCCTTGGCGCGGTTCTTGTGCTGCGAGCGCTCGTCCTGGCATTCCACCACGGTCCCGGTGGGCAGGTGGGTGATGCGCACGGCGGAATCCGTGACGTTGACGTGCTGACCGCCGGCGCCCGAGGAGCGGAACGTATCGACGCGCAGATCGGCGGGGTTGATCGCCACGCCATCGATTTCGGCCACTTCGGGCATGACCGCGAGGGTGCAGGTGGAAGTGTGGATGCGGCCCTGGGATTCCGTCGCCGGGACGCGCTGCACGCGGTGCGTGCCGGATTCGAATTTGAGGCGCGAGTAGGCGCCGACTCCGACGATGCGGCTGATGATTTCCTTGTAGCCGCCGTGCTCGCCGGGGCGCTGGCTGATCACCTCCATGTGCCAGCCGCGGGATTCGGCGTAGCGGAAGTACATGCGGAACAGGTCGCCGACAAAGATCGCCGCCTCGTCGCCGCCGGTGCCGGCGCGAATCTCGAGAAACACGTTGGCGTCATCGTTGGGATCCCGGGGCAGCAACAGCAGTTGCAGTTCAGCCTCCAGCTGCTCGCGCAGGGTCTCTGCCGCTTGCAGTTCCTCGCCGGCGAGGGCGCGCAGCTCGGGATCGGTGTCGCGCAGCAGTTCGCTGGCGGCGGCAATGTCGGCGACCACCTGCTGATGGCGTCGATAGGCGTTGGCCACGGTTTCCAGCTCGGCGTACTCGCGGGACAGCGCCCGGAACCGCTGCTGCTCGGCGATCACCCCGGCGTCGCCGAGCAGGTACCCGACCTCTTCGTGGCGTTCGGTGAGTTCTCGGAGACGGTCGCGTAGCGAGGCTTTCATGGCGAGTCCGGGCGGTCGGGTCGGTCCAGGGTAAAGAGCTCGCTGAGCCAGCGCAGGGACTCCTGCCGGCCCTGTTCCCCGGCTTTCTTGAGACCGGCGGTGGGGTGATGCAGCAGTTTGTTGGTCAGGCTGTTGGCCAGCTGACGAAGCACGGCCTCCGGCGGTTGGCCGGCGTCCAGCGCCCGCAGCGCCTTTTCGACCTCTGCATCGCGCACGGCGGCGGCGTGGCCCCGGTAGGCGCGGATGGCGCCCACTGCATCGCGCGCCAGCCGCCGCCTTTGCCAGCGTGACACCTCGAGTTCGATGATCTCCTCGGCCGAGCGCGCCGCCTCTTCACGGGCGCGCCGGCCCTCCTGGATCACCTCGCGGAGGTCGTCGACCGTGTAAAGATAGACGTCGTCGAGGCCGCCCACCTCCGGCTCGATGTCGCGGGGTACTGCGATGTCGACCATCAGTATCGGGCGATGCCGGCGGCGTCGGATCGCGGACTCCACCGCGCCCTTGCCCAGTACCGGCACCTGGCTGGCGGTGGCGGTGATCACCAGGTCGGCGCGGTGCAGGTGATCGGGCAGTTCTGCCAGGGGGAGGGTCTCGCCGCCATGACGGGCGGCGAGCAGGGCCGCCCGGTCCGGGGTCCGATTGGCGAAGATGAGCTCGGCGATGCCGGCTTCCCCCAGATGCCGGGCGACCAGTTCGACGGTATCTCCAGCGCCGACCAGGATGGCGTGCAGCGATTCCATGCGGCCGAAAATCTGCCGTGCCAGGCTCACTGCGGCATAGGCCACGGAGACCGGATTGGCGCCGATGGCGGTCTCCGAGCGTACCCGCTTGGCGGCGGCGAAGACGCTTTGGAAGCACTGCTCGAGTGCTGTCGACAGCACCCCGGCAGTGCGCGCCGTCAGGTAGGCGGCTTTCATCTGGCCGAGGATCTGGGGCTCGCCCAGCACCAGGGAATCGAGTCCGCTGGCGACTCGCATCATATGGCGCAGTGCAGCGCCATCCCGGTGCGCGTAACAGCTGGTGATCAACTCGGTGGGAGAGAGGCCCTGAGCGGTGGCCAGCCATTCGCCGAAGGCGGTGAAACCGGCTTCGCCAACCGCATAGATTTCCGTACGATTGCAGGTCGACAGGATGGCCACTTCTTCGAGGTCCAGTTCGGCGCGCGCCCGCTCCAGATGCTCGGCCAACTTTTCGGGGGCGAACGCGACCCGCTCGCGCAGCGCCAGGGGAGCGGTGTCGTGACTGAGTCCGAAAACCTGGATCGTCATGGCCGCCGGGCGCGCTGTGCGGCGTGAAACCCTTGCCGAAGGGAATCTGTCCAAGGGGTTGTTGCTACAATAGCGCTGGTTCTTGAGGACATCTGCCCGCCGTGGTTCGTGCGATTCGCCTGTTAGCCGGTCTCGGCGTCGTCCTGCTTGTTGCCTGTGCCTTCGAACCCCAGGCGCCGGCGCTGCGACAGGCAGGGTCTGGTGCGGAAACGGGCGTGGTCGGAGGCCGGCCAGCCTCGGAGAGCGATGACGCCAGCGCTGATTATCCCGTCAGGGCCTTTCCGACACAAACCCTCTATGCACTGCTGGCCGCGGAAATGGCAGGTATCCGCGGCGATATCGACTTTTCATTGCGCCAGTACCTGGAGCAGGCCCGCGCCACCGGTGACCCGGGAGTGATTTCTCGGGCCGCCTACATCGCCGAATATGCCGGCGACGACCGGGCGCTGGCCGAACTCGGGCTGCTCTGGGTCGAGCAGCAGCCCGAGGATCCGCAAGCCCGGGAGCTGGCCGCCGCAGGCCTGGCGCGCCAGGGCAGGCTGCTGGAAGCGCTGCCGCACGCGGTCTTTCTGCTCCGGCAGGGTTCCGGGCAGTCGATCCAGCTGCTTACCGGCAGTGCCGCCAGGCGGCCGCAGGCCGAGCGAGACGCCTTGCTGGCCGCCTATGATGAGCTGGCGCCGGCATTCCCCGACAGTCCGGATCTGCTGTTCGGCCGTGCCTTGTTGCGCTGGCAGGCCGGTCGCGTGGACGAGGCGCGGGAGCTGACGGAGCGCGCAGTGGCGCTGCAGCCGGACAATCCCGCCGGACATCTGCTGTTCGCGCAGCTGCTCGAGGAGAGCGATCTGTCGGCCCAGGCGTTGGAGCATCTGGAGCTGGTGTTGCCCCGCTATTCCGAAGATGCCCGGCTGAGCCGCACCTATGTACGCATACTGCTCGGGCGCCGCGATTTCGCGCGGGCCGTGGCGCGCCTGGAACCCTTGGTGACAGCCTATCCGGACAACGCTGTGCTGCGCTTCGGGTTGGCCCTGTCCTACCGTGGCGTCGACCGCCCGGAGGCGGCCCGGGAACAGCTCGGCAGGCTGGTCGAGGACCCCGAGCTCGGTGGTGATGCCTATTTTCAGCTGGGTCAATTGGCTGATTCGGCCGGCCATGTGGAGCGCGCGATCCAGTATTATCGGCGTGTCCAGGGCGAGCATTGGCTGGCGGCAACCGCGCGTGCGGCCAGGCTGCAGGTGGATTCCGGCGAGGTTGCGGCGGCGCGCCGGTACCTGGCCAAGTCGCGCTCCACACACCAGGAGCATCTGTCGACCCTGTTGCAGATCGAGTCCGAACTGCTGATGCAGCTGGGCGAGTACCGCGCCGCGCGGGATCTGCTCGACGAGCGGCTGGAAGAAGTGCCCGACAGTATCGAGCTGCTCTATGCGCGTTCCCTGGCCCATGAAAAGCTGGGTGATATCGCCGCGGTGGAGGCGGATCTGAGGGCCATTCTGGCGATGGATGCCGACAATGCCTCGGCGCTCAACGCGCTCGGCTATTCGTTGACCAATCACACCGACCGGTATGCGGAGGCGCAGCGCCTGATCGAGCGGGCGCTGGCGCTGGCGCCCGATGATGCCGCCATCATCGACAGTCTGGGCTGGGTCCTCTATCACCGCGGCCAGCACGAGCAGGCGCTCGCCGAACTGCGGCGTGCGGCGGCGTTGCTGCCGGATCCGGAGGTGGCCGCGCACCTCGGCGAAGTGCTCTGGGTAATGGGCAAGCGCGAGCAGGCTCGCTCGATCTGGACGGAGGCTCTGGAGCACTTCCCCGACGATCCGTTGATCCGCGAAACCATGCAGCGGTTGCAGGTCGACTCTTGACGGTCAAGGTGCTCGCCTCGGTGTTGGCGCTGGGTCTGCTGCTGGCACAGGGCTGCGCGCGGATCCCGGACCCGGAGCCGGTGTCCTGGCAGGAGCACCGGGATACCTTGGCCATGCTGCGGGATTGGCAGCTGGAGGCCAAGCTTGGCTACCGCACTGCAGCGGATGCCGGGTCGGTCAGGCTCGACTGGGCACAGCATGGAGCGAGGGCGGAGGTCTGGCTGCGCGGTCCCTTCGGCGCCGGCAGCGCGCAGATCCTGGCCGGTCCGGAGGGGGCGGTACTGCGCCAGCCGGGCGAGGAGGAGCGGCGCGCGCCGTCCGTGGAGGTACTGAGTCAGGCCTTGCTGGGCTGGCCGCTGCCGGCCCGCGAGCTGCGCGACTGGGTACTGGGGATCCCCTATCGGGGTGCTGCCGTGGAACACCTCGCCCTGGACGCGCAGGGCCGGTTGCGGGAGCTGCGCCAGAACGGTTGGGCGCTGGTGTTCGACGACTACCGGGCTACGGCAGCGGGTTTCCTGCCCGGGCGTATCGACGCCGACGATGGCCACTTGCGCATCCGTCTGGTGGCCAAGCGCTGGGAGTTTGCCGCGCCATGAACGGCGGGGCGCAGCCGGATCTGAGCCTGCCGGCGCCGGCCAAGCTGAACCTCTTCCTGCATGTGCTCGGTCGCCGTGCCGATGGCTATCACGAGCTCCAGACGCTGTTCCAGCTGCTCGATTACGGCGACCGGTTGGAGTTTCGCCGTACCCTGGATGGTGCCATTGCGGTGGCGGTCGAGCCGCCGCTGGACGGTCTTGCGGAGACCGACAACATCGTCTATCGGGCGGCGCGCGCGCTGCGCGACCGCTATCCCGGGCCGGAGGGGGTTGGCATCCGGATCCACAAGCGTCTGCCCGCGGGCGGTGGCCTGGGTGGCGGTAGCAGCGACGCCGCCACCGCGCTGGTCGGTCTGAATATGCTCTGGCGGCTGGGTCTCGACCTCGAGGCGCTGTGTGTGCTGGGGCTCGAGTTGGGCGCCGACGTGCCGGTATTCCTGCGCGGCCATAGCGCCTGGGCGGAAGGGATCGGCGAGCGCCTCACCCCGGTGTCCCTGCCCGCCGCCTGGTATCTGGTGATCAGGCCGGGCTGTCAAGTCTCCACCGCCGCCGTATTCGCCCATCCGCAATTGACAAGGGATACCCCGCCGATGAAAATACGCGCCTTTTTCGGTGAGGGTGCGCGCAACGACTGCGCGGCAGCGGTCGAGACCCTTTATCCTCGGGTTCGCGCCGCGCGCCGCTGGCTGGAGCGCCATGCGGATGCCCGGCTCACCGGCACGGGAAGCTGCCTGTTCGCACGCTTCGATAGCCGCGAGCGGGCTGCTGAGGTGCTCGCCCAGTTGCCGGCGCAGTGGTCAGGGTTCGTGGCCCGGGGGGTCAACCGCTCGCCGTTGAGCGTGGCGAATCCGGTCGCCGGCCGAAAACCGAAAGCGAAAGCAGAGTAATCCATTGGGGCGTCGCCAAGCGGCCAAGGCAGCGGGTTTTGATCCCGCCATTCGGAGGTTCGAGTCCTCCCGCCCCAGCCATAATCCCGCCCGGCAGGCAAGAGTTCCAGGGTAAATCTATGGCGAACCTGATGGTGTTTTCCGGGAACGGTAATCCGGACCTGGCGCGGGAAGTCGCCCGCTACCTCGGGTTGCCGTTGGGCAATGCCCTGGTCGCCCAGTTTTCCGACGGCGAGATCAACATCGAGATTCGTGAGAATGTGCGCGGCCGCGATGTGTTCATCATTCAGCCGACCAGTGCACCGACCCACAAGAACCTGATGGAACTCATCCTCATGGTGGACGCCCTGCGCCGCGCCTCGGCGAGCCGGGTGACCGCGGTGCTGCCCTATTTCGGCTATGGGCGCCAGGATCGCCGGGTGCGTTCGGCACGGGTGCCGATCAGCGCCCGAGTGGTAGCCGACATGATCGACAATGCCGGCGTCAGCCGGGTGCTGACCGTGGATCTGCACGCTGAGCAGATCCAGGGTTTCTTCGAGTGCCCGGTGGACAACGTCTACGGCGCACCGGTGCTGGTCGCCGACATCAAGCGTCAGAATTACGACAACCTGCTGGTGGTATCGCCGGATATCGGCGGCGTGGTGCGGGCACGGGCGATCGCCAAGCAGCTCAACACGGAGCTGGCGATCATCGACAAGCGACGCCCTGAGGCCAACCAGGCGCAGGTGATGAACGTGATCGGTGAGGTGGATGACCGCACCTGCCTGTTGGTCGACGACATCGTGGATACCGCCGGCACACTGTGCAAGGCCGCCGATGCCCTCAAGGAACGCGGCGCCGCTCGGGTGATCGCCTATTGCACCCACGCAGTGCTATCGGGGCCCGCGCTCGACAATATCCAGGCCTCCGCGCTCGACACCCTGGCGGTGACCAACAGCATCCCGTTATCGGAGCGGGCGCGGGAGTGCCCGCGGATCCGCCAGTTGTCGATCAGCGCCATGCTGGGCGAGGCGATTCGCCGCGTCAGCAATGAGGAATCCATCAGCGCGATGTTTGATTGAGCGCGCTGGACAACGACGACCCTCAGGGGTCATTAACCCTCCGCCGTCATCCAGGTCGCTGAGCGATGCCGGCGGTGTTATTTCAGGAGCCAAGGCAATGACTGAATTCGCTCTCAATGCCCGCGCGCGAACCGACAAGGGGAAGGGTGCGAGCCGCCGCCTGCGTCGGCTCGCGGACGAGGTGCCCGCCATCGTCTACGGCGGTGACGCCGAACCCCTCGCGATCTCCCTGTCCCATCGGGATCTGGAGCGCGCACTCGACAACGAAGCCTTTTATTCGCATATCATCGCCCTGCAAGTGGATGGCGAGAGGCTGGATGTGATTCTCAAGGATCTGCAACGCCATCCGGCCAAGCCGCTGATCATGCACGCCGACTTCCTGCGCGTCAGCAGGACGCAAAAGCTGACCACCAGAGTGCCCTTGCACTTCCTCAACGAGGATACCTGTGTCGGCGTCAAACAGCAGGGCGGCCTCATCCAGCACAATCTGGTCGACCTTGAAGTGCAGTGTCTGCCTGCCGATCTCCCCGAATACATCGAAGTGGATATGGCCGCTATCGAGCTCGGCCAGCTTCTGCACATCTCCGACCTGCGCCTGCCGAGGGGTGTGGAGAGTGTCGCACTCGCTCATGGCGCCGACCACGATTTGCCGGTAGTCGCCGTCAACAAACCCAAGGTGCGTGGCGAGGCGGAAGATGGCGACGAGGAAGGTGCCGGCGAGGCCGAAACCGCGGATTGATCCAAAGGCTCCCCGGGCATGGTAGGGGCTGTGCGCCTGATCGTCGGCCTCGGTAATCCGGGGCCCGGTTACGCGCATACGCGCCACAACGCGGGTGCCGATTGGGTGCGGCTGCTCGCCGCCGAGCGCGGTGCGCGATGGCGTCGGGAGGCCCGCTTCTGCGGCGAGGTGGCGCGCCTGGAGATCGATGGCAGTACCCTCTGGCTGCTGGTCCCGGAAACCTACATGAACCGTAGCGGCCAGGCGGTGGCCGCAGTGCTGCGATTTCACCGTATTTCGCCGCCGGAGGCGCTGGTGGTGCACGACGAGCTGGATCTATCCCCGGGGATGGCGCGATTGAAACGGGGGGGCGGCCACGGCGGTCACAACGGTCTGCGCGACATCATTCAGGCCCTGGGCGGGGCGCGCGATTTCGCCCGCCTGCGCATCGGCATCGGCCATCCCGGGCCAGGCGCGGATGTGGTCGGCTATGTCTTGCGCCGGCCAGCCTTCGAGGAGAGTGAGCGGATGCGGGAGGCTGCCGCCCGCGCTCTGGAAGTGATACCTGCGCTGGCGGGTGGCGACTGGGACCGCGCGGTGCGGCAACTCCACACCATTGATAACGAACCTGGCTGAGGGGGCTCCATTGGGCTTCAAATGCGGCATCGTGGGTCTGCCCAACGTGGGCAAGTCGACCCTGTTCAATGCGCTGACCAAGGCCGGGATCGGTGCCGAGAATTTCCCCTTTTGCACCATCGAGCCCAATACCGGCGTGGTGCCGGTGCCGGACCCCCGCCTGGATAAGCTAGCCGAAATCGTGCAGCCGCAGCGGGTGATCCCGACCACCATGGAGTTTGTGGACATCGCCGGACTGGTGGCCGGAGCCGCACGGGGCGAAGGGCTCGGCAACCAGTTCCTGGCCCATATCCGCGAGACCGACGCCATCGCCCATGTGGTGCGCTGCTTCGAGGACTCCGAGGTCATCCACGTTGCCAATCGGGTCGATCCGGCGGCCGACATCGAAGTCATCAATACCGAGCTGGCGTTGGCGGACCTGGAGACCGTGGAGCGCGCCCTGCAGCGCGCCGCCAAGGCCGCCAAGGGCGGCGACAAGGCGACGCTGACACGCAAGACGCTGCTGGAAACCCTGCTGCCCCATCTGGATGCCGCGCGGCCGGTGCGCAGCCTCGATCTCGACGTTGCGGCGCGCCAGGAGCTGCGCGACCTCGCGCTGTTGACCGCCAAGCCCACCCTGTATGTCGCCAATGTCGCTGAGGACGGCTTCGCGGACAATCCGCATCTGCTGAAGGTCGGGGAGATCGCCCGCGCGGAGGGTGCCGAGATAGTCGTCGTCTGCAACCAGATCGAGGCCGAACTCGCCGAGCTCGATGCGGAGGACAGGCGCGCCTTTCTCGCCGACCTGGGGTTGGAGGAGCCGGGTCTCAACCGGGTGATTCGCGCCGGCTACCGGCTGCTGCGCCTGCACACCTTCTTCACAGCCGGGGTCAAGGAGGTTCGCGCCTGGACGCTCGCGGTGGGTGCCACCGCACCCCAGGCCGCCGGCTGTATTCACAGCGACTTCGAAAAGGGCTTCATCCGCGCCGAGGTGGTCGGCTACGAGGATTTCGTACACTACCGCGGTGAGGCGGGTGCCCGCGAGGCGGGCAAGTGGCGCCTGGAGGGCAAGGACTATGTGGTGCAGGAGGGCGACATCATCCACTTCCGCTTCAACGTCTAGTGGGCCGCGTGGCCCACTAGTAGTCTCTCAATCAGATAGTTGCGGATAGAG
>CAJXRS010000096.1 GCA_913060555.1 uncultured Gammaproteobacteria bacterium | reverse complement strand
TGAAGGTATCTTCGAAATCAAATGACCCTGCCATCAGCGTTTTACACCCAACCCATTGCCCACCGTGGTTTGCATGATCTCGGCGCGGGTCGTCCGGAAAACAGCCCTGCCGCGTTTGAAGCCGCGATCAGCCGTGGGTATGGCATTGAATTGGACGTGCAACTGACCCGCGCCGGCGCCGCGGTCGCCACTGCGGCGGCACCGACCATCAAGCGCGTCGCCCAGGAGCTGGGCGGGAAGTCGGCCAACGTCATTCTTCCGGATGCCGATTTCAGCCGCGCGGTGAAAGGTGGCGTGCGCCTGGCGATGTTCAACAGCGGGCAGGCCTGCAACGGTCCCACCCGGATGCTGATTCCCCGCCAGCATCAGCAGGAGATCGAAGACATCGTCGCCAAGACAGTGGCAAGCATCGTGGTTGGCGATCCCAAGGACGACAAGACCTACATGGGCCCCATTGCCAACCGCGCCCAGTATGAGCGCGTCATTGCTTTCATCCAACGCGCGATCGACGAGGGCGCCCGCTTGCTGGTTGGCGGTCCCGAGCGTCCCGCGGGCCTGGACAAGGGCTTCTACGTCAAGCCAACGGTCTTCACGGATGTGCGCAACGACATGCTGACCGCGCGGGAAGAGGCGTTCGGGCCAGTGCTGGCGCTGATTCCCTACGAATCCGAGGAAGACGCCATCGCCATCGCCAACGACAATCCCTACGGCCTGTCGAGCTATGTGCAATCCGGGGACCTGGACCACGCCAGGCGCGTGGGCCGCAGAATCCGTGCCGGCCACGTCGAGCTCAACGGCGCCCGCTGGGATCAGGGCGCGCCTTTCGGTGGCTACCGCAAGTCCGGCAACGGCCGCGAGCACGGGGCCTGGGGCCTGGAGGAGTTTCTGGAGACGAAGGCACTGCTGGGCTATAACGCCTGAGGCCGTGCCACCCGGCACCGGCGGTCGGCCATCGCGGCCGTTGGTCGGGTTGCCGTGCCGATGGCGCGAGCTGCGGCTGTATCCTGCCCGGCGCGGCCGCTTGAAACCCTGAGCTTCAAACTGATGCCGAACATTAATTTCAAGGCCTATCTTATTGTTCTGTAGAAAGTTTTACCTGAACGGGAATTTCGCGCCGGAAATGGACCGGGCGCCGCGTCCCGGGTGCGCCGCCGAGCCCGTGGTCGGGCGCTTGGGTCGCCCCCGAGACCAGGGGATAAATCACCGGATAACAAGAGGTTGGACGGTGTTGTCCGTCTTGAGCGAGAGCATGGAGTACAGCAGCGCATGACCACCCAATCGGCAATGGACCTGCCCGAAGCCGCTGCCACCCCCGGGGAAGGGCCCTGGGCACCGCTACTCGACAGTCTGTTGTTGGTCGCCCGAATCGAGGGCAAGGTGTCGACCGCCACCGCGGTCACCGCCGGCCTGCCCCTCGATGAGGCGGGGCGCCTGACCCCGGATCTGTTCATCCGCGCCGCCAACCGCGCCGGGCTCGCCGCGCTGCTGGTCGCACGCGACCTCGCTGCGGTGCCGCGCGACGTCCTGCCGGCCGTGCTGCTCTACGGTGAGCACGAATCCGCGGTGCTGATCGATATCGATACGGAGGCCGGGTTCGGCGTGCTCATGTCTCCGGCCACCGGCCTGCGCGAGCAGTATCCGCTCGACGAGCTGGCGACCGGATATTCCGGGCATCTGTTCTACCTGCGGCCCATGCAGGAATTTGATGCGCGTACCCCGAAGGCCTACCGCGCGCCCGGTGAACACTGGTTCTGGGGGGTGCTGAAGTCATCCTGGCACCTGTATCGAGATGTGCTGCTCGCCTCCCTGTTCATCAACCTGTTTGTGTTGGCACAGCCGCTGTTCGTGATGAACGTGTATGACCGGGTGGTGCCCAACGGCGCCATGGAGACACTCTGGGCGCTGGCCATCGGTGTCGCCCTGGTCTATCTGTTTGACCTCGGTCTCAAGATACTGCGCGGTTATATGGTCGAATTGGCCGCCAAGCGTTCCGATGTGATGCTGTCCGCGGCGCTGTTCGAACGCATGCTGGGCATTCGCATGCAGCACCGGCCGGTATCTGTGGGCGCCTTCGTCAATCGCCTCCACGAGTTCGACGGGGTGCGCAACTTCATCACCTCGTCGACGTTGCTCACCCTGGTCGACCTGCCCTTTCTGGCACTCTTTCTGATCTTCATCGCCTTTATCGGCGGCTGGCTGGTGATGGTTCCGCTCGTTGTCATTCCGCTGGCGCTGCTCATCAGTTATCTGGCGTTGCGCCGGCTGCGGCCCATGGTCATGAACGTCATGCAGGGGGCGGCGCGCAAGAGCGCGAACCTGGTGGAAAGCATGGTGGGCATCGAAACCATCAAGACGCTGACCGCCGAAAGCCGCGCCCAGCGCACCTGGGAGCAGGCGGTCGGCTATGTCTCCCAATGGGGGCTGAGCTCACGCATGACTTCGAACGCGGCGCTGATGAGCGTCAATTTCCTGCAGCAGATGGCCATGATCGCCATCGTGGTCTGGGGGGTCTATCTGATCACCGAGCAGGCGCTGACCCTGGGCGGCCTGATCGCCTGCGTGATCCTCAACAGCAGGGCATTGGCGCCGCTGGGGCAGATGGCCGCATTACTGACCTCCTACGATCATGCCGAGGCGGCCCTGAAATCCCTCGACGAAATCATGGAGCTGCCGGTCGAGCGGTCAGAGGGCGCGCGCTTTCTGCAGGAGCACGCGTTCACCGGGGCGCTGCAGTTCCAGGGCGTCGAGTTCTCCTACCCCGGTCAGCCCAGAGCCAGTATCAGCGGGCTGTCGCTGCGCATCGCGGCGGGGGAGAAGATCGGCATCATCGGCCGGGTCGGTTCCGGAAAGTCCACCTTGGCGCGTCTCGCGCTCGGCCTCTACCAGCCCCAGCGCGGAGCGATCCTCTACGACGGCTTTGATCTCAAGCAGCTCGATCCCGCCAGTCTGCGGCGTTCGATCGGCTATATCTCCCAGGACGTGACCCTGTTCTACGGGTCGGTGCGGGAGAACATTGCCCTCGGCTTGACCGGGGTGCGGGATCCGGAGATCGTTGCCGCGGCCGAGCGCGCCGGCATTCTCGAGCATATCAACGCGCACCCGGAAGGTCTGTCGATGATCGTCGGCGAGCGCGGCGAGACCCTGTCCGGCGGTCAGCGCCAGGCGTTGGGCCTGGCGCGGGTGTTTCTCCGCGATCCGCCGATCCTGGTGCTCGACGAGCCCACCTCGGCGATGGACCAGGGCAGCGAGGCGCGCATCAAGGAAGCGCTCGCCGAGTTCGCCCGCGACAAGACCCTGATTCTGACTACCCACAAGCTGGGCATGCTGGATATGGTCGACCGCGTCCTGGTCATGGATCGGGGCCGCCTGGTGGCCGACGGGCCCAAGGCGCAGGTTCTCGAAGCCCTGCGTGCCGGCAAGATCCGCGGCTCTGCCTGAGGTGATGCTGTGATGAAACCCCGCCGCTCTGCCGCAGACCCGAATGCCCGCGACCGCCTCAGCGGAATGCGGCGCACCTTTGAGTCCAATCCCGCCACCGACCTCAAATACATGTCCTACGCCTCCGAGGCCGTGCTGCTGCAGGCGCCGGGGCTGCACCGGATGCTGCTGTGGGGCATCTGTGTGCTGGTGTTGTCGCTGTTGGTCTGGGCGTACTTCGCAGAAATCGATGAATTCACCCGCGGTGAAGGCCGGGTGGTGCCCTCCAGCGAGGTACAGGTGGTGCAGAACCTCGAAGGAGGGATTCTCGCCAAGCTGTTCATCACCGAGGGCGACATCGTCGACAGGGGGCAATCGCTGTTGCTGATCGACGATACCCTGGCCTCCTCTTCCTACCGCGAGCGGTCTTTGCAGGCAGCGCAGCTGCAGGCCAGGATCGTGCGCCTGCGGGCGGAGTCCGAGAACACGGATTTCGAGGCCGAACTAGCCAGGCTGAAACCCCCTCCGGATCCGAAACTGATCGCGGAGGAGCGGGACTTGTACCAATCCCGGCGGCGCGAATACGAGAGCAAGTTGGGAGTGCTGCGCCAGCGGGTAGAGCAGAAGCGCCAGGAGCTTTCCGGGCTGCGGCTCAGCCGTGCCAACCTGGCGGAGAGCCACGAGCTGTTGCAGCGCGAGTTGGAGGTGACCCGGCCGCTGGTCGAGAAGGGCGCGGTATCCCATGTCGAGCTGTTGCGGCTGGAGCGCCAGCTCAACGACCTCAAGGGCGAGCTCGGCAAGGCGACCAACGCGATTCCACGCCTGCAGGCCGAGTACGCGGAAGCCCGCAAGAGTATCGACTCCTATACCCAGACCTTTGCCACCGAGGCACGTGGAGAACTGAACGACGCCCGCGGTGAACTCGGCAGGCTGCAGGAAGGCAACGAAGCCTACGCCGACCGCGTGGCGCGCACCGAGGTCAAATCGCCGGTGCGCGGCACGGTCAAGCGACTGCTGGTCAATACCATCGGCGGGGTGATTCAGCCGGGCATGGATCTGGTGGAGATCGTGCCCATCGACGACTCTCTGTTGATCGATGCCAAGGTGCTGCCCAAGGATATCGCCTTCATCCACCCGAGGCAGGAAGCCATGGTGCGGTTCACGGCCTATGACTTCTCGATCCATGGTGGCCTCAAGGCGCACGTCACTCAGATCAGCCCGGATACCATCGAGGACAAGGAGCGGGGCCTCTGGTACTACCAGGTGCGCCTCAAGACCGACAACAGCGTCCTGGGCAGCGAGGCGGACCCGCTACCGATCATCCCCGGCATGACCGTCCAGGTGGATATCCTCACCGGCGAGAAGACGGTGCTCGATTATCTTCTCAAGCCGATTCTCAAGACCAAGCAGTTGGCACTGCGCGAGCGCTGAGTCGACACCGGCGCTGAACGGAAGAATTCGAGGAATGAGCGGCAAGTCGCCGTGTGAATGGCTTATTTAGCGGATAAACGGTATCTTTACCAGCCGCCCACTGTGATACAAATCACATTACTGAGAAACGCCGGTCGTGGTTGTGACGGGTTCAGTCTTCAGTAGGTGCGGCCACAGGATCGTCCGAGTATGCACCCTGTCCCAAGGAGGAACGTTCAGCCATGTTCAAATTGATCCATCCCCTCACCAAGTATCGCCAGGCACTGCTGGTCGGTTCGGCAATCGGCGCCGCGGCCCTTGCGATGCCCAGTCACGCCGTGGATATCCGCACCGTGATAGCTGATACCGTGAAGAGTAACCCCCTGGTGCTGGCCGAGCTGCGCGAGACCGACGCCCGGGACCGCCAGGTCAGGCAGGCGCTGGCCGGTTACTACCCCAGCCTGGACCTGGTTGCCGGTTACGGATTCCAGGAGCGCGATCCCGCCGATCGCGCCTTCGCCAAGCCGGGCCGGACCCGCAACGAACTGGAGCGCAGCGAATTGCAACTGAGCGCCCAGCAGATGGTGTTCGACGGCTTCTTTACCCCTTATGAGCACAAGAACCAGCAGGCGCGCCAGCGCAGCGCAGAATATCGCGCCACCTCCGTGGGCGAGGACATCTCCCTATCGGTAACCCGGGTGTATCTCGAGGTATTGAAGCAAGAGGCCATA
This sequence comes from uncultured Gammaproteobacteria bacterium, assembly GCA_913060555.1. Lineage (GTDB taxonomy): Bacteria > Pseudomonadota > Gammaproteobacteria > Pseudomonadales > Porticoccaceae > JAGPUQ01. Next base: position 4,253 of record CAJXRS010000096.1, on the reverse strand, counting down.
CTCCAGCTGGCTCAGGAGACGCTCGACTACCACCAGTCGGTCTTTGAGCGCATGGACGAACGCTTCCAGTCCGGGGTGGGCAGCCGGGCCGATTTCGACCAGATTGCCAGCCGCCTGGCACTGGCGCGTACCAACCTGCAAAACGTGCGCGCCAACCTGCGCAACGCGCGCATCAATTACCAGCAGGTGGTGGGAACCTTCCCACCGGATGGCGCGCTGGAATTTCCCGGTTCCTATCACAAGTATCTGCCCGCCAGTGTCGAGGGAGCGGTCGAACGGGCTGCCGACAATCACCCGATCATGAAGGTTGCGGAAACCGATCTGGAAGCTGCGGGCTACACCTACGAGCAGACCAAATCGTCTTTCTATCCGCGGTTCGATATCGAGGTGGAGCGTGACCTGAACGATAACATCGACGGCTCCGAGGAGCAGATCGACGATCTCCGCGTCATGTTGCGCATGCGCTACAACCTGTTTCGCGGCGGCGCCGACCAGGCGCGCACCCAGCAGTTTGCCTACCTGGTGGAAAAGGCCAAGGAGATCCGCAACAACGCCCGGCGCGAAGTGGAAGAAGAGCTGCGCCTGGCCTGGGTGGCGCACGAGACCCTGACCGAGCAGATCCCGGTGCTGATACGGTACGTGGAGAGCTCCGAGGCGACCAAAAACGCCTACATCGATCAGTTCGATCTGGGACGGCGCACCTTGCTGGATCTGCTCAATACCGAAAACGAATCGGTCAATGCCGAGCGCGATCTGATCAATGCCAGGCACGACCTCATTCTCAATGAGTACCGCATCTTTCACGGTATGGGAGATCTGATGGCTACTGTGGGTGCCAGCCTCTGAATGTTGGGTAGATAGATAAAGAGTTTCCCGGCGGGTGGAGACCGGCTTTCCGCCGCCCCCGCCGGAACAGAGAATGGCTGCCGGAACTGCTTCCGGTAACCGCAACGGAAGGCAGCTGGCCTCTCGGTGAGTGCCAGATGAACAGGATCAACATTTACGGAGAAGGTCGATGAACGACGAAGTCAAACAGGGCGAGACGATTCAGTCTGCAGAGCAGCAGGAATCCGAGCGGGCGACCGCGGCCCAGGTCACACAGCGGGACCCCGGGCCTCCGGCAGCCCCGGCAGACGAGCGGCGTGACGGCGCTGCCGCCCAACAGCCGGCGCAAACGACTTCCGAATCGGCGACCAGCCAGGACGCCGAGGACGCGGCCGCGGAGCGCTCTGCCGCCACCGGCGAGACTCCCTCCGACCCGCAAGCGGGCGATGATGAAAACCCGGAATTCCGCGAATTGCAGGAAGCGCTCGCCGAAGGCCGTGACCTGAGCACAGAGTTGGAGGCCCCGGCGGCCGGTCAGGGTGGCGGCACCAGCGATTCCATCGCCGCCGGCGTCCGCTTCGAACGCGATCCCAACGCCCGCGACCCCCAGGCCGGCTTTGATCCGGATTATTCTCCGCCGCCGCTGCCCGACCCGACCGCCGACACCAACCTGGTCGCCGAGGCCGTGGTGCCGCCGCCACCGCCGCCCCCGGACAACGGCGTGGCGATCGGTGGCCTGACCCCGGCCGTCGAGGGCGGTGACGTCAGCGTCAACGAAGCCAACCTGTCCGATGGCAGCACGCCCAATCCGCCGGCCCTGACCCAGACCGGCAGCTTCACCGTCAGCGCGCCCGACGGGCTGGGCAGCCTGAGCCTTGGCGGCGTGCTGGTGCTCGACGCCAACGGTTTGACCGGCAATCCGGTCACCACGCCGCTGGGCAACACCCTGGTGGTCACCGGCTACGATCCGGAGACCGGGACCGTCACCTACGAATACACCCTGGGCGACAACGAATCGCATCCGCAAGGGCAGGGCACCAATGACCTGTTCGACAACCTGCCGGTTGTTCTCACCGACAGCGACGGCGACACCACCGAAGAGGTGCTCGCGGTGCGCATCGTCGATGACATTCCCGATGCGATTTCGGATATCGATGAAGTCGGCACCGGCGGCAGCACCGGCGGCAACGTCTTCACCGGCACCGACGACGATGCCCTCGACCGCGTCGAGGCCGACGTGCCCGGTGCAGACCGCACCGGCTCCCCCATCACCGGCGTCATCGCCGGCGAGCACCTGGATGCGCCCATCACCGACGGCTCCGGCGTGGGCGCCGTCATCAACGGCCAGTTCGGCACCCTGGTGCTGAACGCCGACGGCAGCTATGTCTATACCGCCAACGGTGGCCTGACCAGCAACCAGACCGAGGTATTTACCTATACGGTCACCGATGCCGACGGCGATACCGATACCGCGACCCTGACCATACCGATTCAGGGCGAAGCGCCTCCGCCGCCTCCGCCTCCGCCTCCGCCGCCCCCGCCGGATAACCCGGTGGATATCACGGGATTGACGCCCGAGACGGACGGCGGAGACGCCAGTGTCAACGAGGCCAATCTGACCGACGGCAGCGATCCGAATCCTGGTGCTCTGACCCAGACCGGGACCTTTAACATCAGCATCCCGGACGGCTTTGGCAGCCTGACCATCGGCGGCGTAGTGGTGCTCGACGCCAGTGGCTTGACCGGCAATACGGTCCCCACAGATCTGGGCAACACCCTGGAGGTCACCGGCTTTGATGCCGGCACCGGCACGGTCACTTACGAATACACCCTGGGTGACAACGAAGACCACCCGCTGGGTGATAGCACCAACGATTTGTTCGACAATCTGGAAGTGGTACTCACCGACAGTGATGGCGACCCCACCACCGACACCCTGTCGGTGCAGATCATCGATGACGTGCCCACGGCGGAGGACGACACCGACAGCATTGCGGCCGGGGATTTTGGGCCGGTGGACGGCAATGTGATCACGGATGCGGAGGCGAACGGGGACGACGGAGCCGATACCCTGGGCGCGGACGGGTTCGGCTCGATCGCGTGGACCGGCGAGTCCGGCGGCACCGTCACCGGCACCTACGGTGTGCTCACCGTGGGCACGGACGGCAGCTACAGCTACCTGCGCAACGCGGGCACGCCGGGCGGGGTGAGCGACGTGTTCACCTACACCCTGACCGATGGGGATGGTGACACCAGTGCCACGACCCTGACCATCAACATTGCCGACGACCCACCGCGCTTCATTGTCGGCTCCAACGAAGATGATGATCCCGGTTCCCCGACGGACCATGTGGTCCCCAATCCCGATGGGCCGGTCGACGGGCCCATTGGGGGCGGCAATGGTGCCGATATTCTGATCGGCGATCCGGGTGGATCACAAATCAACCCAGGACAGAGCGCTAACATCGCGATGGTGCTGGACACCTCGGGCAGCATGGATACATCCATCCCCTTCGGTACCGGAAACATTGACCGCATCGATGCCCTGAAGCAGGCCACCATCGCGGCGCTTGAAGATCTGACCGAGACCGGTGCGGCAAACATTCGCGTTCACCTTACCGAGTTCAATACTCACAGTACCCCTCTGGGGACCTATGACCTGATCGTCGATGGTGAGGTGAATGAGAGTGCTCTCACCCTGGCGATCGCCGATATCAACGCCTTGGATGCCAATGGCGGCACCAACTACGAAGCGGGGCTGGGGACTGCGGCACAATGGATCGGCGGCACCCAGGTGGTGCCCATTACGCAATTCGATGAGAGCGATCACAATTCAGGCTCTGGTAACGACGATGCCGCGACACTCCAGGGCGCCAACGGAGTTGCTTATGCCCTGGTTTCCGGCTGGGGGTCAACGACGTCGGATATCCGTGACGCGAATGGGAGTACCGCGGACGGCTGGGGTGTTCAGGGGGGTACGCTTGACGAGCTCGATCCCGGGGAGGTTCTGCGGTTCGACTTTGGTCCGGGAACGGATTTCGATGGCGCTGGAACCAATTTCACCACCGCCGGATTCAATGGCCCGTTTGTTAGTGAGGCGACATTCGCGTTGCGCAGCTTTGGTAGCGGCAGTCATACGGTGAACTACACTGTCACCTATTCTGACGGTACTTCCGAGGGTTTTACGGCGAATTTCTCCGGCAGCAGCGCTGATCCCTTCACCATCACCGCAACTGGCGGGCTGACCATCGACCATATCGCGTTTTCGGTGCCGAGCGGCAGCGGGGCGGTCGATCTGGAATCGGTTACCCTGAGTGCCCCGGGCCCCATCCCCGATGCCGACGTGAATACCCTGCTGTTCATCTCCGACGGGGAGCCCACCTACCATTATGTCGGCGACGGGACGACCTCGCTTGGCGGAAATGGTA
>CAJXRS010000095.1 GCA_913060555.1 uncultured Gammaproteobacteria bacterium | reverse complement strand
ACGAGATCATGCCTAGTCTCGTGGGCTCGGAGATGTGTATAAGAGACAGGACTTCATCAAGCGACGGCCTCGGGATCGCGTGGGCCTGCTGCTGTTCGGCGGCGAGGCCTATCTGCAGGTACCGCTCACGTTCGACCACCAAACCCTGCTCCAGCTGCTCGACAGTGCACACATCGGTTTCGCCGGTGACGGCACCGCGATCGGCGACGCGGTGGGACTCGCGGTCAAGCACCTGCGCGACCGGCCGGCAGAGAATCGCGTGCTCATTCTGCTCACCGACGGCGTCAACAACAGCGGCCGCATCAGTCCGCAACAGGCCGCGGCACTCGCGGCGGCCCATGGCATCCGCATCCATACCCTGGGGGTGGGCGCGGAGATGCTGCTCCAGCAGGGGCTGTTCGGCACAAGGCGCGTCAATCCTTCGGCGGATCTCGACGAGGCTGCCCTCCGCCACCTCGCCGAGAGCACCGGCGGGCATTACTCCCGGGCCCGCGACGCCCAGCAACTGGCCGAGATCTACCGCCAGCTCGACCGTCTGGAACCCGTCGCCCAGGCCCCGGAGACCATCCGCCCGCAGCGCTCGCTGGCCCACTGGCCGCTGGCCGCCGCACTGACTGCCAGCCTGTCGCTGGCACTGCTGCGCGCACGCGAGGGCTCGCGTGTCTGAGCAGGCATCAATGCTGGCCGCGTGGCAGTGGCTGCGGCCCTGGTGGGGACTGGCGGCGCTGCCGGCCCTCGCCGTGGCCGTCTTCTGGCTGCGCCGCCGGATCGGCACCGGTGACTGGCAACGAGTGATCGCCCCGGCATTGCTGCCCTGGTTGGTAGAGCCCGGCGCGGGCGCGGGGGCGCGCAAACTGCCCTGGATCGCTCTCGCGGCCTGGCTGAGCGCCGCCCTGGCGCTCGCCGGCCCCAGTTGGCGCAGCCTGCCGCAACCGGTCTACCGCAGCGAACAGCCCCTGGTGATCCTCTTCGATCTGTCGCCCTCGATGATGGCCACTGACCTGCAGCCGGACCGCCTCACCCGGGCCCGGCTCAAGCTGCTCGATCTGCTCGCCGCACGCAGCGACGGCAGTACCGCGCTGATCGCCTATGGCGGCGATGCCCACTTGGTGACGCCGCTCACGGACGACACCCGCACCATCGCCACCCTGGTCCCGGCGCTGGCGCCGGCATTGATGCCGGTCGCGGGTAGCGCTCCGGAGCGGGCCCTGGCCCTGGGGTTGGAGCTGCTCGCCAACGTCGGCGCCGAAGACGGCGATCTGCTGTTGATCACCGACAGCGTCGACGCCCGCGGCGCCGCGGACATCGAACGCCGCCTGGGGGACGGTGCCTGGCGGCTCTCGGTATTGGCCGTGGGGACCCCTGGCGGCGCTCCCGTACCCCTCGCCGAGGGTGGCTTTCTGCGCGACGCCAGCGGCGAGATCCAGCTGGCGCCCCTCGATCTCGACCGCCTGCGCGAACTGGCCGCCCGCGGCGGCGGAATCGCGCTCGCCATCAGCCCCGACGACAGCGACATCCGCAGCCTCGCCCGGTGGCTCGAAGCCCGCGCCGGCGCGGGTACCCAGGCCCTGGACCGGCACCGCGACACCCGCCGCGACGAAGCCCCCTGGCTCGCCCTGGCGTTGCTGCCGATCGCACTGGCAGCGTGGCGCCGCGGACTCCTGGCGGCCCTGTTGGTGGCCCCCATGCTGTTCGCCGCGCCGCCCGCGACAGCGCTCGACTGGCAGGATCTGTGGCTGCGCCCGGACCAACGTGGCCAGCGCGCACTGGCGGCCGGCGATACGGATGCCGCGCTGGGCGCGTTCCGCAATCCGGCGCGCCGCGGCACCGCGGCCTGGCGCGCCGGCGAATACGAGTTGGCGGCCCGGGAGTTCGCCGAACTGGACGACGCCGCCGGCCGCTACAATCTCGGCAACGCCCTGGCCCACAGCGGCGATTACCAGGGCGCCCTCGCCGCCTACGACCAGGCGCTGGCCGCGGATCCCGGGCTGGAGGACGCCGTCCACAACCGCGCGCTGGTCGAACAGTTGCTCCAGCAACAGGCACCCGATGCGGCAGATGCCGAAGACAGTTCTGGAGCTCGAGAGGACGCTCGGCGCGGTGCGCCGGACAATGCGCCGCAACCTGCGCCCGGGAACCACGGGACTACCGAAACAGCCACTGCAGACGCGTCGACGGACGCCACCGAAGACGGGTCGACGGACGCTGCCGAGCCACCGGCCGGCGCCGCACCGCCGCCATCTGACGCGCCCGCAGCCAGGGAACCGCCGCACCGGGAAGGTGAAACCGAGGCGGTGAGCGACGCCACTGCCGGTGAATCTGGCGCTCAGGAACACTGGCTACGCTCCCTGAAGGAGGACCCCGGCGGCCTGTTGCGCCGCAAGTTTCTCTACGAACACCGGCAGCGCGCCGCACGGGGGGAAGCGCCGCGGGAGGCCGAGCGACGATGATGCTAGCCGCGCAACGGGTCCGGCTCGCCGGCTGTCTGCTGCTGTGGCTGCTGGCGACCGGCAGCCTGGCGGCGGCTGACGACCGCCTGCACGCGGAGGTGGACCGCGATCGCCTGAGCCTGGACGAGACCTTCGAATTGCTCCTGGACTATCAGGGCCGCAGTGCCACGGACCCGGATTTCTCGCCACTGGCTGCCGATTTCGAGATCCTCGACCAGCGCCGCTCCAGCCAGGTACGCATGGTCGACGGTCGGGTTCGAACCAATACCAGCTGGCGCCTGCTGCTCGCCCCCAGGCGCACCGGCACCCTGCGCATCCCGCCCCTGTCCCTGGATGGTGCGCGCAGCGCAGCGCTGGCGGTATCCGTGGTTCCGGCGGCGGCCGCCGGGGATACCCAACGGCCGGTGTTCGCCACCGCCGAAGTGGACCGCCACCAGGCCGTACCCGGCGAACAGATCCTGTTCACCCTGCGCCTCCACACCCGGGTGGCACTGCACAACCTGGCCATGGACGACTTCGAGGTTGCCGGCGCCGAGGTGCGCCGCGTCGCCGATCACCACTACCGCAAGACCATCGGTGGTCAATCGTTCGAAGTGATCGAGCTGCGCTATGCCCTGGTGCCGCAAGGGCCAGGGCGGCTGCAAATTCCCGCCGTGCACTTCGCCGCCCGCGGGGGTGCCGCCCGCTTCGGTCACCCGCTGGGCAGCGCCGGCCGAACCCTGCGCGTGGCCAGCCGGCAAATCGAGGTCGAAATCGCCCCGCGGCCGACCGGCGCCGGCGCGGACTGGCTGCCTGCGCAACAGGTCACCCTGGAACAGGATTGGAGCAACGACGGCGCTGCACTGCGGGTCGGCGAACCGGTCACCCGCACCCTGACGATCAGCGCGCGCGGCAGCACCGCGGCACGCATTCCGCCGTTGGCGCTGCCCGAGACGGCGCATTACCGACGCTATGCCGAACAACCGGAACTGCACGACAGCGCAGGCGAGCAGGGGCTGACCGGCCAACGCACCGAGCGCTACGCCCTGATCGCGGATCGCCCGGGGCCGCTGGTGCTGCCCGCCCTCCAGCTGCGCTGGTGGAACACCGAGGCGGGTCGCTTCGAGGTGGTCCGTATCCCGGAACAGCACTTCAGGGTGCTGCCGGCCGCCGCTACCGGCGGCCGGCCTCCAGTGGCGTCACCCCCCGCGCCGCCCGCGGTGGCCGGCAGCGCGACGCTGATCTACGGACTCGCCCTGGGCAACGCCCTGGCGCTGGCAGCGGCACTGTTGTTCGCGATCCTGTGGTGGCGGCGGCGTGACCGGACACCGTCACCCAGGCCACAGGTGGCGGCCGCCGACCTGAGCGCCGTGGCGCGGGCCGCGGGCGCCCGCGACTGGCCGGCGCTGCACGACGCCCTGCTCGCCTGGGCGCGCTGCCACTGGCGGGATCCGGGCATTCTCAGCCTGGCCCAGATCGCTGCGCGCGCCGACAGCGACCGGCTGTGCAAGGCGTTCCAAGCCTTGACCGCGGCTTGCTACGCTCCCGGCGGCGGGCCGGGACCGGACCCCCGGGTACTGCTCGGTGAAGTCCGCGCGCTGGCGGCGAGCGGGCCCCGTGCGCAACCCGGGGACGCCCTGCCACCCCTCTACCCAGAGGTCCCGTCGCATCCCTGAAACCGACCCGGAGATCCCATGAGCATCTGGCACCGCGCACCCACCCTGGAATCCCTCAACCACGCCTTTCCCGATGGCGCCGCGCGTCACGTCGGCATCGAGTACGTGGACTTCGGCGACGACTTCCTGACCGCACGGATGCCGGTCGATGCCCGCACCCGTCAGCCCTATGGCATCCTCCATGGTGGCGCCTCCTGCCTGCTCGCCGAAACCGTGGGCAGCCATGCCTCGGCGCTGTGCATCGACCTGGAGGAGGAGTACTGCGTCGGTCTGGAGATCAACGCCAATCACATCAAGCCCGCCCGGGAGGGTCACGTCCATGCCACCGCGCGGCCCATCCACCTGGGCCGCGGGACCCACATCTGGGACATCCGCATCCGCAACGATGCCGGCGAACTGGTATGCATCGCCCGGCTGACCATGATGATCAAGACCGGCCGGGCGCAGGTCACCGGCTGAGTCTGTCGAACATCCTCAAAAGCGCGCGCCGGGAGTCTGTAAAAAAGCGATCTCGGCTGCGCTCGAGGGCCGCCCGAGGATGTCGTTGCGGTGCGGAAAGCGCCCGAAACGGCGGATCACCTCGCGGTGACGAAGCGCATGGTCCAGCATGCGCCGCAACTCGCCGCGCTCCGCCGCCGCAGCCTCCTCCACCAAGCCGGCGAAGCGATCCACGCACTCCTCCTGATCGGCCAGGGATTCGCTGTGTTCCAGGGGCATGTAGAGAAAGGCGCGCTCGACGGCAGTGAGCTGGTCCTCGTACCCCGCGGCCATGCCCTCCCGACACCAGGCCAGCGCCCGGCCGTCGCCGGCAAAGGCCGCGGGCATGTCGCGATGGATGTTGCGGGAGAACTGGTCGCAGAGCACCACCAGGGTGATCAGGCCGCCGGGCTCGCCTGCCCAGGCATCCAGGGCGCCGCTCAGCGCTTCGGCCAGCCAGCTGCCGAAACGCGCGCGGATTTCGGCGTCGGTGGCCGGATCCTTGCGCCACCACAGCCGCGGCCGCGCCGGATCCCGCAGGGCCAGCTGCGGCTCGGGGCCGAACCAGAACTCTCGCAGGGCCGCCGGATTCACGGCGCCGGATTGCAGTACTGGCGATGCACCGCCTCGATCTCCTCCAGCACTTCGGCAGGCAGTGTCACGGACACACTGGCGATATTGGCCGCCAACTGGTCCATGCGGGTCGCGCCGATGATATTGCTGGTGACGAACTCGCGGCTGTTGACGAAGGCCAGCGCCATGGCGCCGGGGTCCAGCCCATGGCGGCGGGCGAGCGCCACATAGGCCTCGCTGGCGGCCACTGCCTGGGGTCCGGAATAGCGCTGGAAGCGCTCGAAGCGGGTCAACCGGGCGCCCGGCGGCCGGGCGCCGCCGGCATACTTGCCGGTGAGCATGGCCATCGCCAGCGGCGAGTAGGCGAGCAGTCCGACCCGTTCGCGGATCGCCATCTCAGCCAGGCCCACCTCGAAGCTGCGATTGAGAAGATTGTAGGGATTCTGAATACCGACGATGCGTGCGAGACCGCTGCGTTCGGCCTCGCACAGATACTGCATCACCCCCCAGGGGGTTTCGTTGGACACCCCGATATGGCGCACCAGGCCCTCGCGGACCAGCTCGGTCAAGGCTTCGAGGGTCTCGCCGATGGGCACCAGGTCGTCCTGCTGGCGATGGCGGTAGCCGAGCTGTCCGAAGAAATTGGTGGTGCGCTCCGGCCAGTGCACTTGGTAGAGGTCGATGTAATCCGTCTGCAAGCGCCGCAGCGAGTCGCGCACCGCCTGGTGGATGTGCTCGCGGCTGAGCCGCGGCCCCCCGCGCAGATGGCGCCAGTCGCCCTGGGCGTCGGAGCGCCCGGACACCTTGGTCGCGAGGACCACCCGCTCGCGGTTGCCGCGGCGGGCGAGCCACTCGCCGATATACGCCTCGGTGCGGCCCTGGGTTTCGGCGCGCGGCGGCACCGGATACATTTCGGCGCTGTCGATGAAGTTGACCCCCTGAGCCAGCGCGTAGTCGAGCTGCTCGTGGGCCTCTTCCAGGCTGTTCTGCTCACCCCAGGTCATGGTGCCCAGGCAGATCAGACTGACGTCGAGATCAGTGTCACCCAGCTTGCGGTATTCCATCGGTTTCGCTCTCCGGTTTTTTGCCCCAGTCTAACAGCCCCCTGCCTGCTTCCCCGCGGAGCCTTGGGTTACCATGCCCCAAGATCCCCACCTCGCCAGGAGGAACACCGTGAAAGTCAGTGTCAAGCAACTGGTTGACCAGGCCATGAGCGAGATCGAAACCCTGGATGTCGCCCAGGCCCGGGCGGCCATCGACGACCCGGGGTCGGTGATCGTCGATCTGCGCGATATCCGCGAGCTGCAGCGCGACGGCAAGATCCCCGGCGCCGTTCACGCCCCCCGCGGCATGCTCGAATTCTGGGTCGACCCGGACAGCGAATACCACCGCGATGTCTTTTCGTCGGGCAAGCGCTTCGTGTTCTATTGCGCCAAGGGCCACCGCTCGGCGCTCGCCACCCAGCAAGTGCAGCGCATGGGGCTCGCGCCTGTGGGTCATATCGGCGGCGGCTTCGAAGCCTGGTCCGAGTCCGGCATGCCGGTGGAAAAGGTCGAGAAGAAATAGCGCCGCGACCGCCGATGTGTGAACTGCTGGGCATGAGCGCCAATGTACCCACCGACATCTGCTTCAGCTTCGCCGGCCTGATGCGGCGCGGCGGGGCTACCGGACCCCATGGTGACGGCTGGGGAATCGGCTTCTACGAGGGGCGCGGCTACCGCGCCTTTCACGATCCCGACCCCAGTGCGGCATCGGAGATCGCCCGTTTCGTGCAGGGCTACTCGATCAAGAGCGAGACCGTCATCTCCCACATCCGCAAGGCCAACCGGGGACGGATCTGCCTGGAGAACACCCATCCCTTTGCCCGCGAGCTCTGGGGACGGACCTGGTCCTTTGCCCATAACGGCCAATTGCGGGGTATCAAGCGCTGGCCCCTGGAACATTTCCATCCGGTGGGCACCTCGGACAGTGAGCACGCCTTCTGCTGGCTGCTCGACCGGGTCCGACAGGCCTTTCCGCAGCGGCCGCGCAACGAACAGCGGCTCTGGAAGCTGGTCGCCACGCTGTGCGCCGAACTCAATCAGTTGGGGGTATTCAACGCGCTGATCTCGGACTCACGAGTCCTCTACGCCCATTGCGGCACCCGCCTGTGCTGGCTCACCCGGCGCGCACCCTTCGGCCACGCCACCCTGATCGACGCCGATATGAGCATCGATTTCACCGAGCATACGGGTGTGACGGACGTGGTCACCGTGATCGCCACCGCCCCGTTGACCCGCGACGAGCGCTGGCAGCCCTTTGCCCGCGGCGAATTGCGGGTGTTCCGCGCCGGCGAGAGTCAGTTGGCGCTGCGCCAGGGCAGACGGCTGCCATGAGGCCGCCCGACTACCGCGAACAACGCATCATCGCGGACTTGCCGGTGACACTGCGCACGCTGCGCCCGGAAGATCGCGCCATCGAGGAGGCCTTCGTCCGCGCCCTCTCGCCCACCTCCCGCTATCTGCGCTTTCATAACGCGCTGCCGGCGCTGACGCCGGAAATGACCGAGCGCTTCCTGAACCTCGATTACCCCGATCAGATGGCGCTCATCGCCAGCGTCCCCGACGACGACGGCGAACGCCAGATCGCGGTCGCCCGCTGGGCGCGCGCAGGGGGCGAAATCGCCGCCGACCTGGGCATCGCGGTCGCCGACGACTGGCAGGGCAAGGGCCTGGGCACGGCCCTGCTGAAGCGGCTGCTGGAACTGGCCGCAACGGCGGGCATCGAGCAGATCACCGCCAATGTGCTCTACGAGAATCAGCGCATGCGCGCCCTCGCCCGGGATCTCGGTTTCCATCTGGCCTCCCGCCAGGACGACCCCCACACCCTGCTGCTGATACGGTCGGCAGGCGACCACGGCTGAGCCGGTGCCCCCGCGGCACCGCGGCACCGCGGCAACCCCAAGCTGGTAGAGTGTCGCCGCGAGGATCCACCCGAGGAGCAGGCAGCACAGTGAACATCGACTCCTGGAAAGCCTTCTGGGCCCTGGTGACCGAGGTCTGGCAGGAGGGCCTGGCGGGCGTGCCGATCGGCGACATCCTGACCGCGCTGGGCATCCTGTTGCTGTCTCTGTGGGTGCGCAACCTGTTCACAAGGTTCGTCATCGCCGGCCTGCAACGGGCGGCGGCACGCTCCACGACCAATGTCGACGACCGCATCCTGGCGGCGCTGCACGAGCCGATCCGCTTCATCCCGGTGGTCATTGGGCTGTTTTTCGCCACCATCTCTCTGGAACTGAGCGCCGGCGCCGCCCAGTTCGTGGACAACCTCAATCGCTCGCTGGTGGCCTTCACCCTGTTCTGGGCGCTCTATCGCATGGCGGAACCCGCCACCCGGCTGCTGATGCTGGCGCGGGGCTTCTTCACGCTGGCCATGGTCGACTGGCTCGCCAAGGTGATCCGGGTGGCCTTCATCGTGCTTGGCGCGGCGACCATTCTCGAACTCTGGGGCATCAAGGTTGGTCCCATCCTGGCCGGCCTGGGGCTGTTCGGCGTAGCCGTCGCACTCGGTGCCCAGGATCTGTTCAAGAACCTCATCGCCGGGCTCTTCGTGATCGGTGAACAGCGTTTCAATGTCGGCGACTGGATCCTGGTCGACGGCGTGGTGGAAGGCACTGTCGAGCAGATCGGCTTCCGCACTACCATGGTCCGGCGCTTCGACAAGGCCCCGGTGTTCGTGCCCAACTCGCGGCTCGCGGACAATGCCGTCACCAACTTCAGCCGCATGACCCACCGCCGCATCCACTGGATCATCGGCGTCGAATACCGCACCAGCGTCGCACAACTGCGGACCATCCGCGACCGCATCGAAGGCTATGTGCTCGACCATCCCGACTTCGCCCAACCCTCGGAGGTCTCCACCTTCGTGCGCATCGACGCCTTTTCCGACAGCTCCATCGACATCCTGCTCTACTGCTTCACCAGGACCACCAAGTGGGGCGAATGGCTGGAAATCAAGGAACGTCTGGCCTGCGAGATCAAGGCCATCGTCGAAGGCGCCGGCGCCGGCTTCGCGTTCCCCAGCCGCTCGCTGTACCTGGAAAATCCGGAGGATCTCCCGGAGGTCTTCGAACCGGCGGCCGCCGATCGCGCCGCGGTGGCGCTCGACAGCGGCGCCGCCTGACGCCGCCGGACGAGGCATTTTGGCGCCGCTCACCGCGCGGCGAGCCGACCCGCCAATTCTCCACGGCGATTACCGCAGTACCCCCTGCGGACCAGGCCCGGTTCGCAATCGGACTCAACCCTTGTCGAGCAGGTACAGACGACGCTTGCCGATGCCCGGAAGCTGGTCGAAACGCCGCCGCACCCGGAACCCGACAGTGGCGAATTCGGCCTCGATGACCCTGCGGGGCACGACCACCCGGCTGGGTGGATGTCCCGCCCCGCGCCCGGCCTCCCGGCGCCGGCGGCGCCGGGCCTGCAGGTTGCCATCCACCCACAGGCTGAGGGTGACGCTGTCACGGGCCACGCGATGCAGTTCGCGCAATACGCGCAGGCGATCCCGGGAATCCGCGAAAGGGTGCAACAACCGCATGCAGAGTATGTGGGCGACGCCGGCATCGTCGAGCGGCAGGGCGAACGCGTTCATGGGGCCGATTTCGAAACAGGTCAGCACCGCCGGCACCGTAACCGCACAGGCGGTGGCTAGTGGGCCACGCGGCTGATTAGGTAACACTCAGAGCCACTGTGCTGGTGCGAATCAAGGCGCGTTTCGCAGG
>CAJXRS010000094.1 GCA_913060555.1 uncultured Gammaproteobacteria bacterium | reverse complement strand
TACACCTCTCTATTCGTCGGCAGCGTCAGATGTGTATAAGAGACAGCTGGAATTCTGCGCCCGCGAAGCCGTGCAGATCTTCGGTGGCAACGGTTTCATGCGCGGCAACAAGGTCGAGCGCATCTACCGCGAGGTGCGGGTGTTCGCCATCGGCGGTGGCTCGGAAGAGATCATGCGGGATCTCGCCGCCCGGCAGCTGCGCCTCTGAATTGATGGCAGGGCGGATTGCGCCGCCCGGCCGTCGAGTCGCAGCACTGCCGCCATCCACACGCAGCGGCCCTGATCGGGCTGGCTGAAGTCAGCGTTTGGCGGGCTTACATGTTCGGATAGTTGGGCCCGCCGCCGCCTTCCGGTGCCACCCAGGCGATATTCTGCTCCGGATCCTTGATATCGCAGGTCTTGCAGTGCACGCAGTTCTGGGCATTGATCTGGAATACCGGTTCGCCCTGGGCATTTTCCACTACTTCATAGACACCAGCCGGACAATAGCGCTGCGCGGGTTCGTCGTAGAGCGGCAGGTTATGCCGGATGGGCAGTTCCGGATCCTTGAGGACGAGATGGCAGGGCTGATCCTCCTCGTGGTTGGTGTTGGAGAGGAACACCGAGGACAGTTTGTCGAAGCTGAGCACCCCGTCGGGCTTGGGGTAGGGGATGGGTTTGCAATCCTTGGCCGGCTTCAACTGTGCATGGTCGGGCGTGGGGTCGCGCAGGGTGAAGGGCAGTTTGCCGTTGCAGATATTGATATCAATGAAGGCGAACGCCGAACCCAGAATATTGCCCCACTTGTGCTGCGCCGGGCCGAAGTTGCGTTGCAAGTGCAGCTCGCGCCAGGCCCAGGAGGCCTCGTAGGCTGTGGCGTATTCACTGAGTTCGTCGCCGGCGCGGCCCGCGCCCAGGGCCTCGGCAACCACCTCGGCGGCGATCATGCCGGACTTCATGGCCGTGTGTGAGCCCTTGATTTTGGCAAAATTCAGGGTGCCGGCGTCGTCGCCGATCAGCAGCCCGCCCGGGAAGCTCATCCGCGGCAGTGATTGGAGTCCACCCTTGACGATGGCGCGGGCGCCGTAGGCGATCCGGTCTCCACCCTCCAGATGGCGGCGGATCACCGGGTGGTGCTTGTAGCGCTGAAATTCGTCGAAGGGGCTGACATGGGGGTTGCTGTAGGACAGGTCCACGATCAGCCCCAGGGAGACTTGGTTGTCCTCCAGGTGATAGAGAAAGCCGCCCCCCGCAGAGCCGCTCTCGTCGAGCGGCCAACCGGCGGTATGTACCACCAATCCGGGTTGATGCTTTTCATCAGGAACCTTCCATATTTCCTTGATTCCTATGCCATAATGCTGGGGATCCTTACCGGCATCCAGGTTGAACCCGGCAATCAGCTCCTTGCCCAGGTGACCGCGACAGCCTTCTGCGAACAATGTGTACTTGGCGTGTAGCTCCATGCCCGGGGTATAGCTGTCCTTGTGCTCGCCCCGAGCGTCGATGCCCATGCCTCCGATAGCGATGCCCTTGACCGAGCCATTGTCGTGATACAGGACCTCGGCGGCGGCGAAGCCGGGGAAGACCTCCACCCCCAGGTTTTCCGCCTGAGTCGACAACCAGCGGCAGAAGTTGCCCAGGCTGATGATGTAATTGCCCTCGTTGCGCATGGTCTTGGGCACGAACAGGCCAGGTACGCGGATATTGTTCCGGGCGTTGCGCAGTACGTGAATCTCGTCACCGCTGACCGCAGTCAACAGCGGGGCGTCGCGATCCTTCCAGTCGGGGAACAGCTCGTTCAGCGCAGTGGGCTCAAGTACGGCGCCGGAGAGGATATGGGCACCGACCTCCGAGCCCTTCTCGACCACGCAGACCGAGAGCTCTTCGTTGAGCTGGCGCAGGCGACAGGCGGCGGCCAGGCCCGCGGGGCCTGCGCCGACGATCACCACATCGTATTCCATGGATTCCCTGGTCATGCCTCCACCTCAAGTTCTTGCGAAGGTGCAATTTTATATGCCAGCCGGCCAGGAAACCAATGATGGCTGGGTGGTCATGGAACTCCGCGGTCGTATCCGGCGCTCATCAGCGCACAGGAAACTCGGCGGCGCATTGATTTACCGGCGGTCGATCGGCATCATATCGCCCCTTGAATGCGGGGCGTCGCCGTACGTGCCCGTGACTCTCACCGTCCCACGTCACAGCAAGGGCAATTCATGAAGATACTTGTTGCGGTCAAGCGTGTCGCCGACTACAACGTCAAGGTGCGGCCAAAATCGGATCATTCGGGTCCCGATCTCGCCAATGTCAAGATGGCGATCAACCCCTTTTGCGAAATCGCCGTGGAAGAGGCTGTGCGCCTGAAAGAACAGGGTATCGCCACCGAGGTGGTCGCGGTTTCCCTGGGCCCGCAGGCCGCGCAGGAGCAGATCCGCACCGCGCTGGCCCTGGGCGCAGACCGCGGTATCCTGGTGCAGACCGATGTCGCCCTGGAGCCGTTGGGCGTCGCCAAGTGTCTGAAAGCGCTGTGCGATAAGGAAAACCCGGACCTGGTGCTGCTCGGCAAACAGGCAATCGATGGCGACAACAACCAGACCGGCCAGATGCTGGCGGCGCTGACCGGCTATGCGCAGGCGACCTTCGCATCCCAGATCACCGTCGGTGAAGGGCAGCTGGAAGTGATTCGCGAAGTCGACGGCGGCCTGCAGACCATCGCCATCAAGCTGCCGGCGATCGTCACTTCCGACCTGCGGCTCAACGAGCCGCGCTATGCGTCGCTGCCCAATATCATGAAAGCGAAGAAGAAGCCCATCGACAGTACGACGCCGGAAGAACTCGGTGTGGATGTCGCGCCGCGCACCCAGTTGCTCAAGGCCGAATTGCCGCCGGAGCGCAAGGCCGGCATCAAGGTCGAGGATGTAGCGCAACTGGTCGACAAGTTGAAGAATGAAGCGAAGGTGATTTCATGAGCATTCTGGTCATTGCGGAACACGTCAAGGGAGAGCTCAAGGGGGCTACGCTGGCCACCATCGCTGCCGCGCAGCAGCTCGGCGACCAGATCGATGTGCTGGTGGCGGGTTCAGACTGCGCCGAAGGCGCCGACCAGGCCGCCAAGGCTGCCGGTGTCACTCGCGTGCTGGTGGCAGAAAACGCGGCCTACGACCACCTGCTGGCGGAGAACACCGCGCTGCTGATCGCCGAACTGGCCAAGGATTACAGCCATGTGTTGGCTCCCGCCACCACCAACGGCAAGAACGTCCTGCCCCGCGCGGCGGCCCTGCTGGACGTGCAGGCGATCTCGGACGTCAGCGCCGTGATCTCGGAGGATACCTTTCAGCGCCCGATCTATGCAGGCAACATCATTGCCACGGTGCAGACCTCCGATCCCATCAAGATGCTGACCGTGCGCACCACCGCCTTCGATCCGGTGCCGGCCGAAGGCGGCAGTGCCACCGTCGAGAAGCTCGACAGCGTGCACCAGACGGATTTGTCGGAGTACAAGGGCGAGGAAGTCGCCAAGTCGGATCGCCCCGAACTGACCGCCGCCGGCGTCATCATCTCGGGCGGGCGGGGCATGCAGAACGGCGACAATTTCGAGATGCTCTATCGGATTGCAGACAAGCTCGGTGCCGCCGTGGGCGCTTCCCGGGCGGCGGTCGATGCGGGGTTCGTGTCCAACGACATGCAGGTCGGCCAGACCGGCAAGATCGTCGCTCCGGATCTGTATATCGCGGTGGGTATCTCCGGTGCCATCCAGCACTTGGCGGGCATGAAGGATTCCAAGGTCATCGTCGCCATCAACAAGGATCCGGATGCCCCCATCTTTCAGGTCGCCGACTACGGTCTGGTCGCCGATCTGTTCAAGGCGCTGCCCGAGCTCGAAGCCGCGCTCTGAGCCTCCGGGTTCTCGGTCCTCCCGCAAAGCCGGCCCAGCGCCGGCTTTCTTCGTTTTTGTCCGCAAACTGGTTTCTCCCTCGCTACTCCCCTGAACCGCCATCGCCGGCCGCGTTCCGCGTTTCCGCCTGTCATGTAGTTGTCACGCCAGCTTCACGGACCAGTCACATTTCTTCCCGACAATGCGGGCAGCCGAAGGGCTGGGGTCGCGGACCCCCAAATACCTGTTGACCAAGAGGGGAGAGTGATGAAAAGAACTGCGATGGCAGTGGCGATTGCAGCGGTAACGGCAGCGGCCGCGCAAGCGGGCACGGTAACCACCGACGGCGCCGATATCGTGATCAAGACCAAGGGCGGGATCGAGGCCAAGACCGCTGACGGCACCGCTTCCTTCAAGCTCGGCGGGCGCATTCAGCTTGATTACAACGGCTATGACGGGGTGATCAACAGCGTTCCCGGCGAGGATGGCAGCGACATCTTCTTCCGTCGTGCCCGGCTCGAGGTCAAAGGTCATTACCATGACTGGGCCTACCTGATGTCCTACAACCTGACCGACAGCGGCTCCATCGACCAGATCCATACCACTTATCAAGGTTGGGGCGACATGGCCCAGCTGACCTTCGGTCAGCAGAAGGAGAATTTCGGCCTCGAGGATACCGGCAGCTCCAAATGGATCACCGCTATCGAGCGGTCACTGCCCGCCAGTGCCTTCGACACCGGCAACAATGTCGGGGCCAAGCTGCACGGCGCCAATGACTTCGTCACCTACAGCGTCGGCGTCTTCAAGCAGGACCTGGACGACGAGAACGACCTGGATACCGCTACCACGGCGCGTCTGGTGGTAAGGCCCATGTATGGTGACGACGGCCTGATTCACCTGGGCGTCGGCTATACCACCCGCGATGGCGAGTTCACGCAACTGGGTTCCCGACTGGGTGTGCGTGGCGGCGACGACGGAACTGCGGCCCGAATTCGCGGCCGCTACACCGGCGGCGCGGTGGCCGATGAACTGGAGGCCTGGAACGGCGAGTTGGCAGCGTCTTTCGGCCCGTTCCACGCCATGGCGGAGTATTTCGATGGCGAGATTTCCGGAGCCAATGGCGCACCCGACATCGAGGCCGATGGCTACTACGTCCAAGCGGGCTACATCCTCACCGGTGAGTCGCGCAGCTACAAGACCGGCATCGGCGCGTTCGACAAGGTCAAACCCAGCGGCCCAGGCGGCGCCTGGGAAGTCTTTGCCCGCTACGATGAGCTGGACGTTTCGGACAACAACAACCTCCCGCCGGTGCAGTTGATCGGCGATACCGGCAATACCCTCACCATGGGCGTCAACTGGTACGCCAACGAACTGGTCAAGATCGCCTTCAACTATGTCCACGCAGAGACCGATGAAGAAATCGGCGGCGAAGACGATGGCGACGCCATTGTCGGCCGGATTCAGTTTGCCTTCTGAAGACCGCTGCCCCCGCGGTTCTCGCACCCCCGCCCATGGCGGGGGTTTTTTTATCTGTGGCCACCCTTCGTCAATCCCGGTCGACGGTAGTATGATTCCTCCAGCATGGCTAGAATGGCGCGCCTCAGGGTGGCTGGAATGAACCTGGTGCCAATTGCAGATCAAGAGTAAGCAGCGCGATGTACAGGTGTTGAACGGCGGCTTCGGGTTGAGCGCGAAGCAAATCTGCGCCGCCACCGCAAAGGCGCGGAGATGATCCCCATCGTGAAGTGTGCGTCGCCATTTTCGCGATTGCCCGGAGCCAGGTGGTGGAGAACAAGCGCGCACTGATCGTTTCCGGAGCCCACGGGGAGCGAGCCGAGTGGCGGCGAACGCTGCTCGGTGCGGGCTGGGTCGTGGAGGAGATGGAGCAGCGTGACCAGGCCTTGGCCAGGATCCCTGATTTCCTGCCTTCCCTATTACTGCTCGATCTCCAGCCGGACGAGCTTCCCGGGGAGGTCGAGGAGAGCTTCGCCCAGCGTTGCCGCGATTCCGGCCTGGCGGCCATCGTCATCCTGCGGGATCCGGCGCCCGGCGATGTAGCGGTGGCCTTTCGCCGCGGAGCCATAGATGTCCTGATCCCGCCCTTCAGCGCGACCGAACTGCTTACCGCAGTTTCCAGAGCGGGCAACTTCAAGGATCTCTACCAGGAGAACATGGATTACCGGCGCCAGCTGGAGCGCGCCAACCTGGAGCTGCGCGAGAACTTCAATATCCTCCGCATGGACCAGTTGGCGGGGCGCCAGGTGCAGCGCGATATCCTCCCCAGAGAACCATTGTGTTGCCGTGGCTACTGCGTGACGCACTCGATCGTGCCCTCGCTGTACCTGAGCGGCGATTTTGTCGGTTACAACTCGGCGTTTGACCGCTATATCCTTTTTTACTTCGGTGACGTATCCGGCCATGGCGCCTCCTCGGCCTTTGTCACCGTGATGCTGGCTTTTCTGCTCAGACAACTGCGCCGCCGCCATGTGGCGGAATCCGATTTCGCGGCGCTCGCCCGCGCCCCTCAGGGGTTGGCCGAGCATCTCAATCGGCAGATGCTGGCAATGGATATCGACAAGCATCTGACGTTCTTTGCCGGCGCCATCGATGTGGAGCGCAGCCACCTCCGCTATGTGATCAGCGGATTGTCGCCCGCACCGGTCCTGGTGGAAAACGGGGTCGCAACGTTTCTGCCCGGGCAGGGGAGGCCCCTGGGGCTGTTCAAAGAACCCAGATGGGAAGTGCGGGAGCGCACCCTGCAGCCCGCCTCGGCGCTGGTGGTCGCCTCGGACGGCTTGCTCGAACAGATCGACAAGACTCCGGAAGATGACAGCCGCGAACACAGTCTGCTGCGCCGGCTGACCGGTGTGGCCCCGAATCACCAGGCCATCTGTGACGCACTGGGGCTGGCCAGCATTCAGGATGCCCCGGATGATGTCTCCGTGCTGACGGTGACCCGCCGTGCGTAGCCCTGATCAAGGCAAGATTCTGATCGCTGAGCTCGATCACTCCTATCTGGTGAAGTTTCGGGGTTACATCCGCCTGACGCTGTGCGCGTCCCTGGGACGTTACATGGAGCGCATTTTCCATGGCGACGACAACCCTGATCAGGTGTTGATCGACCTCAGCGACGCTACCGGGCTCGACAGCACTACCCTGGGCTTGATCGCCCGCCTGGCCTTGCATTGCCAGGATAAATTTCATTTCAAGCCGCTGGTCTTCTGCGACAGCCCAGAGCTGTTGCACGACCTCCACACCATGGCATTGGACGAATTTCTCGATATTCTGCCCAGTGCGCCGCAGCACTCAGTGGAGATGGAGGAGCTGCCTCCGGTAGAGGCTCCGGCGAGTGAGCTCAAGCGCCGCATCATCGACGCGCACAAACTGCTGGCCAGCATCAACCCCGAGCGGGAGACGGAATTTCTCGATCTGGTCAGGGCGATCGAGCAGGACGTCAGCTAATTAACCGCGTGGCCCACTAGCCCGGCAGCGACGAGCGAAGGGTCCGCCCATGCTCCGGGTACCGGCGTCCCAGTTGCGGTCAGCCGGAGCGCCCGACCGCCGCCCTGGCCTCGTTGCGCGCCTTGATGAAGCCTGTATGCGGCAGGTGGATCAGTTCCGCGATATTGCGAATGAGAGCCTCCTCATACTTGTCCAGCTCACCGTCCGCGTAGGCGACCTCCCACAGGCTGCGGACCAGGCTGTATTTGTCCGCCGCCGAAAAATGCTCGTTGATCAGCGCCGTGAACTGATACAGGGATGTCGATTCCTCGACTTCCTGGTGGGCCAGCGCCACCAACTCGCGGGCCTCGGCGTCGGCGATCTGAAAGCGGCGGCGGAGCAGGGCGGGGATGCGCTCGAGCTCGGCGGCGTCGAGATGACGGTCGGTAACCATGACCTCCACCAGAAGTGCGGCGGTGGCACACCTGGCCGCGTGCTCGCCGCTGACGCCGGGTGCCTCGCGCTCCAGGATGCGGTCATTGAAAAAAGTGCGAATGCGCTCGATCATCGCCTTTGCTCCCTGAGGGTGAGGATGTGGGTGGAGGTGTCTGAAGCCGGCTGATCGCCTCATCCCAGACTTGGATTCCAGCGCCGGCCCGGGGGGCGTGCTCGCTCAGGTGGCGGCGAAAGGCGCGCGCTCCCGGGCGGCCCTGGTGGAGGCCGAGTAGATGCCGGGTCATGCGGTGCAGCGGAGTGCCGCGCGCCAGTCCGGCGAGCAGACCGGCCCGCAACTCGCCGTGCAGGGTTTCCCAGGTCGCGGCCGTGCCCCCGAACAGCTGCCGGTCGGCGGCCGCGAGCAGCGCCGGGTTGGTGTAGGCGGCCCGCCCCAGCATGACCCCGTCCACGCCCTGGGCGAACTGCGCCCGGATGTCATCGAGGGTCTGCAAGCCGCCATTGATGATGATTTTCAGCTGCGGAAAATCGCCTTTGAGCCGCTGCACGATTTCGTGGCGCAGCGGCGGAATCTCGCGGTTCTGGCGGGGATTGAGGCCCCGCAGCCAGGCCTTGCGGGCGTGCACCGCGAATCTCGTGCAGCCGGCGCCCGCGACCCGCGCCACCAGGGCCGCGAGCGCACCATAGTCATCCTGGTCATCGACGCCGATGCGGCATTTCACGGTGACGGGGATCTGTACGGCGTCGGACATGGCGGCCACACAGTCGGCCACCAGTTGCGGCTCCTTCATCAGGCAGGCGCCGAAGCGGCCGGCCTGGACCCGGTCGCTGGGACAGCCACAGTTGAGATTGACCTCATCGTAGCCCCGGCGCTCGGCCAGCAGCGCGCAGCGGGCGAGATCATCCGGGTCGCTGCCGCCCAGCTGGAGCGCGACCGGATGCTCGCTGGCATCGAAGGCGAGGTGGCGTTCGGCGTCGCCGTGCAGCAATGCCGCGGTGGTGATCATTTCCGAATAGAGCAGCGCGTGGGGGCTCAGACGGCGAAACAGTGCACGGCAATGGCGGTCGGTGCGATCGAGCATCGGCGCCACGCAGAGCCGGTAGGAGGGGATGGCGGGGGCGTCGTTCATCACCGGGGTGGGCAAACCGGGTTGGCGGCCCGCCATTCTAGCCATTGGGCGTGACAACATCGAACTTGATCCGGATTCGACAAACTCGGCACAATGCCGCTTTCGAAACCTCCCCCGTCTTCAGGGGCTCGGCGCCGTTCGTCGAGTCCGCCATTCCGCTTTCTGAGAGGAGTAGTTCGCGATGTTGGTAAAAGATCGGTTTTATATTGCCGGCCAGTGGCAGGAACCCAAGGGCACAGACACCATGGAAGTGGTCAACCCGGCAACCGAGGAGCCCGTCGCCCGGGTAGCCATGGGTAATCGCGAGGATGTGGATCGCGCCGTGGCCGCGGCCCGCGCCGCCTTCGATGGCTGGTCGCAGACTGCCCCGGAGCAGCGCGCGCAGTACCTCGATCGCATCGTCGCCGGCCTCGAGGCGCGCACCGACGAGATCGCACAGGCGATAACCGCCGAGATGGGCTCGCCCTGCTCGCTGGTCAAGCCCACCCAGATCGGCAACCCGCTGTTCACCTTCAAGGAAGCGGCTGAACTGGCGCGCACCGGCAAGGCGGATGCGATCATGAAAGGCCAGGTTCACACCTCGACTTTCCTGAAAGGGTTGCTGCCCTCCAGTGCCGGGCTGCGCGACAAGCGCACGCGCTGTGGGCATGTGTTTCACATCACGATGCCGGGGTCGGAACGCGCGCTGCTGCTGACCGATGCGGCGTTGAACGTGAACCCCGATCTGGACACCCGCAAGGCCTGTCTGACCCATGCCGTCAATCTGGCGCAAAAGCTGGGGATCGTGCGGCCCAAGGCCGGATTGCTGGCCCCTTCCGAAGACGCAACCCCCAGTGTTCCCAACACCGTGGAAGCCGCCGAGATTGCGGAATGGGCCAAGGGCGCACTGCCCCAAGCCGTGGTACAAGGCCCGATGGCAATGGATCTGATCCTGTCATCGGCGGCGGCCGCGGCCAAAAACTATGCATCCGAAGTGTCGGGCGACGCTGATATCATGCTGACGCCCAACATCACCACCGGCAACGCAGTGTTCAAGCTGATGTCTTTTGGCATGGGATGTTGCTGCGCGGG
>CAJXRS010000093.1 GCA_913060555.1 uncultured Gammaproteobacteria bacterium | reverse complement strand
CAGCTGGCGCGGCAACTCAGAGGCCCCGCCAGGCATAGAGCGGCGCCGCCTCCGGATCTGCCGCGACCTGGGCGATCGGTGTGAATCGATCGTGGCGCGACAGCGCGTGCCACAGCAGCTGCGGATCCCCGTCCAACTCCAGTACGAAAGTCACCAGCCCCGGTCCCACCTGCTCGACGCGCAGGTCGCGGACCGTCTCCAGCTCTTTCAGCGCCGCCATCACCTCCTGGTAGTCACCGTAGCCATGGACTCCTTCGACCCGCAGCCGCTGCCGCAGGGTATCGGCGCCGGGCTGATGAGTATGACTCGCGGCCAATGCGTCGACCGCCTGCTGGACGCTGGCCGTCACCCAGTCCTCCAGGGTTGCGGCACTCGGGCTGCCGGAGACCAGGGTTGCACCATCGCCCAGCGACCAGCGCCCCTCGACCCCCCGGTGGTCGACCTGCGGCGCCAACAGCAACCAGGCGGGGGTGTCATAGCGGGCACTGGCACTGGCCACCCGCTCCGCGTCGATGCCGTCCTCTGACTCCAGCGCCAAGGTATCCTGGAGGTCCCACAGGGGTTCGAGGCCCCGCACGCCCCGGTCCTGCAGCAGGGTGGCAACTCGGTTGCCCACCCTGCTCCGCTGCGGCTCCGGGAGATCCAGCCAAACGAGCAGCGGCGGCCGCGCGGCCGGCCAGCGCGCCACCCCGAGCCGCCGCAGTTCCGCATCCAGCGCCCCCGCAGCAAACTCCACCATCAGATATTCCACAGGCCTCGTCGCCTCCTCTTCCGACTCGGCTTCCGACTCGGCATCTGGCGCTTGATACCTGTACTGCGCGACCCAGTCAGCGGCAGCGTCGAGCAGGGGCGCCAGTCGGGGATCCTGCGCGGCACTGCTCTGCCCGGAAAGCTTGACCAATACCTGCGCCAGAGCCTCCCGGAAGCCCGCCATCCGCGCTTCCTCGCCCTGGTCGGCGATCGCCACCTGGGCGCTGTAGAACGCGGGTGCGACGCCGGCCGCCACCCACGGGGCGAGCAGGCAGAGGAGGAATACGGCAGCGAGGCGGCGAAGCGGCATCTCCCAATTCTAGCAGCAGCGGGCGCCCGGGCGCGCAACGCCTCGCGGCCATTCCCGGCGACCTGTTAAACTGCCGCCTTTGCCGGCGGACCCCCTCCATGACGGACACCCCTGCGCCCCTCAGTTATCGCGCCGCCGGTGTCGACATCGACGCCGGCAACCGCCTGGTGGAACGCATCAAGGCGATTGCCGAGGCCACGCGACGTCCCGAGGTAATGGCCGGGCTGGGTGGTTTCAGCGCTCTCTGCCGGCTACCCAAGGGCTATCATGAGCCCCTGTTGGTATCGGCCACCGACGGTGTGGGCACCAAGCTGCGCCTGGCCATGGACCTGGGGCGCCACGAAGGCATCGGCGTCGACCTGGTGGCGATGTGCGTCAATGATCTGGTGGTCTGTGGCGCCGAACCCTTGCTGTTCCTCGATTACTACGCCACCGGCAAACTGGATGTCGACACGGCCGCGCAGGTGATTTCCGGGATCGGCGAGGGCTGCCGGCTCGCCGGCTGCGCGCTGGTCGGCGGGGAAACCGCCGAAATGCCCGGCATGTACCAGGGCTCCGACTATGACCTGGCCGGCTTCTGTGTCGGCGTGGTCGAGGCCGATGCGGTTATCGACGGCAGCCTGGTGCAGTGCGGCGATGTCCTCATCGGACTGCCCGCGAGTGGGCCCCACGCCAATGGCTTCTCCCTGATTCGCAAGATCCTGGAGCGCGCTTCGGCAGCTCCCGAACGAGTGACGCTGGGCACCACCAGCCTCGCCGAAGCCCTGCTCGCACCAACCCGCATCTATGTGCGATCGATACGCGAGCTGCTCCGCGCACAGCGGGTCCACGCCATGGCCCACATCACCGGCGGCGGCCTGGTGGAAAACCTGCCGCGGGTGCTGCCGCCGGGGACCCGGGCCCAAATCGACACCGATGCCTGGACCCTGCCGCCGGTATTCTCCTGGTTGCGGGAGGCCGGCAGGCTGGACAACCGGGAAATGCTGCGCACCTTCAATTGCGGCCTGGGCATGATCCTGGCGGTCGCCGCGGAAGACGCCGCAGCGGCACTGGAAACTTTGGTGCGCAGCGGCGAACGGCCGATCGTGGTGGGCGAGATCACCCCCGGCGAGGCGGGCGTCACCTTTGTTGGCGCACTGGCACCAGGGCAGTGAACATTTTTCCCCTCGCCGTCTCTAACCGGCCATGAACAGATTCCGACGCAGCTTTCTGCAATGCTGGCTGGTGCTGATGGCGCTCGCCGGCGACACCAGCGCCGCCTCGACGCTGAACCCCTATGAAGCCATCTACAAGGCCAACGTCAACGGCCTGCCGGTAACCATCACCAGCACCCTGGAGACCACCGCCGAGGGCTACCGAATCAGCACTGCGGCGGATAATTTTCTCGGCAAGCTGCGCGAGCACGAACGCTTTCACCTCGTTGGCGAACATATTGTGGTCGACGAGTATGAATACCAGCGGGCGCTGCTCGGCAGCGAGCGACTGGAGCGGTTGGTGGTGGACCGCGGCCAGGGCATCGCGCGCTACCGGCGCGATGATCGCGCCCGCGACATCCCCCTGACCCCGGATCTGCTGGGCCCCATGAGCTACCAGGTGCAACTGCGCCGCGACCTCGCCGCCGGGGATGCCGAATTCTCCTATCGGGTGATGCACCGCGGCAAGGTGAAGGAATACCACTTCGAGCGCGAAGGCACCGAGCCCGTGGCCTTGCCGAGCGGTGCCGTCGAGGCCGTGCGGGTGCGTCGCGTTCGGGACGACAATGACCGCGAAACCGTGTTCTGGATGGCGCCGACCTTTGATTTCCAGCTGATCAAGCTCCGCCAGATCGAGGAGGGGGAGCGCTATGAGCTCCTGCTCGCCGAACTGCGCGCCGCGGGAGCTTCCGGAGACCGGGAATGAGCCCGGCAACGCGCACCGTCCTCGCCGTGGCCCTGATCGCCGCAATGGGCCTGGCCGCCTACCTGCTGTTCTTCTCCGGCCGCCAGACGGCCGAACCCGAGACGCCGACTTCGGATGCGCCGCCCAGCGCCCAGGTCCAGGAACCGGCGCCGCCGTCCCCCACAACGCACATACCGTCCCGAGACACCGAAGCGGATGGGCCCCGGTCGAACGACAGCCCCGACGCGGCTGCCGAGCCCCAGCTCCCCGCGCTCGGCGACAGCGATCCCGAAATCCGCTCCGCGCTGCTGGCCATCCTGGGTGACGGGCCCCTGGAGCGCTGGCTGGCGGAAGATTACCTGGCGCAGCGTATCACCAGCGAAGTGGCAGGATTGCGGCGCGGCGCCTTCACTCCAGAATCCTTGCTGCTCGCTCCGCCGCCCGGAGACTTCCGGGTCGAGCGAAGAGACGGCCGCTTCTACACCAGCGCCAATAATTACCAGCGCTATGACGCCATGGTTGCGCTGATCCAAGGAGTGGACGTGGCGGCAGTCGCGGAGTTCTTCCATCGCCACCGGCCGCTGCTCGAGGCCGCCTATACCCAATTGGGACACCCCGCAGAGCAGTTCGACGCGGCGGTGCTCGGCGCCATCGACCACTTGCTGGCCACCCCCGAACTCGATTCGGCGCCCGAGCTGGCCGCTGAATCGGTCGCCTACCGCTATGTCGATCCGCGCCTGGAAGGGTTGTCCGACGCCCGCAAGCAGCTGCTGCGCACCGGGCCAGAGCACGCCCGGGAATTGAAGGCCTGGTTGCGCGACCTGCGCGCCGCGCTGGTCGCCGACGGAACATCCTCACCGCCGGACTGAACGTCGCCACGAGCGACCCATCAGGCCTTGGGCAGGGTGACGCCGCGCTGGCCCTGGTACTTGCCGCCACGGTCCTTGTAGGACACTTCGCAGACCTCGTCCGCCTCGAAAAACAGCATCTGCGCGACCCCTTCGTTGGCGTAGATACGCGCCGGAAGACTCGTGGTGTTGGAGAACTCCAGGGTGACGTGGCCCTCCCACTCGGGCTCCAGCGGGGTGACGTTGACGATGATGCCGCAGCGCGCATAGGTGGATTTGCCCAGACAGATGGTCAGGACGCTGCGGGGAATGCGGAAATATTCCACGGTCCGCGCCAGGGCGAAGGAATTGGGCGGAATCACGCAGTAATCGCCCTTGATGTCCACGAAACTGGTGATGTCGAAATTCTTGGGATCCACGGTCGCCGAATGGATGTTGGTGAAAATCTTGAATTCATCGGCACAGCGCACGTCATAGCCATAGCTCGACACCCCATAGGAAATCACCCGCTCGCCGTTGCCCGAAGGGTCCCGGACCTGGTTGTCCACGAAGGGTTCGATCATTCCCTGCGCCGCCATGCGGCGGATCCATCGGTCGGATTTGATGCTCAAGGATTGTGCTCCACCAGCCGGGCAAAATTCACTCGATGACGATTTCCGGCGAATCGCCCGCCATACCGCCCAGTTCCTCCAGCACTGCCCGGGCGATCTCCCGGTAGCGGCCCGCCAGCTCCCCCTGGGGATCTGTGGCCACCACCGGCCGCCCGGCATCACCCTCGCGAATCCGTCGGTCCAGGGGCAGCTCGCCGAGCAGCCGGGTCTGGTATTCCGCCGCCACTCGGGCGCCACCACCAGTGTCGAAGATCGGCTCCTGATGACCGCAATGGGAGCAGACGTGCAGACCCATATTCTCCACTATCCCCACCACCGGGATCTGTACCTTGCGGAACATCTCGATCCCCTTGCGGGCATCCTGCAAGGCCACATCCTGCGGCGTGGTGACGATCACCGCGCCCGAAACCCGCGCCTTCTGCGCCAGGGTGAGCTGGATGTCCCCGGTGCCCGGGGGCATGTCCACAACCAGCACGTCCAGTTCGCCCCAGTGGGTCTGGGTGAGTAGCTGCGTCAGGGCGCCACCGGCCATGGGCCCGCGCCAGACCATCGGCGTCTGGGGGTCCGCCAGATAGGCCATCGACATGGTGTGCAGTCCCTGGGCGGGAACCGGCACGAAGGTATCACCGTTGAGCACGCGCGGCTGGGTGCCCTCCGGGACGCCCAGCAGCATGGCGACACTGGGCCCATAGATATCCGCGTCCAGCAGGCCGACTGCGCTACCCTCGGCTGCCAGCGCCAGGGCGAGGTTGACCGCCGTGGTCGATTTACCGACGCCTCCCTTGCCCGAGGCTACCGCCAGAATGTGCCGCACGCCCTGCAAATTCGCCGTGTTTTCCGCCATCGCCACCACCCGCAAATCTCGTTGGTTAATGAAAAAAAGCGGCAAAGCCGCTATAGTTTCCGCCCCTTTTCCCCGCCCTACCGATACCCGCGCGATGACCGATCCGGCAGCACAGCCCCGCAGAATTCTGGTAACCAGCGCCCTGCCCTACGCCAATGGCGCCATTCATCTGGGCCACCTCGTGGAGTACATCCAGACCGATATCTGGGTGCGTTTTCAGAAAATGCGTAGCCATGAATGTTACTACGTCTGTGCGGACGACGCCCATGGCACCGCGATCATGCTCAAGGCCAAGGAATCGGGCGAAACGCCGGAAACTCTGATCGAGCGGGTCAATACCGAACATCGCGCGGACTTCGAACGCTTCCACATCAGCTTCGACAACTACTATTCGACCCATTCGCCCGAAAACCGCGAGTTGGCGGAATTCATCTACCGGCGACTGCAAGCAAACGGTCATATCGCAACCCGCACCGTGAGCCAGCTCTACGACCCCGAAAAGGGCCTGTTTCTGGCCGACCGCTACGTCAAGGGCTGCTGCCCACGCTGCACAACGCCGGATCAGTATGGCGACAACTGCGAAGCCTGCGGGGCAACCTACTCGCCGGCCGAGCTCATCGACCCGCGCTCGGTGCTGTCGGGCGCAACACCGGTAGAGCGGGAGTCGGAGCACTACTTTTTCCGTCTCACGGCATTTACGGATTTTCTGCGCCGCTGGACCCGCTCGGGCCACGTCGGCGAGGAAATCGCCAACAAGCTCAGCGAGTGGCTGGATGCCGGTCTCCAGGACTGGGATATCAGCCGCGACGCGCCCTATTTCGGCTTCGAAATCCCCGATGCACCCGGCAAGTTCTTCTACGTGTGGCTGGACGCACCGATCGGCTACATGGCCAGCTTCCAAAATCTGTGTAGCCGCCGAGGGCTCGACTTCGACGCCTTCTGGGGCCGCGATTCGACCGCCGAACTCTACCATTTCATCGGCAAGGACATCGTCAATTTCCACGCACTGTTCTGGCCGGCGATGCTGGAGAGCGCCGGCTTCCGCACCCCCGACCGCATCTGCGTGCACGGCTTCCTCACCGTCGATGGCAAGAAAATGTCGAAGTCGCGCGGTACTTTCATCAGCGCGGGTACTTATCTGGACCATCTGGATCCGGAGTATCTGCGCTATTACTTCGCCGCCAAGCTGTCCGCCGGCATCGATGATCTCGACTTGAATCTCGACGACTTCGCACAGCGCGTGAACAGCGACCTGGTGGGCAAGGTGGTCAATATCGCCAGCCGCTGCGCACGCTTCATCAGTGACGACACCGGCGGTGTGTTGGCGGAGAACATCGCCGAACCAGAGCTCTGGCAGCGCGCCGTCTCCGCAGCCGAACCCATTGCGGCGCACTATGAGGCGCGGGAGTTCGGCAGGGCCATGCGCGAGATCATGGCCCTGGCCGACGCCGCCAACGAATACATCGCCGCGCGCCAGCCCTGGCAACTGATCAAGCAGCCGGACCGGGCCGCCGAGGTACGGGAAATCTGTTCCCTGGGTATCAATCTGTTCCGCCTGCTGATGCTCTACCTGAAGCCGGTATTGCCGGACATGGCGGTACGGGCCGAACAATTCCTGAACACCGAGCTGCGCTGGAACGCGGCCGCCTTCGAACCCCTGTGCAACCATCGCATCCGCGCCTTCGAACCCCTGATGCAACGCGTGGAGCGCAAGCGGATCGACGCCATGCTCGCGGCCAGCGCAGCGCCCCCAACGGACACGGTCAGGCCAGCAAGGACGGCCCCCGCGGCGCCGGACACGGACATCATCGATTTCGCGGCCTTTGCCAGGGTCGATCTGCGCATCGCCCGTATCATCGCTGCCGCCACCGTGGAGGGTTCGGACAAGCTCCTGCGCCTCACCCTGGAGCTCGGCGGCGAAACCCGTACCGTGTTTTCCGGCATCCGCGCATCCTATCGACCCGAGGAGCTGGAGGGCCGTCTGACGGTGATGGTCGCCAATCTCGCACCCCGGAAAATGCGCTTCGGCGTGTCCGAGGGCATGGTGCTGGCGACGGGTGACGGCGACGACATCTACCTGCTCAGCCCGGATCCGGGAGCGGTTCCGGGCCAGCGCGTGACCTGAAGCCCATGCGGCGCGAGGACCGCAGGCGGGTACCGCATCCAACCCAAGGCGCGAGACCGGGACATGCAGGAAATCGCACTGATACTGCTGGGCACTGTGCTGGTCAACAATGTGCTGTTGGTCCAGCTGCTGGGGGTGTCCGCACTGGCCCATATGACCGGCCGGGTCGCGGGAGCACTCCGGCTCGGCGCGGCCACCACGGTACTGCTGGTGTCGACCGGCGCTGTGACCTATCTGGCGCAGCGCTGGCTGCTGGAGCCACTGGGATTGCCGCAGCTGCGCCTGCCGGTGGCCATGCTGTCGATGGTCCTGGCCGCGGCGTTCATCGAGCTGGGCAGCAGCCAAGTCGATGCGCGGCTGCACCGGGCATTGAGCGCACTGCGGCCGCTCATGATCGCCAATACCGCGGTATTGGGCACCGCGCTGATCGGCGCCGAGCGCGCCGCATCCCTGGCCGCGGCCCTGTTTCAGGGACTGGCGACCGGGTTGGGCTTTACCCTGGTAGCGGTACTCTTTGCCGGCCTCCGCGAACGCCTGGAGGCGACCCGGGTGCCGCCGGCCTTCGCCGGTGCTCCCGCCAACCTGATCGCCGCCGGGCTGATGGCGCTGGCGTTCATGGGGTTCGCCCGAATGGCATGAGATGAGCGGACTCGAACCCGTCAACCCGATTTTCTGGCTGGCAGTGACCGCCCTGCTCGGCACCCTGCTGGCGCTGGCGGCGGTCGCCTGGCGAAGCGCGCAGCGCGCCCCAGCACCGGCGCAGCCATCGTTGAGCGAACAGATCGACCGCTTGTTGCCCCAGACCCAATGCGGCCGCTGCGGACACCCCGGCTGTCTGCCCTATGCACGCGCCATTGCCGCCGGCGAGTCCTTCAACCGCTGCCCGCCCGGCGGCAGCGACACCATAGTGGCGCTCGCCGATCTGCTCGGCGAGGCTCCCCGGCCCTTGGATCCGGCGCACGGCCCCTCGCTACCCCCCATGATCGCCAACATCCGCGAGGCCGAATGCATCGGCTGCACCAAGTGCCTGCCCGCCTGCCCGGTAGACGCCATCGTCGGCGCCAGCCGCCAGCTGCACACAGTGCTCGCAGCGCACTGCACCGGCTGCGACCTGTGCGTCGCGCCCTGTCCGGTAGACTGTATCGAGATGGTGCCAGCCCCCCCGCCCGCGAGACTTTCCATAACCGAACGGGTGGCGTCTTGAGCGTTGGCCGGTCCCTGCGTGGCGGCGTGCAGCCACCGACCCACAAAGCGATCTCCACCCGTCACCCCATCCGGACGCCGCCCCTGGCGCCGTTGCTGGCGCTGCCCCTGGGTGGCGCCCGGCCGGTGGTCGAGGTCGGGATGCCGGTCGACAAGGGGCAGCTGCTCGCCACCGGCAGCGACCGTGCGCTCCATGCTTCGACCTCGGGCTTGGTGCTGGGCATCGAGGCGCATGCGGTGGGCCCCGGCCGCCGCGGGCCCTGTGTGCTGCTGGAGACCGACGGCGAAGACCGCTGGCACCCCGACCTGAGGGCCCCGGACCTGGAGACCCTGGATCGCACCGGGCTGCTCGCCGCGGTAGCGGCAGCCGGCATCGCCGGTCTCGGCGGGGGCGGCTTTCCCACCGCGCGCAAGATTGCCGCCGGGACAGGGTTCCACACCCTGGTCATCAATGGCATGGAGTGCGAGCCCTATGTCACCGCCGATGACCTGCTGATGCGTGAGCACGCCACCGCGATCATCGCCGGCGCCAAACTGGCGGCTCGGCTGCTCGACGGGCCGGAACAGATCCTGGTAGGTATCGAGGACGACAAGCCCGAGGCCACTGCTGCCATGCGCCGCGCCGCAGAGGGCACCGACATCAGGGTAGTGTCGCTACCCACCCGCTATCCGTCCGGCGGCGAACGCCAGTTGATCGCCCTGCTCACCGGAACCCAGGTTCCCGACGACCGCCTGCCACAGGAGCTGGGCATCCTCTGCCTCAACGTGGGCACGCTGTACGCTCTGCAACGGGGGCTCGGCCACGGTGAACCCCTGGTCTCGCGCATCGTCACCGTATCCGGCGGCGCCTGCCACAACCCCGGCAACTACCGCGTGCCTCTCGGTACCCCGATCGCACACCTGCTGGCCGCCGCCGACTGCCAATCGCGGGATTGTGCCGGCCTCGTCCTGGGGGGTGCCATGATGGGCGAGCCGCTGGAGGACCTCCAGGTGCCGGTGACCCCGACCAGCCACTGCCTGCTGGCACTCACCGCGGCGGAGCTGCCGCCGCCCCAGAGCCGGCCCTGTATCCGCTGCGGCCTGTGCGCCACCGTCTGCCCGGTCGCCTTGCTGCCCCAACAGCTGCACCGCTATGCGCTGGTCGGCAATCACCGGGAACTCGAGCGCCACCATCTGTCGGCGTGCATCGAATGCGGCGCCTGCAATTACGTCTGCCCCAGCGGCATCCCCCTGGCCAGGCAGTTCCGCACCGCCAAGGCGGAGCTGGAGGCCCGGCGCACCGCCAGGCGTCAGGCCGACCGCGACCGCCAGCGCTTCGCCGCCCACCAGGAACGGAGGGCCACGGAGGCCAGGGTGCGCGACAGCCGGCACGCCGCCCTGGCGAACCCGGAATCGCCGCCGGCAAATCGCTCGCTCGACCTCGCCCGACTGGCGATGGCGCAAGCGGCGTCGCCGCGAGAAAGCCATCACCAGGCGCTGCAGCGCGCTGCAATGGCCGCCGCCGACCGCTTGCACAGGCTGGAGATCCAGTTAGACCAACTGCCACCGGAGACCGGAAGCCAGCAGCGCCAGGCGCTGCTGGCACGTGTCGAACAGGCCCGTATCGACCATCGCGAAGCACAGCGGCGCCGGGCCGAGTCCGGAGTGCCGGC
>CAJXRS010000092.1 GCA_913060555.1 uncultured Gammaproteobacteria bacterium | reverse complement strand
ATACTATTGAGAAAACAGCTTAACATCCGAAAGGGTCAAGCGGGTGGACTACTAGCTCGCGCCTCGGTCGCGTTATCCGGTGCTGCCCGCAGGCGCTTCCTCCATCAGGATGCCGGCGGCGTAGAGCGCGTCGATCTGCTCGCGGTTGCGGCCGAGCAGGCTCTCGAGCAGTTCACGGTTGTGTTCTCCCAGGGTCGGCGCGCGCCAGTCGCAGTTGGCCGGATAGCCCGAGGTCTTGATCGGCATCCCCGGAATCTGGAACTCGCCGGCGATGGGGTCGCGCACGGTGCGCACTGTACCCCGTTCCACCAGGTGCGGATGGGTCAGGGTCTCGGCGATGCTGAGCACCGGCGCGCAGGGCACGCCCTGGGCTTCGATGGCGGCCAGAGCGCTGGCGACGTCCGGGAAGGTCGCCAGCCAGTCCTCGACCAGTGCGATGACCTGCTCGCGCTTCTGCAGGCGCGCCGCATCCGTGGCCCACTCCGGGTCCGTGGCCAGCTCCGGCCGACCCATGGCGGTACAGAGATCCGGCCAGTGGTGCATGAAGGCCATCAGCACGATGCTGCCGCCATTGCCCTGATAGACCCCGGCCGGACAGAGATAGGCCAGATGGCGGCCGGCGCGGGTCGGCTGGATGGCGCCGTCGCTGCCGCTGCACTGGTGCACATTGACCTCGTGGCAGTGGTAGTAGGCGTCGAGGATGGCGATGTCGAGATGCTGCCCCTGCCCGGTGCGCTGGCGGTTGAGAATGGCCGCGGCAATCGCAAAGGCGCCGTGCACGCCGGAGCTGACGTCGCCGATACCGGCGAGCGGAATATGGGGTGGCTGGTCGGGATCGCCGATCATCGAGGTGATGCCGGCATAGGCCTGGGCGATGTAATCGTAGCCGGGCTTGCGCGCCAGGGGTCCGGTCTGGCCCAGGGCGGAAATCGAGCAGAGGATGATGTCGTCCCTGAGCTCGCGCAGATCCTCGTAGCCGAGCCCCATGTCGGCCATCACGCCGGGCTTGAAGTTTTCCACCACGGCGTCGCAGTGGGGCACCAGTTCCCGCACCAGGGCCATGCCCTCGGCCGAGCGCAGATCCAGGCACAGGCTCTTCTTGTTCAGACTCTGCTGGATCAGATAGAGGCTGCGCGGGCCGCGCAGCTGGGAAATGCCGCGCACCATGTCGCCGCGCGGCGCGGCCTCGATCTTGATCACTTCCGCGCCGAGCTCGGCGAACATGCGGGTACAGCTGGGCCCGGCCAGGGCGCGGGTCAGATCGAGAATACGGATTCCGGTGAGCAGGTGTTCGGCGGGTGGTGCCATGGGAGGATCCTCTTGTTGAGATTATGTGGATGCCGACCATGCTGGCCGAAGGCCGGTGGCCAAGGCAAGCGCCGCGATGGCCCGCGCCGGGGGGAAGGTCAGTGGTGGCCCGGTGCCTGGCGGATACGGGTCAGGGCAGTATGCGCCGCGCGCCCCGGTAGCTGCGTTGCCAATAGCGCGCGCCCAGGGGTTCTACCCGTACCTGGCCGCCACTGCTGGGCGCGTGGATGAAGTCGCCATCGCCGACATAGATACCGGCGTGATCGACCCGGCCACCGCGCTCGATCGAAAACAGCACCACATCGCCGGGTCGCAGGGCGTTGGCGGCCGGCGCCGGGGTGCGCAGTGCGCCGAGCCCGGCGACGGTGCGCGGCAGTTCGATACCAGCGGTTTCGCGGTAGATGTAATGGATGAGACCGCTGCAATCGAAGCCGGCGGCCGGTGAGTTGCCGCCGAAGCGATAGGGTGTGCCGAGGAGATCGAGGGCCCGCGATACCACCACAGTCGCGTCGCGCTCCGGCGGCGCGGGAATGCCGGGGGCCGGGGTGCGGGTGCAG
The DNA here is from genome assembly GCA_913060555.1 of uncultured Gammaproteobacteria bacterium. Classification (GTDB taxonomy): domain Bacteria; phylum Pseudomonadota; class Gammaproteobacteria; order Pseudomonadales; family Porticoccaceae; genus JAGPUQ01. Next base: position 8,415 of record CAJXRS010000092.1, on the reverse strand, counting down.
CTGGCGAGCACTATGAGCGTGGCCAGCGCGGCCAGGATGACGGCGCGGTGGGGTCGGGGGGTGGGTGGCACGCTGTTCCAGCCGGCTGCGATGACCGGGACAAGTTACGGACATTTGCGCCTCGCGCAAACCCCCGTGATCGAATCGCCGCAGCCGGTCGGACGGTGGCTGGCGAGGCGGGCAGTTCGTGGTAGCTTTGAACGGCGTGTCGATCCGATTCCGGACCGCCGCCAGGAAACCCGTCGATAATCAACAACAGGCGGCCCGACCGCCGGGAGAACCATTCATGACCGCAACAATCTTTACCGAACTGCTCAGAGACAGCCCGAAGAACTGGGGCCGCTGGGGACCGGACGATGAGGTCGGGGCGCTCAATTTCCTCACCAGCGCGGAGGTCCTGCGCGGCGTTCGCGCCGTCCGCCAGGGCAAGGTATTGATGCTGGGTGTGCCGGTGGCGCGGCCCGCGGGCGATCCCATCTTCCCGGGCCGCGGCAAGACCACTCGTACCATGGCCATGGACAAGGGTCACTACCTGAACTGCCATGCCCATTCGCTGCCGGGCGGGATGGAATATGCCGACGACGTGGTATTCATGTATCTGCAGGGCACTACCCAGTACGATGCACTGGGTCACGTCTGGTACGACGATCAGCTCTACAACGGCTACGATGCCAAAACCACCATTGGCGGGTTGCAGAAGTGCAGTGTCGAGAAGATCGCCGAGCGCGGCGTGGTGGGGCGCGGCATCCTGCTCGACGTCGCCCGCTACAAGGGCGTGAAGCACTTGCAGGCCAACGAGGCCATCACCCTGGACGACCTGCTGAAAACCGCGGAACAGCAGGGTTCGCCGATCGAGAAGCACGACATCCCGCTGATTCACACCGGCTGGCTGAAGCGCTTCTATGACGAGGGTGAGGACGCCTTCTTTCCGGGCAAGACCATGCGTGAACCGGGTCTGGCCTACAGCCCGGAGCTGGTGGACTGGTTCCACAGGATGGAAATCCCGTCGTTCGGTACCGATACCGTGGCTTCGGAGCAGACCATGCACCCGGACTCGGGAGCCATGATCCCGCTGCATGCGGCACTGTTGCGCAATCTGGGGGTGGTGTTCAACGAGATCGACTGGCTGCACGATCTGGCCGAGGACTGCGCCAGCGACGGTCAGTACAGCTTCCTGTTCGTCGGCGCGCCGCTCAAGGTGGTGGCCGGCGCCGGGTCGCCGGTCAACCCGGCGGTGATCAAGTAGCAGCGCGCCGCGGTGCCGGGCCGGCACGGGCCCGGCGCCCCGTTGTCTGCCGTTGAACCAGTGCTCAGGCTGTTCCCAGCCCCATGGTTTTTCTCACCTCCGGTTTGAGGATCTTGCCGTTGGCGTTGCGCGGCAGGGGTTCGAAGACGATGTCGATGCGCTCCGGGACCTTGAAGGCGGCGATCCGCGCGGCGACCTGGCCGCGCAGGACCGCGGTGTCGGCCGACGAGCCGGAGCGCAGCTGGACCATGGCGGCGACGCGCTCGCCGAGCACCGGGTCGGGCATGCCCACCACCGCGGCATCGAGCACATCCGGGTGGGAGAACAGCGCGTTCTCCACCTCGATGCAGTAGATGTTCTCGCCGCCGCGCAGCAGCATGTCCTTGGCGCGATCCACCACGAACAGGCTGCCCTCCTCATCGACGTAGCCCAGGTCGCCACTGCGCAGCCAGCCGTCGACCAGGGACGCGGCGGTGGCCTCGGGGTTGTTCCAGTAGCCCTTGAACACCTGGGGGCCGCGAATCCAGATCTCGCCGGTCTCGCCGACTGGCAGTTCGTGCAGTTCGTCCGGGTGCATGATCTTCACTTGGGCTACGGGCGCGGGTAAGCCTGCGCTTTTCGGCTTGGTCAGATAGTCTTCGGCGACATTGACGGTGGCCACGCCCGAGGTCTCGGTGAGCCCGTAACCGTTGCTCGCGGAGGCCTGGGGAAACACCGCGCGGATACGCGCCGCGAGTTCGGGCGAGGGCGGTGCGCCGCCGAACAGCACTGCCCGGATCGTCGAGGTGTCGTGGTGCGGAAAGATCGGCGACTCGATCACCTGCAGGGGCATCGAGGGTACGCCGCCGAAGGAATGCAGGCGCTCGCGCTCGATCAGGCGGATCGCCTCTTCGGCGTCCCAGCGGCGCATGAACACCAGTTTGGCGCCCTGGATGGTGCTGCCGATCAGCATGGCGATCGAGCCGGTGACGTGAAACAGCGGCACGCTGATGAGCTGGCCGAGCTGCTCATCCGGCAACTGCGGGGTGCGGCCGTAGCGGAATTCGGTGCGCGCCCGCAGGTAGATCCCGGTGACCTGGTTGACGCAGATGTTGCGATGGCTGAGCAGCGCGCCCTTGGGGCGGCCGGTGGTGCCTGAGGTGTAGTAGATAGCGGCAGCGTCCTCCGGGTCGAGCGCGATTTCGGGCAGCGCCGCATCGCCGGCCGCCACCAGCTCGGCCCAGGACCGGTCCCCGGACTGCGAATCCGGGTCGGGGCGCACGGTGATCAGGGCTTCGAGTGCCGGCAGTTGGGGGCGGTGCGGTGTGATGGCGGCGCTGCGCTCGGCGTCTGCGAACAGCAACCGGCTGCCGGAGTCGGCCAGCGCATAGGCCAGTTCGGCGCCGCTCAGCCAGGCGTTGAGGGGCACGATGATGGCGCCCACCGCTACCGTGGCCCAGTACACCATGGGCCACTCCGGGTAGTTGCGCATGGTCAGCGCCACCCGGTCGCCCTTGCGGATGCCGAAGTCGTGGACCAGGGCCTGGGCCAGCGCCGCCACATGGCGGTGGTGATCGGCGTAGCTGAAGCGCTCGCCCTGGTAGACCAGGTAGTCGCGCTCGCCGAACCCGGCGCTGTGCTCCAGCACCGCGCGCAGATGGGGGAAGGCCTGGCGCCATACCCGGGTCTCGATACCGTGGATCGTCCGCGTCTCGATGGCGAAGGGGGAATCCTCGGCGGTGGTCAGCTGCCGGTCGAGCAGGGCGAAGGGGATTGGGGTCGAGTCGGTCATCGAAGGCTTTCGGTGGTTGGATTGTCTCCAAGGGTAACCGGGATCAACCTGAAGTGCTGACTGAAAAAGTGACCGGCGATTGGCAAACCCCTTGAGCTGCCAAGGGATTCCGCCCGAGCGGATGGGCGCGCCCGAGTGCGTGCGCACGGATTATTCCTGCGCCGATCTGCCAACGCCTCGCCGTCCCGACAGCGCAACAACAACCAGCACTCGCCCTTCAGGAGACGATCTGTGCAGGCGGTAAGCCGGCGCCTGACCCGTCGCTATCCCGGCGAATGCAAAGTCCTTCTCTGTGTTCAATCAACGGGAGCTCCAGCCTGGCGGTGGAACTCCGGGAAGTTGGCCGGCCGGTTCAGATCCCAATCGTAGTCGATGAATTTGATGGCGCGGGTGCTGCGGATCGTCTCGGCCGTGGCGTCGTCGGCGAAGCGCAGCAGCCAGGCGCGGATCGAGTCCGCCTCGGCGAGATAATCGGCTGCGTACCAGTCGAAGAGCTTGCTGAGCCGCAGGGTGTCGCCATCGCGCTGCAGGTGGTAGGGCGTGGCCAGCGCGCGGCGGGTGTTCTCGTCGAGCAGGGCCTCGAGGTTGGCGGCGGTGTAGACGCGGGCCCGCAGGGGCGGGCAGCCCACCGAGGCACAGTTGACGGCGAAGTGCACGCGCGCGTCCTTCCAGCCGCGCGCGGCGTATTCTTCACCGAGCAGCCGGCCCTTCTCGATGGTGTCGAGGCTGTGGTTGCGCCCGCCCACCGTGAAGATCTCGCGGCTGAACACCTGGTAGGGATTGAAGAGGCTGCCGTAGTCCTTGACGCTGTCTACGGGCGCGCCGTCGTGCGGGTTTTCCAGGATGTGCTGGAGCATGAAGAAGTTGTAGGCGTTGATCCAGAAGGCGATGGCGGTCGAGCGCGCCTCCAATTGCTCGGGGTCGAAGTTGGCCAGTGTGCTTTTCTGGGCGGCGAGCCGTTGCGCGATCACCGGGTCGGCCATGGCCGCGTCATAGTCGAAGGCCGCCACCAGCCCGCCACCGTCCAGCTTCTTCTCGATGAGATGCGCGTCGATGATTTTCTGATAGGGCGCGTAGAGTTGTTCGAGATCCGCGGCTTCGGCAGCTGGCGCTGCGGCTGGCAGCAGGGGGGTAATCATCAGGGCGATGGCAGCGATCAGGGGACGCATGGACAATCTCATTGTAAAGTGAACTCCGTGAGGTGAACGCCAGTCTGGTTGCCGCCTGGATTCCGCGCCAGCGGTGGTGGCGCGCATCGTGCACACCTGCCCGCGGTGTTCGGCCTCCGCGTCCGAAAAGCATGTGCGTTCGCCTGCGCCGGTGGCGGGCAGAGAGCCTGCGCCGCGAGCTTTTTGGCCCGTTCACAGGAGAGCATTCGATGCAGCCACGCATGCAGGACATCTGGAAGAGTTATCGCAGCCTGCCCCTGTGGGTGCAGATCTGGGTGGCGCTGATCCTGGTGCCGGTCAACGCCGCGGCCTTCTTCCTGCTCGATACCTGGCTCGGTGTGGCGGCGGCCATTGCAGCGGCCTTCGTCGTGCTGACCAACGCGCCCATCATGTGGGTCTGCCGCGGCATGAGCCGGCTGATGTCGGTACCACATGTGTTCGCCTGGTTGCCGCTGCAGATCCTCATCCCCCTGCGCCTGACCGGGATGGTCGGCAGCGGGTCCGTCTCCGGCGCGGAGTGGGTCTTCGGCATCATCCTGTTCCTCATCAACGGCATCTCGCTGGTCTTCGATGTGGTTGATTCCTGGCGCTGGCTGCGCGGTGAGCGCGAAGTGCCGGGCCTGGAGTGACGGCCGATCCGGCAGCGGATGCGAGTGGGCTTGCATTTTAGGACCGATCGGTCCTAAAGTAACCCCATGAGCACGGGACGCCCCCTGAAGTACGACCCCGACCAGGCGTTGGAGCAGGCCATGCTGACCTTCTGGGCGCTGGGTTATGAGGCGGCGTCGATGCAGGCGCTGCTGGGCGCCATGGGCCTGTCGAAGAGCAGCCTCTATCAGCGCTTCGGCGACAAGGCGCAGCTTTTCGAGCGCTGCCTGCGGCACTATTGTGCGGAACAGTCGCGCGAGATGCGGCGTCGGTTGAATGCGGCCGAGTCGCCCCTGGATTTCATCACCAACAGCTTCTACGCGGTCGTCGACGACCCGGAGGCTTCGCGTGCGCGCTGGGGCTGCCTGCTGATGAATACCGCGACCGAGCTCGGCGCCACCGACCCGGCGCTGTCCGAAGCCCTGCACGACGGCCTCGGGCGTTTCCGTGGTGTTTTTCAGACCGCGGTCGAGCGCGCACAGGCTGCCGGCGAGATTCCGCCCGATCGAAACGCACAGGTGCTGGCGCAGTACCTGGTCAGCAGCATGAGCGGCCTCAAGACGATGACCAAGGCCGGCGTCACGCCCGAGCAAATCCGCGCCATTGTGGCAGTCATTCTGCGGGGGCTGGCGTGATCTTTTTTGGCACAAATATGGACCGATCGGTCCATATATTGGCGTCCGCAACTCGCGGGCGTCGCGGTACCGGCTGAGGCAATCGCCGCAGCTGTATTTTTCTCCAACGACACAAAGAGGAACGAACAATGCCGAAAATCCCCTACGCAGAACCCGGTCAGGAAGCCGCGGGCGCCAAGCCCGTCTACGACCAGTTGAAAAAAGGCATGGGCGTGGTCCCCAACCTGGTCAAGCTGCTCGGCCACTCCGGGCCCGTGACCCAGGCCATGGGTACCAATCTGGACGTCTACTTCAACCAACTGTCACTGGATCCGAAGCTGCGTGAGATCGCCTATCTGACGGTGGCGCGGCTCAACGACTGCGGCTATTGCCAGGGCCATCACGTGCCGGCCGGCAAGCGGGCGGGCCTGAGCGATGCGCAGATCGGGCAGCTGGGTGAATCCGGCTTCAGCAGCGGTGACTTCAGCCCGGCCGAACAGGCGGTGATCCGCTTCGCGTATGAGACGACGCGCGATGTCAAGGCGTCCGACGAGGCGGTGGCTGCGCTGAAGGAGCACTACGACCACAAGCAGATCGCCGAGATCGCCTTCGTGGTTGCGCTGGGCAACTTCATCCAGCGTATCGGCAAGAATCTGGGCGTCGAGCTGGAATCCTGACTTCCTGAGTTGCGCGGCAGGCGGTGGCCGTTTGGCCTCGCTTGTCGTGCGTTGCGCCCTTCAGCCGGCCCAGCGGGACAGCTTCGTGCTGTCGGTCTGCCGGTGAAGCCTGGACAGGCGCCGAATTCAGGCGCCCAAGCCCGCGATCCGCTCTCGCTGCGCGACCAGCCGCTGCAGGGCATCGGCGGCCGCGGCCGCCTTCTCGCGCTCGCGGGCGACCACCTCGGGCGGAGCCTTGTCGACGAACCTGGCGTTGCCGAGTTTGCCTTGCAGGCGGGCGATTTCCTGCTCCAGCTTGCCGGTCTCGCGGTCGAGACGGGCGAGTTCGGCGTCGCGGTCGATCAGCCCGGCCATGGGCACGTGGATTTCGAGCTGGCCGGCCAGCGCAGTGGCCGACACCGGGGCATCGGCGCCGGCCTCCAGCCAGTGGAGGGCCTCGAGGTTGGCGAGCCGTTCGAGAAAGCCGCGGTTGGCGTCGAGCCGGGCGCGGTCGGAGGCGTCGCCGCCGCGCAGGTAGACTTGCAGCTTGCGCCCGGGGGCGATGTTCATCTCGCCGCGGATGTTGCGCACGCCGAGGATCACCTGCTGGATCCAGGCGATGTCGGCTTCGGCGGCGGCGTCGATGCGCTCCGCGTCCGCCAGCGGCCAGGGCTGCAGCATCAGGGTATCGCCGGCCTTGCCGGCGAGCGCCTTGACCCGCTGCCAGATCTCCTCGCTGAGGAAGGGCATGAAGGGGTGGGCGAGGCGCAGCAGGGCTTCGAGCACCCGCACCAGGGTGCGGCGGGTGCCGGTTTTCAACGCCTCGGGCGCGGCCTCGTCCCAGAGCACGGGTTTGGAGAGCTCCAGATACCAGTCGCAGTAGTCGGACCAGACGAATTCGTAGAGCGCCTGGGCGGCGTGATCGAAGCGGAAGCCCTCCAACGCCTCGGTGATCTCCCGCTCGGCACGCTGCAGGCGGCTGATGATCCAGCGGTCGGCCAGCGACAGCTGGAATTCGGCGTCTTCGCCGGCACCGCAGTCCTGCCCCTCGGCATTCATCAGCACATAGCGGGCGGCGTTCCAGATCTTGTTGCAGAAGTTGCGGTTGCCCTCCAGGCGGCCCAGGTCGAACTTGATGTCGCGGCCGGTCGAGGCGAGCCACAGAAAGGTGAAGCGCAGCGCGTCGGTGCCGTGGGCGGCGATGCCGTCGGGAAATTCCTTGCGGGTGCGCTTGGCGATCTGCTCGGCCAGCTTGGGTTGCATCATCCCCGCGGTGCGCTTGGCGACCAGGCTGTCGAGTTCGATGCCGTCGATGATGTCCAGCGGGTCGAGCACATTGCCCTTGGATTTCGACATCTTCTGGCCTTCGCTGTCGCGCACCAAGCCGTGCACGTAGACGGTTTCGAAGGGTACCTGGGGGCTGCCGTCGGCGTTCCTGATGAAGTGCATGGTCATCATGATCATGCGCGCCACCCAGAAGAAGATGATGTCGAAACCGGTGACCAGCACACTGGTGGGGTGGAAGGTGCGCAGCTCGGGGGTGTCCTCGGGCCAGCCCAGGGTGGAGAAGGTCCAGAGCGCGGAGCTGAACCAGGTGTCGAGCACGTCCTCGTCCTGATGCAGGGCGATGTCGGCGTCCAGCCGATGTTTGCTGCGCACCTCGGCCTCGTCGCGGCCGACATAGACCTTGCCGGCGTTGTCGTACCAGGCGGGGATGCGGTGGCCCCACCACAGCTGTCGGGAGATGCACCAGTCCTGGAGATCGCGCATCCAGGCGAAGTACATGTTCTCGTACTGTCTGGGCACGAAGCGGATGGCGCCGGACTCCACGGCCTGGATGGCGGGCTCTGCCAGGGGCGCGACCCGGACATACCACTGATCGGTGAGGAAGGGCTCGACCACGGCGCCGGAGCGGTCGCCCTGGGGTACCTTGAGGGCGTGGGGCTCGATCTTCTCCACCAGGCCGAGTGCTTCGAGGTCGGCGACGATCTTGTCGCGCGCCACCAGGCGGTCGTCGCCGCGATACACCTCGGGCAGGGTGGTGTCGACGTCCATGGCGAGGCCGCCCTGCCAGTCGAAGGCTTCGGCCTGCTCGCGAATGCTGGCGTCGCTGGTGAACACGTTGACCAGTGGCAGGTTGTGGCGCTTGCCCACTTCGTAGTCGTTGAAGTCGTGGGCCGGGGTGATCTTCACGCAGCCGGAGCCTTTCTCCGGGTCCGCGTGGTGGTCGGCCACGATTGGAATGCGACGGTTTACCAGCGGCAGCATCACATGCTTGCCCACCAGGTGCTGATAGCGCTCATCGTCCGGG
>CAJXRS010000091.1 GCA_913060555.1 uncultured Gammaproteobacteria bacterium | reverse complement strand
CACCTCTCAATAGTTTGCCGAATACTATTGAGGAAACAGCTTAACATCCGAAAGGGTCAAGCGGGTGGACTACTAGCAGCGCCCGGGGCCGCGCCCAGCGACAAGACGGCTTGGGCTTGACCGCCCTCGCCCGATGTGACGAAATCGCGGCCATCAACCGGGCTGTCCCGTGCGCCTGGGCACGATCCCGAAATAACGACACAAAAGAGACCAACGACATGACTCCCAAACACCTGCTCGACGGCATCAAGGTACTGGACTTCACCCATTATGTCGCCGGCCCCCATTGCACCCGGCTGCTGGCCGAGGCCGGTGCCGATGTCATCAAGGTCGAGGCCCTGCACGGCGATACGGCGCGCATGCTGCCGGTTCAGCGCGAGGGCCGCAGCGGCTATTTCATCCAGCACAACCGCGGCAAGCGCACCATGTGCATGGACCTCCGCAAACCGGAAGCCCAGGAAATCTGCCGCGAACTGGTCAAGCAGGTCGATGTGGTGGTGGAAAACTTCACCCCGGGAGTGATGAAAAAATTCGGCCTCGACTGGGAAGCACTGCGCCAGGTCAACCCCGAACTGATCATGTGCTCGATATCCTGCCTGGGCCAGGAGGGCGAGCTCGCCCACCTGCCCGGCTTCGACTACATCGGCCAGGCCTATTCCGGCATCCTCGCCATGACCGGCCAGGCGGACGGCTACCCCGCACTGTCGGGCATGGCGTTTGGCGATATCTCCACTGGCGCCCACGCCTATGGTGCCATCGTCACCGCCCTGTTCCACAAGCTGCGCGGTGGCAGCGGCCAGTATCTCGACATCGCCCTGCTCGACTGTCTGTTCAGCTATCACGAAATGAACGCCCAGGTCTGCAGCGCTTCCGGCGGCCAGATGCTGCCCAGACGCAGCGGTCACCTGCACGCCTTCGTGACTCCGCTGGGGCTGTACCAGTGCGGGAACCGCTATCTGGTGATCGTGGCCATAGGTCCGCAATGGGAGAATCTCGTCAAGCTCATCGGCCGCGAGGACATGCTCACCGACCCCCGCTTCGTGGATCTCGCCGGCCGCCACGCCAACAAGGACGAGATCAACAGGGCCATCGAAGCCTGGCTGGCTGGCGTGGGCGACCCCGACCACGCCCTGCAACTGCTGCAGAAAAACCACGTGCCCTGCGCGCCGGTGCTGGAGGTCGAAGAGGTCATGGCGCACCCACACATGCGCAAGCGCGGCACCGTGCAAAAAGTATCCGACCGGATCTTCGGGGACGTGGAGCTGCCCGCCTGCCCGCTGCGCTACTCCGCGTTTCCCGAACCGCTGGAGCTGCAGGCCGGGCTGCTGGGCGAGCACAATCACCAGGTCCTCGAGGACCAGCTGGGCTACAGCGCCCAGCGGATCGCGGAGCTGGAGGCGGCCGGTATCATCGCCTCAAAGGACATCTGACGACGGTTGCCCGCGGCGACCGCCGCCATCAACGACATCGCGCATTGGCAGCGGCCAGCAGATCGAGCGGCGCGCACAGCGCCTGCGCCACCTCGAAGGCGACCGCCCCGCCGCCATCGCCGAGCACCGCGGTGGGTCGGTACAGGTGCAGTCCTTGCAGCCCAGATCATGGGCCCGGTCGTAGAGCGCGCGAAACGCCGCGAAATCAATTTCGGCGGACAGATTGATGGTTTTGGATACCGCGGCATCGGTGTACTCCTGCACCAGCGCCTGCACCTGCATCTACAAATGCGCCTCCGGGGCTCAATTCTGCAGCGGCCAGGACGCGTCGGCATCCACGGCGGCCAAGGCGTCAGTGACCAGCACCGGCAGTTGGAGACACTGGCATCCCCCGGCACTCAAGGCGCTGCGGAGTAGCCGCCGGTCCGCGGGGCCGAGCCGGTTCGGGACCGGCACCCGGCCGCGCTGATCACCTGTGCATCAGGGTCCGGTCGAACTCGCAGACCGAGATTCCCCCTGCAATTGATGATTGCGTTGCCCACTACCATGGTCGCGTAGCGCCCGGGAAGCGGGAAGCCCTTATCGGCAACCACGCCGGGCGGCGGGGAAGTCACGCTCCCGCGGGCGCCGCTCGGCACTTGCTACAAATGCCTCGGCGGTCATTGGCAGATCGCGCATTCTTCCCGTGGGACAACTCTGGACGCCGCCAGGAGTTTCGGGCTCCTCCGGACTCCTCAGTAAGACTTGGGCAGACCGAGGATAAACTCGCCGATGTAATTGAGGGTCATCTCGCGGTTGATGGGCGCCACCTTGCCCAGCCGCGCGGCGATGAAGTGGCTGAGCATGTCGTAGCTCTCGCAGAATCCATAGCCGCCGAAGCACTGGATGGCGGCATCGGCGGCCTTGAAGGCGGCGTCGGTGCCCACCAGCTTGCCCATGTTGGCCAGATCGCCGACCACCTTGGCCGGCTGGCCGCTATCGTGCAGCCAGGCGGACTTCTGTACCAGCAGAGACGCCGCCTCCAACTGCGCCCGGGCCTCTGCCATGGGGTGTTGGAGCGCCTGATAGGCACCTATGGGGCCTTTGAAGATGCTGCGTTCGTTGGCGTACTCGACGCCGCGCGCGAGGGCATGGCGGCCGCCGCCGATGGCGCCTGCGGCTACCACCATACGCTCGGGATTGAGGGCGTCGAAGAGCACTTCCACCCCCCGCCCAACCTTGCCGAGCACATTTTCGCGCGGCACCCTGACATTATCGAAATACACGAAGAACTGCCCTTCGGCATTCATCAGCATGGTGTCCATGCGCTCCCAGCTCAGGCCGGGGCTGTCGGTGTCCACCACGAACAGGGTGAGCTGCGCCCTGCCGTCCACCGTGTCCGTCTTGGCGACCACCAGCACCTGCTGGGCATCGTTGATGCCACTGATGAACAGCTTGTTGCCGTTGAGCACGAAGTGATCGCCGTCCTCGGCCGCCTGAGTCTGAATCCTGAAGGTATTGGTGCCGGCGTTGGGTTCGGTAATGGCGAAGCAGCAGCGTTTCTCGCCGCTGGCGATGGCCGGCAGCCAATGTTCCTTTTGCGCCTCGCTACCGTGACGACTGATCGCCGGCACCGCAATTCCCTGATTGACCACGAAGAACAGCGGCGCGACACCGTGCTCAGCGAGGCGTTCCTGTAGCAGCACCAGCGCCAACATGCCCATACCGGAACCGCCGTAGGCCTCGGGAGTATTGATGCCGAGAATGCCTGCATTCGCCAGCGCGTCCCACTGCTCCTGTGGGAAAGTCTGCGCCTTGGCATGTTCAACGTAATAGGCCCTGGGAAAATCCCGGGCGATCTTGTCGGCGGTATCGAGCAGCATCTGGTGCTCTTCGGACAGGTGGAAATCCATCGGCTCCTCCCTCGTTGTAATTTGGAAAACGGAAAATCGACAAGCCCGGCAGGCCGGCCGGACTGCCTCTACCCAAGGGTAGAATCGCCAGCTTACGCCCGCGCCCCGGCTCCGCAACCCCGTCCGGTGACCGAGCCGCCACGGCCGGCGGCGGTTTTGATCATAATGTGGCGCTCAACACTCGCGCGGAGGACATCACATGAAGCCATCCGAGCTCGGCAGACTGGGGGTGTGGACCTGGCTCGAAGCCTATTCCCACAACGATTGCGTGGCCCTCGCCCAGCAACTCGAACAGCAGGGCTACGGCACCCTCTGGGTGCCCGAGGCTTTCGGCCGCGATCCCTTCGTGCTGCTTACCCTGCTCGCCCGGGAAACTTCCGGCCTGAAACTCGCCACCGGCATCGCCAATATCTACGCCCGTGACGCCATGGCCATGAACGCAGCGCGCCTGTCACTCCAGGAGATCAGTGGCGGCCGCCTGGTGCTGGGACTCGGCGTCTCCCATGCCGAAATCGTCACACCGATGCGCCAGCACGACTATGGCAAACCCGTGGCGACCATGCGCCATTATGTCGCTGCCATGAACGCCGCCAATTACGCCGCGCCTCAGCCCGACAAACCCGTGCCCCTGGTACTGGCTGCATTGCGGGAGAAAATGCTGGGCCTGGCGGCGGAGGTCGCCGACGGTGCCCACCCCTATTTCGTGACCCCGGAGCACACCGCCCGCGCCCGCGCCATTCTGGGCCCGGACAAGCTGCTCGCGCCCGAACAAAAGGTGTTGCTGGTCCGCGATGCCAGTGAGGCGCGGCGCCTCGCCCGTCAGCACATGGCGCTCTACCTGGGTCTGCAGAACTACCGCAACAATCTGCTCTGGCTGGGTTTCGAGGCAAGCGACTTCGAGCACGACGGCAGCGATCGCCTGGTCGACGCCATGGTCGCCTGGGGCGACGAAACGGCGATTGGCAAGCGTATCGAGGCCCATTGGGCGAATGGTGCAGACCACGTCTGCATCCAGCCGCTGCGGCCCGACGGCAAACCGGGATTCGACCCAGAGGCCCTGCGCGCCCTCGCCCCCGGACGGTAGGCGATCTCTATACGCGATAAGCGGCGCGGGCCCGCGCACGGACCAGCGCCGCAGAAATGCTTTACCGCGTTCCGCTCACGCCCGCCTGGCAGGACTCCAGCGAGCGCCGCGAAGCGGCACTTACCGCAGGTTCATGCAATTGGCGTAGTAGGTCACGGTCGCCGGCCAGTCGCTGAACACCCCGAGTACGCCGACATCGCGGGCCAGCACGTCCAGCGCGGTGAGCATGTCGCCGTCGTTGTCGATGGCGTCGGTCACCGTCTGGTAGTACCAGCCACCGCCGGTGGCCAGGGGCCAGGAACGCTCCAGGGTCCAGGTGATGATGTCCAGGCCGGCGGCGCGGGCATCCAGGGCATACTGCGAGGGCACCATGTCGCCCTGTCCGTCCAGCGCCAGCAGCGCCCACAGCGGCGGCGCCACGATGCGGATACCGGCGGCGGCATAGCCGGCCAGTTCGGCGGCATCGGGCAGATCGGCCGGGCTGTCAGCGTCATCCAGAAATACCGCCTGCTGCCCGAACGCCGGGTCGTGCTCGATCCAGTACTGGACGTCGCCGCGACTGAACGACTGCGGCCACACCCGGGAAGCTTTGATGCCGGCGACCCGGTACTCGTCGATCAACTGCCGAGCGTAGTCCTGCTGGCTGTAGTCGCCGACCCCATCACCGTCGCTGTCAAAGGGCATGGCCACGCCCGGCGCTTTCAGCTCGGGGGTGAAGTCGGCGCCCAGGCCGTCGATCAGCGCGATGCTTTCGGCATGGGTCATCAGGGTGCCGCGTGCGCTGTACAGGTCGGTGCGCCAGTTCGGCGTTCCCGCCAGGTACTCCGCCACCGTCGTGGCGGCCGGATTGGCGCCGTCCATCTTGCCCTGCAGCGTCCTGAACTCCGCGAGCGTGATATCGCTGGTGCAGCATTTCGCCTGCGCCGGCTGCAGCAGTTCACCGGTCACTGGATCGTACTCGGCGGGCACGAAAGACTGACTGCATTTCTCGGCCAGCGGCGTGGCCAGAATATCCGTGGTGGTGTGCAGATCGCACTGGGAGTGGCGGCAGACCAGCTCCGTGTCCTTGGTGAAAGTCACATCACATTCGATGATCCCGGCCCCCATGCGTGCGGCGGCCTCGTAGGATTCCTTCGTGTGTTCCGGAAATTGCAGCGCCGCGCCGCGATGGCCGATGGAAAATTTGCTCGACGCGAAGGGACCCTTGGCGCAGCTCGCCAGCCTGTCCTTGAGCCGGCCCTCGTCCATATCGGCCACCAGATAAAAGGGCCGCGGCCCCAATTGCGTTTGCTGGCTGCCCTTGCCGGCCCCGAAACCTGCATGGTCGGGCACGCCGAATGCGGCTCCCGCCATGCCGGCCAGCAGCACAGCCACCGCCATCCTACCCTGCATGTGCTTGATCATCGTAAGTGTCTCCGAGGTGATTGCGGCCGCAGCCGGAGCCGCGCCGTGGGGGCGGATACGCCCTCCCAGCCCCAGTCTGGTAGCACAGCATGACGGCACGATGCCGGCCAGATGACAGAAGGATAACGGCGACCATCGCCCGGTCAGCGGGAGGCGACGATCAAAAGGCTCGGAAATGGAAACGGGCCCGCGAGGGGCCCGTAATCGGCGCTGGGTGGAGCTGATCCCGGGGTAACGGGTCAGCGCAGGCCGCGGCGGCGCACTTCCGCCGGCGTGAAATAACTGAGATCGGCACGGAAACTGAAATCGATCCCCTTTTCCTGGTTGTCGAGGCTGCGGATCACCATCCGCCCGGCCTGCATGTCGTACTGGTTTTCGGTGGTCAGGTCCATGGCCTTCTGGTCGTAGTACATCAGGGTGTGTAACTCATAGAGCCGCCATAGTTCGCCGCGGCGGTCGTAGTGATCCCCGAGCATGGCCCACCAGCTGTCCTCATCCAGATAGAGCACCCGCATACCGTAGTCATGTGTTGTGCCTTCCTTGAGCGTGCCTTTCAGCTTCCACACCCGGTGCAGTTCGTAGCGCGCCAGGTTTTGATTGAGGCGCCCCTCCGGGGTGACGATATCGGCAGGCTGCAAGTCTCCCGAGTGCAATCGATAAGCGTTGTAGGGCACATAGACCTCTTGCCGACCTTCCAGTGTCCAGTGGAAGCGGTCATTGGGCCCGTTGAAGCCCCAGCCCTGATCGGTGGTCATGAGCCCATCGCTGGAAGTAGCCGGATTGTCGTGGACGATCTGGGGCGCCCGCTTCACCCGGCGCTGCCCGGGACTGTAGCTCCAGGCTTGCCGAAACTGCTTGGCAAAGCTGATCGGATCGCGCGCCAACACCACCTGGCCGGCCTGCTTGGCAGGCGCAGTGGTGGTCTGATAGTACATGGCCGCAGTGCCGGGGACCGTCAAATCGAAATCGGCATTGTTCCAGCCGTTGGCGGGATCACTGTAGGGTCTGTACACCTGCACCGACAGCGTGACGATCTCGTAGTTACCGGATCCCGTGACCGGCGCGATGTTGTCGAAACCGTCGCGCCATGGCACCTGGGGTCTGGTATACAGATTGCTGAGCGCCTGTGGGCCATTCTTGGCGACCGGAAAGGCCCAGCACAGGCGGGCGTTCTCGAACCCCAGCAATCCGGGGAATCTGTCTGACGGCACGATCCGGGAGCGCCTGGCATTCTCCAGCGCGGCCTCGTAGCAGTGGGGCTGGAACACGGCGGTGCGCCGGGTCGGGTAGATGTTCATGAAATAGTCGGGATAGGTCTTGAACATCGCTTCCTGACCGGGGGTGAGCTTGTCGGCGTGCTCCCGGTAATTCTGTGCAGTGATGGTGAACAGCGGCCGATCTTCCGGAAAGGGGTCCGGATGAAAGGAGCCGGGCTCGAAACCATCGGGAACCGGTAGCGGCTCGTTTTTCCAGGGCGGAATGGTGCCCTCGGCGTTCCCGGCGCGAATCGCACCCGAGGGGGTCCACTCGGTCCCATCCAGACCCAACTTTGCCAACTCCTCGGCGGTTGGCGGCTGATTGAAATCCTCGGCCCAGGTCGCTTGCAACAGACCCCCGGCAACGAGGGCTCCGACGAACAGGTGACGGATGTTGCCACCCCGGCAATGCTGAATTCTCATGGTTTCTCTCCTCGACCCTGTTGTTATCGGTACTCCATGCGCTTCCCAGACTACGGGAGATCCACGTGCGGGTAGCGCATACCCCCGCCTGAACATAACAAGCATGATTCACAATTATCGATACCGAAGATGACTCGCCAGTCGGTAACCCCGGATGTGCAGTGCGTGCCGGGCATCCCATCCCACCAGATCGAAACGCGCGCCAATGCGCTTGCGCAATGCACTCCAATGCTATGCTTTGGGCCATCACGACAGAGTACGACTTGCCATGAAATTCCTGATCATCCCCGTAACCCCCTACCAGCAGAACTGCAGCCTGATCTGGTGCGAGGAAACCATGAAGGGCGCCCTGGTCGATCCGGGCGGCAACCTCGATCAGCTCCTGGCCGCGGCCGCGAAGGAACGCGTACAACTGGAAAAGATCCTCTGTACCCACGGCCACCTGGACCATGTCGGCGGGGTGGCCGAGCTCGCGCGGCGCGAGAACCTCCCGATCGAGGGCCCTCAGCGCGGCGACAACTTCTGGATCGAAGGCCTGCCCGACCAGTGCCGGATGTTCGGTTTCCCCCCCACCCAGGGCTTCGTGCCCGATCGCTGGCTGGAGGATGGCGACACCCTGACCGTCGGCAAGGAGCAATTGCAGGTGCTCCACTGCCCCGGCCATACCCCGGGCCATCTGGTGTTTTTTCATGCGCCTTCGAGGACTGCCATCGTCGGTGACGTACTGTTTCAGGGTTCCGTGGGCAGGACCGATTTCCCCGGCGGCAACCACGACACCCTGGTCCATTCCATTCGCGAAAAACTCTTTCCTCTGGGCGACGACGTGCGCTTCATCCCCGGCCATGGCCCCATGTCGACCTTCGGCGCCGAGCGCAAGATGAATCCCTTTGTCTCGGATCTCAACTTCGGATGAGAAACTACAAGAAGATCACATACACCTAACAACATCAATTAGTTGGAGCACTATCGTGAGAATCGGAATAAACTCTGGAGCCATGTCCGGTCCGGAGACCACTTTCCCGGGACTGATCGCCCGCGCCCGCAAGATGGAAGCCCTGGGATTCCACAGCTTCTGGCTGGCGCACATCTTCGGTTTCGACGCCATCACCGCGCTCGCGGTGGTTGGTCAGGCCACCGAGCGCATCGAGCTGGGCACCGCCGTGGTGCCCAGCTATCCACGGCATCCGCTGGTCATGGCGCAGCAGGCGGCAACCGCCAATGCCGCCGCCGGCGGTCGCTTCACCCTGGGCATCGGTCTCTCCCACAAGCCCATCATCGAGGGCATGTTCGGCCTCTCCTATGCGCGCCCGGCGCGACACATGGCGGAATACCTGCAGGTGCTGGCGCCGGCGTTGCGTGGCGAACAGATCGACCATCAGGGCGAGCAATACGGCGCCCATGCCAGAATTCAGGTGCCGGAAGCGCCATCCACCCCCCTGCTGGTCGCTGCACTCGGCGAGCGCATGCTGGAGCTGGCGGGAACCCATGCCGACGGAACCATTACCTGGATGACCGGGCCCAGGACCCTGGAGCAGCACGTGATCCCGAAAATCCGCGCCGCGGCGGCCCAGGCCGGGCGTTCGGAGCCGCGTATCGTCGCCGGCATTCCCACCGCGATCGTCGGCGACATCGACGCCGCCCGCAGCCGCATCGACAAGGGCATGGCCATGTACGGCAAGTTCGACTCCTACCGCGGCATGCTCGATCGCGAAGGGGCTGCCGGCCCCGCGGATGTCGCCATGATCGGTGACGAGGCGGCGCTCAGAAAGCAGATCCAGCGATTTCGCGATATCGGCGTGACCGACCTCAATTGCGCCATCCTCGGCGTCGGCGATCACGACGCGACCGTGGAATTTCTTGCCGGAGAACTTCGATGATCACCGGCATGCCACGGATCGCGATCGCGGCCTGGGATTTTGACGCGCTCCTCAAACGCTTTCGGGACGATCTGGGCTTGCCGGTGATCGACCTGTCGGACTTCAGCCGCCGGGAATATGGCGCGAATCTGGCGATGTGTGTCCCCGAGGGCGGAAGCAATATCGAGCTGATGAGCCCGGTGGATCCGGAGTCGCCGCTCAGCAAAAGCCTGCGGGGATTTCTGGAGCGCCGGGGAGAGGGGCTGTTTGCGCTGATGCTGGAGGCCCCGGTTCCCGACGAGGAAGCTGAAATCCTCGCCGCGCGGGGATTGCGGACGCTGCCGCTGATGCCCGGCGCCTTCGGCCGGGATCTGCACCCGAGTGCGACCCACGGCGTGTTGATCCGCATTTACCCGGTGAACTCTTTCCAAAATGAGCCTCCGCCGCCGATCGACCGCGAGGTCCCGGAGTTGTCGGGCATCGTCCGGGTGATGATCGCGGTGCGGGATCTGGAAACCGCGATCGAGGTTTACGGCACTAGGCTCGGCATGGCGGTGGAAGCCGAGACGGCAGACCCCGAGCAAGGCGTCCGCAGCGCCTTGTGCCGCCCCTCCAGCGGGGGCATCATCGAATTGGTGACGGCGAGCGACACTTCTCGCAGCCTGGGCCGCGCCATTGCCACACAGTTGGAGGAAGACCGGGAAGGCATGTACGCCCTGACACTGGAATCTCCCGACCTGCCGGCGACCGCGCGTCAGCTGATCGATCGTGGTATCCGGGTCGCAGAGGCGGCTGACAGTGCGCAGATATTGGATGTCGATCCGGCGGACACCTTTGGCGCGCGAATCCGCATCCGGTCTGCATGCGCCTGAACATTGGTGGGCAAGGCACGATCGCTCGGCTTGGCCTGTTAAGCCTAGTGGGCCATGCGGTTAATTCTGTAACGCTCAGCCGTCGCACAAGCGTTGTGGGCAAGGCGCGCGAGTGCAGGACTG
>CAJXRS010000090.1 GCA_913060555.1 uncultured Gammaproteobacteria bacterium | reverse complement strand
CGCTCGCCCTGTTGCCTGCCGGGACCGCCAACATGACCGCCGGAGATGTCGGGATTCGCGGTTCGCTGCGCGCCGCGCTGCGCCGGCTGCTGGCCTGGATGGAGGCGCCGGCCGGCGCCGGCACCCTGGTCGAGCGCTCGGTGCTGCGGGTGGAGAGCGGCGATCAGGCGCCGCGCTACGGGATGTTTCTGGGCGCCGGGCTGATCATGGCCGGCACCGAATATGCCCACCGGGCGCTGCACGCGCGGGGCCTGCGGGATGACTTCAGCCTGGGGTTGGGGCTGGTGCGTACGCTCTGGGGGTTGGCGCGGGGCGAGCCCGATTTTCGCCGCTCGCAGCCGCTGGCGCTGACCTTCGACGGCGTGGCGAGGCAAGAATATGACGCCCTGATTGTTGCGGTGAGCACCCTGGAGCGGCTGTTTCTGGGCATCCGGCCGTTCTGGGGCGGGGAGGATGGGCCCCTGGCGCTGAGCCTGATCGAAACCGGTGCACCGCAGCTGCTGCGTAATTTCCCCGGGTTGCTGCGCGGCCGGCCCGGCGCTGGCGCTACACCGGCGGCGGGCTACCACAGCCACCGCGCCAGAGATCTGTCGCTGACCCTCGATGGCGCCTGCAACCTCGACGGCGAGATCCTCAGGGTTTCCAGCGCCCAGGGCCCGTTGCGGATCGGCGCCGCCGGTCCCCTGCGGTTCCTGCGCCTGTGAGCGCGCCTGGCATGTCGTCCAGTGCCAGCGCCGATCTTGCCCAGACGCTGATGCCGCTGCGCGCGGCACTGAAACGCCGGCACGGAGAGCGCATTGCCGCCATCCTGCTTTACGGCTCCTGCCTGCGCAGCGGCGATGTCCACGATGGTCTGGTCGATCTCTATGTGCTGCTCGACCGCTATCGCGGTGCCGGGCTGCCGTGGTGGCAAGCGCTGGCCAACCGTTTGCTGCCGCCCAATGTCTACTATCTGGAAGTGGCCGACGGCGAGCGGATGCTGCGCTGCAAGTACGCCACCATCACCAGGGCCGAGTTCACCCGGCGGCTGGGGCCGGGCAGTTTCGAGAGTTATTTCTGGGGTCGCTTCTGCCAGCCGGTGGCGTTGCTCGAGACCCGCGATGCGCAGTTCGCTGAGACACTCGCGGGACTACAGGCGCGGGCCGCCGCGACCCTGCTCGGCAAGGCCCTGCCGCTGGCGCCGGCTTGCGGTTCTGTCGCGGCGCTTTGGCAGGTCGCGCTTGCGGCGAGCTACGCCACCGAACTGCGTGCCGAAGCGGGCAGCCGTGCTCAGGATCTGGTGGCCTGGCGGCGGGATTTCTACGAAGATCTCACCCGCCGCTGCACCGGCCTGATCCCCCGGAAATTGGCGTTGCACGACACCACCAGAGGCCTGCACTACACCGCCGAGGTGCCCACAGGCGTGCGGCGGCGCGCCCGGCTGGCGTGGCGGTTGCGAGCCATGCACGGCAAACTGCGCGCGCTGCTGCGGCTGATCAAGGCGTTGTTCACCTTTGCCGGCGGGTTGGATTATCTGGCCTGGAAGTTGGCGCGCCACAGTGGACAGCAGGTGATGATTCCGGACAGGGTACGGCGCCGGCCGCTGCTGTACGGTTGGGCTTTCTTCTGGAGGCTGTACCGGCGCGGCCTGTTCAAGTGAAGGGGGGGAACTCGAGCCATGCCTGAAACATTCCTGCCTGAAACATTCCTGCCTGAAACATTGACGCCCACGTCGATGACCGATTCAGCAGCACAACAGCCGTTGCGGGTATTCATCCACACCAACGAGCGCCAATGGTTGGGCGCGCTGGTGGCGGCCCATGCGCTGAAGCGCAATTCCCGCCGCCCGGATGCCTTCGCGGTGGAACTCATCCAGGTGAAGGGTCATCCCTTTCTGGCCGCGCTCTGGTGATCGACCCGGATGTGTCAGCGAGGCACTGGTGCGCGCGGAGATGGCGCGCAATCACATCCGCCACGATGCCCCTGGCGCTGGTGGAAAATACGCCGAGGCGGCCTGAGATGCGCTATCTGGACCTGAGCCGTCTGGCCGCTGTAGACCCCGCCGATTTCGCCCGCGTCCGGGCCTGGTCTTGGCCTTGGCAAGGTGTTCCCGGCCCGATCACTGCCGCGGGCTATCGGGAGCTGCTCGCCAACCTGCCACCACTGGAGCTGTGCGAGCGCAAGTTCGGCTATCGGCGCCAGACCACACGCATCTTCGCTAGCGGGCGGCCGGTGTTCCGTTTTCACTGGCACTACGCGCCGAACGATTGTGCGGTTTGGCAGCCGGAATGAGGCGGTGGCGCCCTCATCCTCGACGACGGCGGCCGCCTGAGCTACGACTCGGCACAGGCGCGGGAGGATTTCGTCGGCATCGAGGAAGCGCTCTCGATCGGTAACCAGTCGTCACTGATAGACCGCACCGACCACGCCTGGTACGCGGTGCGACCGATCGATTGTCCGGAGGATCGCGCGGCGGGTCTTCGTCGTGGTGATGAACCCCGATACCCTCTATTGGTATTGGCGGGTGCGTGACCGTCTGGTGGGCAAGGAGGTGCAGTGCCTTTGATCGAACCCATGCCGCTGGCGCCCGCGGAGGAAGTGGCGGATGGCGCCATCGGCCTGTGGCTCGCGCCGGTCGCCGAGCTGCTCGCCAGCGTGGCGGACCCGGAAGCGGCGCTGCCGCAGGACGAGCGCGAGCACTGCCGGCGCTACCGCCATGCAGCTGCCCGGCGCCATGCGCTGGCGGTGCGGCTGCTGGCACACCGCGCGCTGGCCTGGCTGGATTCCGGGCACGCCTGGAAGATCGCGCTCTGCGCCAGCGGCCAGCCGCATCTGCCCGACTCCCCGTTCGTGATCAGCCTTGCCCATAGCGGCGCATGGGTGGCCTGTGCGCTCGGACGGGTGGCCGCGCTCGGTGTCGATATCGAGGTCATCCGGACGCGGCCGCGGCTCTTCGCTTTCGCGCGACGGTTCTATTCGACGGCCGAAGTCGCCTGGCTGGAGTCGCTCGCCGATGCCGAGCAACTCGCAGCTTTTCACGATATCTGGACGTTGCGCGAGGCCTGGTTGAAGGCGCAGGGTTACGGACTTCGGGATTATCGCCGCGCGCCCTGCACCCGGGAGGTGTTGGCTGGCAGGGTCCCGGGTTGGCAGTGGCAGCAGGTCATCGATGAACCGGGCCATCGCCTGGCGCTGTGCTGGCGGGCCGATGCCGGCGGTCAGGCGCTGCTGCGGCTGGCGATGCCATCGATGCCATAGCCGAACAGCGGATCGAGCTGCCTGAGCATGTTGTCCAGGGCCGCGCACTGGGCGTCGTCGAAGTAGTCGCGGTAGCCGCCGACCTTGGCGCGACGCACCTTGAAAGACTGCGGATTGCCGGCATCCCCGGCCTTCACTCGGGCGCCGGCATTGCGGAAGAAACCCTCGGTTTCCAGTTTCTTCATGTTGTCGTAGGCGGCGAACTCGACC
Source organism: uncultured Gammaproteobacteria bacterium (assembly GCA_913060555.1). Classification (GTDB taxonomy): domain Bacteria; phylum Pseudomonadota; class Gammaproteobacteria; order Pseudomonadales; family Porticoccaceae; genus JAGPUQ01. Next base: position 6,923 of record CAJXRS010000090.1, on the reverse strand, counting down.
GCCGCGGCGATGCTTTCCGGCGTTCCCGGGGTGCCGGTGAATTCGAGGATGCGGCCCAGTTCCCGCGCCGGATCTTCGCGCATGTCCTCGTAGCGCACCAGCAGGAGTTCGCCGACCTCGGTGCGCGACGCCGCCCAGTCGTTGAAGTACTGCACCACGCGCGGTAGGCCCACGTCAGGGTCGGTGACGAACTCGAACAGGTCGATCTCGGCGCCGTGGGGCGGATAATGGTTGAGCAATTTCTTGCGCGGTTGCATACGAAAGCGCCACTGAAAATATTGCGACACCGCGACGTCGCGCGGATCGCGCACCAGCAGCACCACCGGCTTGCCGGCGAAGTGTGCCTTGGATTGCCAGTTGCCGGTGTAGTCGCGCAGATAGTTGTTGTGGGTGAAGAACACCCGGGGTGCCTCGGGATTGCGGCGGTGCAGGTTGTCGAAATCGAGCAACTCGGATTCCGGCAGACAGAAGCGCAGTTGATAGAAGCGCGACAGCATCACCCGCAGCCAGGTGCGGCCACTCTTGCCCCAGGACATCAGTACCCAGTCGGCCGGTTGCAGGCGACGGTTTTCTTCCCAGCCGCGTAACCAGCGCTCAGCCGTACGGCGGCGTTCCGGAGAGCCCGGCAACAATGCCTGGGCGGCATGCCAGGCGAGGCGCACGAACTCAGGCACTGCGGGTGACATTTCCGGCGGAGTAGCCGAGCGCGGGATCCAGGCGCTCGGCGACCAGGGCATCGATGGCGGCAAGCTGGGTGTCGTCGAAATAATCGCGATAGCCGCCGACCTTGGCCCGGCGCACCTTGTAGGAATCGGGATTGTCGGGATCGGCCGCCTTCAGGCGGCTGCCGCTGCGCAAGAAGTAGTTGGTCTCCTCCTTCTTGCGCAGATTCTCGACGGAGGCGAAGTCCACAGCCGCGGCGATGGCTGTAGGGTCAGGTGTCATGCCCAGGAAGCTCACCAGCCGGCCCAATTCCGGTTGCGGATTGCTGCGCAGATCCTCGTAGCGCAGCAGCAGCGATTCACGAATGCGGGGCAGTTCGCGGGCCCACAGATTCATGAATTCGATGATGTTTGGCAGACCCTGGTGCGGGTGCATCAGGAAATCGTACATGGACAGTTCGGCGCCGTGTTCCGGGTAGTTGTTGAGCGCCTTCTTGTGCGGGCGCATGCGGTGTTTCCATTGAAAGAACTGGGAAACGGCGACATCCTGTGGGCGGCGCACCAGCAGGGCGGTGCTTTTGTCATAGAAATCGCGCTTGGAGTCCAGGTTGCCGGTATAGGCGCGCAGATAGTTGTCGTGGGTAAAAAAGATCTTCGGCACCGCCGGATTGATGCGGTGGTAGTTGTCGAAGCCGAACAGCATATTTTCGGGAATACCGCTGTAAGTGAGCTGGAAATAACGCGACAGCATGGCGCGCACCCAGGTGCGGCCGCTCTTGGCGTAGGAGGCAAAGACATGATCGCAGTAGCGGTATTTCCAGAATTCTTCGCGCCCGAGCCGCCAGCGCTCCAGGGCGAGGCCGCGTGCCTCCGGCAGCGCCAGGCTGGTGAGGCGAACCAGCCGTTTGGTGAAGTACTTGTTGGCGGTGTGCAGAGTCGAATTCATGGGCACGTCGGTACGTTTGGGTGGGCGCGCAAGTGTAGCATCCGGGCCCAAAGGCCACGGCTCATCCCAGGTCGCTGTCGGCCGCGGGTTGGGCATCCTTGGGCCAGCGCCGCTTCAGACACATCCACTGGGTGGGGTCGCGGCGGATCCAGGCTTCGAAGCGACCATTCAACTCGGTAGTCATGGCGATGGCACGCTCGTTGCCATCCGCGGTGGAGTCCGGCACGGTCACCGGCGCTTCCACTCGGAGGCGGTAACGGAAGCCGGGCAGGCGCTCGGTCCACAGGGTGACCAGAGGCACCCCGGCGCGCAGCGCCAGCCTGGCGGCCAGGGTATTGGTCGGTGCCGGTATGCCGAACAGCGGGATGAGCTCGCCCTCGTCGAGACGGGTGTCGATCACCAGGCCCACACTGCGTCCGGCCTTCAGTTCGCGCTGCAGGCGCAGCAGGCCGCCGCTGTTGGGATACAGGTGGATGCCGGGAATCTTGCGCAACCGGTAAAACAGATCCTGCAGATAGGGATTGGCCTCGCGGGCGTATAGGTAACTGGCCTCCAGGCCGTATTCCGGGACCAGGGCATTGTTCAGATTCCAGGCGCCGAGGTGCGCAGTCACCCACAGCACCGGTTGCCGCTGGGCCAGCAGGGCTTCGCTGCGGGGATCGATATCGAATTCGAAGCGGCTGCTGCGCTGGGCGAGCAGCTTGGGTGCGGCGAGCAGTTCGGCGGTGGCGAAGCCGAGATTGCGAAACACTTGTTTGACCATGACCCGCTGTTCGCGCGGGCCCGCCCCGGGGCAGACGAAGCGGAGATTGGTATCCACCTTGCGCGCCTTGTCGGTGTGCGGGCCGATCCATCCGAACAGCGCGGCCAGCAGGCGCCCGGCCCGTTCCGGAGGCAGGCGGCCTGCCAGGCCGAGCAGTGCCCCGAAAAAGCGTCCTTCCAGCCACCAGGCGGCATTGCGCAGCGCCGGCCAGCGTTGCACCAGGGATTTGGGCAGCAGATAGTACTGGGGCACCGGGTTCAGCGGCCGGTAGTGCGAAACACCAGGTCCCACAACGGCGAGCTGACGCCGTAGCGGCCGGGCACGCCGGAGAAATGGTGCTTCATATGGTGTTGCTTGAGGCGCTGCAGCAGGGGATGGCGCATCGGAAAATGGTGGGTGGCGTAATGGGTATAGTCGTAGATCAGGTAACCGACGATGAAGCAGGCGAGGAAGGGCTGGGTCCAGGGTGCCGGAATCAACAGTGCGAACAGGCCCCACAGCAGCGCCATGATGAGGATGGCGCCGGCCGGCGGCATCACCAGACGGCTCTTGTCCTGCGGTGCTTCGTGGTGCACGCCGTGAAACAGGAACACCAGCCACTTGCCGGGCCGGGAGCGCGCCGGAAAATGGAACACGAAACGATGCAGGCTGTACTCGGTCAAGCTCCAGACCAGCAGTGCCGCAGCGGCGACCGGCAGCAGTTGGGAGACGCTCAGGCCGTCGACCGCCATGGATCGCCCCAGCAGCAGTACCGCCAGTGGGCCCCACAACAGCAGCGGCACCAGCGGATGCACATGGGTGAGCGATTCCAGCAGTTGGTTGTTGAACAGGCGGATCGAGGCGGGCTCGCGGGACTGCACTTGGGCTTCACCTCCGGGTCTGGAAAGGGGCAGTGCCGACAGTCCCGCCGAGGGTCAGTGCCAGGCCGTCTGCGAGGGTTATCTGCGGCCGCCAGTCGATGGCGCCGCCCAGTTCCCGCCACCCGCACACCCAGTCGGAGTGGCGCAGTTCTCGCGCCTTGCCCGGAGTGAGCATGGGCGCGTAACCCATGATGGTGGCTCCTGCCCAGTTTAGCGCGGCGACCCCCTGGAGTGCCACGGCGGGGATCCGCAGCGGTCGCACCCGACGGCCGAAGATGGCTCCGGCGGTGGCGAGGATGTCGGCCCAGGTGTAGCCCTGCTCCCGTGGATCACAGAGGCTGAAGATGCCGCGCGGCACGGCTGGCGCCCGCAACCAGGCGCAGATGGCTGCGGCCAGATCGTCGATGTAGAGCAGGGATACGCGGTCACTCAGTTGCCCCGGTACCGGGCCCAGACCGCGCCGCATGATGCGAAACAGCGGCAACAGCTCGCGGTCGCCGGGCCCGTAGACCGCGGGGGGGCGCAACAGGGTCCAGGAAATTTCGCTGCCGTGTTCCAGCAACAGCTGTTCCCCGGCGCGTTTGCTGGCGGCATAGTGGGACAGCTGCGGCGCGCGCGCCGCCAGCGACGACAGGGCCAGCAGCCGCGGTGTGGGCTGTTCGGTCAGGGCTTGCAGTAGCTGGGCCAAGCCGTTGACATTGGCTCGGTCAAAGTCTTCGCGGGTACGTCCGCGCACCGTGCCGGCGCAGTGGATGACCGCGCGCGTTCCCGCCACCAATTGGCTCAGCGCCAAGGGTGCGGACAGATCGCCGGTAACCGTTTCGACTCCCGCTGCGTGCAACGCCGAGGCCCGCGCCGGCGAGCGAATCAGGGCGCGGACCGGGAAGCCCCGGTGGCGGAGGTGCAGGCAGAGACGGAGACCGATGAAGCCGGTCGCGCCGGTCACCGCGATTGGCGCCTGTGCAGCGGCGCTTTCAGCCGGAGCGGGCGGCAATCCAATCCTCGCCGGACGCTTGGCTTTCCCGCTGTGCCTCGATGAACATCTGCCGCGCCCGGGCTCGCGACAGCTTGCCGGAAGACGTCCGCGGCAGATGGTGTCTGGGCACCAGTTCGACGCGACATTCCAGCGCCAGCTCCCGCTGAACCAGCTGGCGAAGGCGGGCGGAGAGCTCCGTTCTGTGCTCCGCATGGGTCGCCCGGCACTCGATCATGAGGGTGCAGGAGTCGTCGCCGTCGACGTTCGGAGCGGCAAAGGCGACGGCGCCGCCGGAGCGCACTTCGGGTTGGCTTTCGGCGATGTGCTCGATGTCCTGGGGCCAGATGTTGCGGCCATGGATGATGATCAGATCCTTCTGCCGTCCGGTGATGGTCAGGCTGCCGCCGGCCAGATAGCCGATATCGCCGGTGTCGAGCCAGCCCTCGGCGTCGAGCGCAGCGCTGGTCTCCTCGGGCATCCTGAAATAGCCAGCCATCACGCTGGGCCCGCGCAGGTGGATGACGCCGGCCTCGTGTTCGCCGAGTATGCGGTCTTCCTCGTCGCGGATCTGGACTTCGTAGCCGGGCAGGGGGATTCCGCAGTTGACGAAGTAACGCCCGCGCACGCCGCCCGGCCGCCTGTCGTCCAGCGGCACCACCCGGCCCTGCTCATACAGCGCCTCGGTATCGACCAGCGTAGTTCGAAAGCCCTTGTACAGCGGAGAAAAGCTGATGCCGAGGGTGCATTCGGCCATTCCGTAGCAGGCCAGGAAGGCGCGCCGGTCGAAACCCGCGGGCGCCAGTGTTTCGGCAAAAAACTCCAGTGTCTCGGGGCGGATCATCTCGGCGCCGACGCCGGCTACGCGCCAATGCCGGAGATCGTATCTGGCGGCTTCACCCGTCGCCAGACGCCTGGCGCACAGGTCGTAGCCGAAAGGCGGCGCGAAAGACACGGTAGCCTTGGTTTTGGTCATCAGGTTGAGCCATTGCCGCGGTCGCATCGCGAAGTCGCGGGTGTCCAGGTAGTCGACCGAAGTCTGTGCCGCCATCGGTACCAACACGAATCCGACCAGACCCATGTCGTGGTAGAAGGGCAGCCAGGACAGGCAGCGGTCGCCGGGGCGAAGGCCCACGCCGTGCTGCACGATGCCGGCGAGATTGGCCATCGCCGTGTGCTGGGGAATGACCACGCCGCGCGGGAACCGCGTGCTGCCCGATGTGTACTGGATATAGGCGACGCGCTGGGGGTCCGGTGCAGGCAGCGGTTGGTCGTCGGCATCGGCGAGCTGGTAAAAGGCCTCCGGCTCGGCGATTCGCCGCAGCGGTAGCCCGGCGCCCGCTTCCTCGAGGAATGGCAGATAGCCCGACGAGGCAACCGCCAGTGCCGCGTGGCTGCCCGCCAGCAGGCGGCGGAGCTGGGCGACATAGGAGGTATGAGCGCCCAGTTTGACCGATGCCGGCAAGGGTACGGGCACCAGGCCGGCGTATTGGCAGGCGAAGAAGAAACGCAGGAAGTGGGGATCGGTTTCGGCGATCAGCGCGACCCGGTCGCCCGGGCGCAAGCCCAGGGCGAGCAGTTTGCGGGCCAGGGCCAGGGCATCCCGGCGCAGCGCTCGATAGCTCAGGCGCGCGTGCAGCTCGCCTCGGCCCGAATAGAAGTTGGCCCCGGTGGTGCCGCCCGCGGCGTAATCCAGGGCCTGGCACAGGGTTGGAAAGTCAGCGGGTCGGAAGGGTAGCTGATGGCGGGTAGCGGTAGGGGCCAGGCGCAAACGGAATCCTCCCGATCAGGATGGTGGGTACTGGGCTTCCCACCGCCGGTTCGGCGAACCGGCGGTGGGGGAAATGCGATGGGGATGTGCAGAGCCATTCGTCCCCGCTCTTGAGGCGCGTCGGCGCCGTGGTCGAAGTCGGCGTGCTCCGACCCTGTGGGAAGGGGGGACCGATGGCTGGGGGCGGGGCGTTCTACACAGTGGGTGGAGTGGCTGCCGGCTGCTGAACTCGATCCGCGCATAGATGGCATCTGTCCCGTGTTCCCTGCCCCCTGCGTGACGGCCTGGTCCTCGAGTGGACCCCCGACCACCACGCTTCGCGGCACCTTAGTGAAACAACATTATGGAAAGCTTAACATTTTGGCCGGGTCAGCCATTCCCCGATGACCGCGGCGACCCTGCTGTCAGCCTGCCCGTCACTTCGGTCAGCGGCAGGTCGAGTTTCGTTCCCGTGCGCCGCTCCCGGTACTCCACCACACCGGCCCGGAGGCCGCGCTCGCCTACTATCAAAACCCTGGGGATGCCGATCAATTCGACATCGGCGAGCATCACGCCGAGCCGCACCTTGGGCCGGTCCATGTACAGCACCTCGCACCCGGTGCCGGACAGCTCCAGATAGAGGCGCTCGCAGGTTTCGCGCACTTGCTCCGACTGATGGGCGTTGACCGGCACTATGGCCACCGCGAAGGGCGCCAGGGCTTCCGGCCAGACGATGCCGCGGTCGTCGTGGTGCTGCTCGATCGCGGCGGCGATCACCCGGGTGACGCCGATGCCGTAGCAGCCCATCAGCAACACCTGTTCGCGTCCACCCTCGTCCAGTACCCGGGCATTCATCGCCTCGCTGTACTTGGTGCCGAGTTGGAAGATATGGCCGACCTCGATGCCGCGCCGGATCTGCAGCTGTCTCTTATACACATCTCCGAGCCCACGAGACTAGGCATGATCTCG
>CAJXRS010000089.1 GCA_913060555.1 uncultured Gammaproteobacteria bacterium | reverse complement strand
GATCCTGAACGATGTAGCTGAATGTGTTTGTAGGCTCGTCAAAGAAATGCGTGACTAGCGGATGTTGCATGGCGTCACCCTCGTCGCAAAGAGAATTGATCAGATTTCAACGTATCAGGTTTTATGTTATAACGATAGCGTTAACAGCTATATTAAATAACTGAGATTATAGGTTGCAACAATCTCGTGGTATGCCTCCGTTACGTGGAGACGACACACTGTCCGCTGGGCAAATTGTGGCATTTGAAGAGGTATAGAAATGGACTGGAGCTCTTTTATTCAAGGTGCCTTCGGAGGTCTTTTAATAGGCTTGTCCGCAGTGATGCTTATGGTCACATTGGGACGTATTGCAGGCATCAGTGGGATGGTATCTGGTCTGATCTTTGATCGGTTTACTGCGGAGTCTGCCTGGCGACTGGCATTTGTGCTGGGCCTTATCAGCGGGCCTCTGTTGTTGGTTGTCCTGAACGGCTCGCTTGGAAATGTGGCGGGCAATCCGGAAGCCGTGGTCGGCGCGCCCATCGGTGGCGTGCCGCTGATGGTCGTGGCTGGTTTGCTGGTGGGCTTGGGGTCTGGTATCGGCAACGGTTGCACCAGTGGGCATGGTGTTTGTGGTATCGCCAGGCTATCCCCCAGATCCATGCTGGCAACGCTGGTTTTCCTCCTGACGGGTGTTGTAACCGTCTACGTCGTCAGACTCATGACAGGACACTCTTTATGAAACTGATTTTTGGTTACCTGGCTGGTTTGTTGTTTGGCCTGGGTCTGGCTATCGGCGGTATGACTGACCCCCATCGTGTTCAGGGGTTTCTCGACGTCTTTGGTAACTGGGACCCAACGCTCATATTTGTTATGGGCGGAGCGGTGATAACAACGTTTATCGGCTACCGATTGGTGTTCCGTCGTCAGGGCCCTCTTTTCGCAGAAACGTTTATCGTGCCCACACGTCGTGATATTGATACCCGTTTATTGATTGGTGCCGCTGTGTTTGGGATAGGCTGGGGTCTATCAGGTTATTGTCCGGGCCCAGCCTTTGCGTCAATAAGCGGTATAACCTGGCCTCTCGTGGCGTTATTGCTGTCGATGGTCGTCGGTTGGTGGTTGGCTCGCCGGGTCTGAGGTAGCACAGCATAATTTGCCTGCTGGGGTAAGATGGCGATTTTTTGACCACGTCAGCATTCGGCGGCTTTCTCGCATGGATGCCGAACACAACACTAGGCACATCATACGATGTCGCGAACAATCATAAACTGGGCACCCAGTCCGATGATGAATGTGGCTGCAACCGTCGCAAACACCACGAATCCCAGCCATGCATCAAGCTCAACGGATGCAGAATCCCCTCCCCTGTACATCGGCACAACAATGCGCAGATACACTGCCAGCGACAGTGCACTATTGATGATCGCCACCACCGCCAGCCATGTGAACTGGACGTCAATGGCTGCCGCAAACAGAAGGAACTTGCCGACGAAACCTGCCAGTGGCGGAATGCCCACCAATGACAGCAGGAAGACTACCATTGCGATGGCAATCAAAGGCCGCGACCGGCCCAGCCCGCTAAAATCGTTCAGAGTGCGCCCGGCTATGGCGGCAACCGCGAAAGCGCCCAGGTTCATAGCCGCATAGGCGACGGCGAACAGAATGATCGATGGTAAGGCCAGCTCACTGGAGCCCACCGCGAGGATGCCCAGCAGGAAATAGCCGGACTGGGCAATCGACGAATAGGCCAGCAGCCGGATGACGTTATCCTGCACCAGTGCCGCAAGATAGCCATAGGTCATGCTCAGCACGGCCAGCCCCGCCATGACCGCAGCCCAGCCGGTTTCCGGTGGCAGGTGACGAACCACCTGAGTGAGCGCAAACAGGGCGCCAATCTTGGGCACGACGGATAGGTAGGCGGCAATGGACAGTGGCGCGCCCTCGTAGGCGTCGGGTGCCCAGAAGTGGAACGGAACCAGTGATGCCTTGTAGCCCAGACCCACAACCACAGTCACGAACCCGAGAATCACGGCCAGCGGCATGGTATCCATGGCCGGCAGATCGGCGATCAGCGTAGAGCCGGAGGCACCGAACCAGTAGCTCAGGCCGAAAATCATGATGGCAGTGGTGACTGAAGCGAACACAAAGAATTTCATGGCCGCTTCGGTCGCCGGATCAGTATCCGGATAGGCAACCAGGGCAAAGGTGGCCAGGCCGGTCAGCAACGTACCCAGCACCAGAAACATGGAGTCCCCTGCCCCCGCCAGTACCAGAGCGCCCAGAGTGGAAAAGATCAGCAGGCTGTAGACCGTACCCTCGCGGGCGCTGCCCCGGACATCCACCCGCGCCAACAGCATCGAGAGCACCGTAGCTGGTAGCAGGATAAGCTTGGCCCAGATGCTTAACGTATCGATGCGGAAACTGCCGCCAAATACCGTTGTGTCTGTGCCGAGCAGGCGCAGGGTCAGCCCGGTGCCAACGACCAGGCCGATGACGGCAATGATCAGCGAAATCCGGGGCTGTCGCAGCATTTCCGCAATCAGGGCACCAACAGCCGTCAGCAGAACGGCAATTTCTGGAATGATTAATGCGAGATCTCGACCCATTACAGCACCAGTGCCGAAGTAGTCCGGTGAATGACGTCCAACACCCAGGACGGCGCCACGCCGGTAGCGACGGTCAGCGCCAGCAAGGGCGCAACCGCGAGAATTTCCCTTGGGCTCAAGTCCGGCATTCTATTCCAGCGATCCCGGGGTTCACCCAGAAAGATTTCGCGCAGGGCCTTGAGAAAGGTCCCGGCGATAATGGCAATCCCCAGAATCACCACAACCGCGACAGGAGTGGTGCCCAGAGTCGCGAGGAATATCTGGAACTCCGCCGGGAAGTGCGCGAGGCCTGGAAGCCCCAGAGACGCAAAAGCCGCCAGCACAAAGAACCAGCCAAGCAGTGGAACCGTTTTGAGCAGGCCGCCAAACTCGTTCATTTCCCGGGTATGGGCGCGCTCCTGAATCATGCCTACCAGCAGGAACAGGGCCCCCGTGACCAGGCCGTGGCTGAACATCTGCAGCACGGCTCCATCCAGCGCGACGGCACGCACCGACGGGTCCAGAGTCAGTGCGGCAACGGCGACGCCGACAATGACGTAGCCCATGTGGTTGATTGAGGTATAGGCCACCAGGCGCTTGAGATCAGTTTGTGCCAGGGCGGCAAAGGCACCGTAGATTGCGCTGACGACACCGAAAAACAAAACAACGATGCCGGCATCGCGGAGGGCGTCAGGGGTCATTTGCAGGGCGAACCGCACCAGCCCGTATGTGCCGAACTTCAGCATGATACCCGCCAGGATGACGCTACCAACGGTCGGTGCCTGAACGTGGGCCGCAGGCAACCAGGTATGCAACGGTATCGCAGGAATCTTGACCGCGAAGGTAATCAGCATGGCGATCAACGCCCACATGGCCGCCGCCCCCTCCAGAGGAGGATTGGCAATCCACGCCCGCATATCGAAGGTGGGGTCGGGACTGCCGAGGTAAAGCCCCAGAATTGCGAGCAACAGTGGCAGGCTGCCCAGCAGGGTGTAGATAAAGAACATCAGGGCGGCCCGCTGCCGGTCTTCATGTCCCCATCCGGCAATCATGAAATACATCGACACCAGGGAAACTTCGAAGAAGACGTAGAACAGAATGCCGTCCAGGGCGGTAAAGGTACCGATTGCCGCGGTTTCCAGAAGCAGGATCAGAGCTACGTAGGCACGCGGACGGTCGCGAAGCGACGACGCATAGATCAGAGAAACCAGGAAAAGCACGGCACTCAGCAGCACCAGCGGCAGGCTGATGCCATCAACCCCGACCCGGTAGGCGGCGCCAATGGCCGGCATCCATACCAGCTCTTCGACCTGGGAAAAGCCGTCACCACTCACGCCCTGAAGCCACATGGCCAGAGCGCCGACCAGGGTCAGGGCGGCACTGACGATCGCTATGCTGTGCACCGTCCGCGCCGTCGGCTTCGGCAAACACAGAATCAGCACAGCGCCGACGAGTGGCAAAAACAGGGTCAGGGATACAAGTGGTAACATGAGTACAGGGTTCCTTTAGACACTCAGTGAAGCTGAAAACAGGATGGCCAGGAGCACAGCGGTGGCTACGGCGCTGATCGCCAGGCTGTGATGGATCAGGCCGCTTTGCAGGGTTCTCGCCCGCGCGCCGAGGTCCCGCACACCGGCCACGAGGGCAAAGATCAGGCCGTCGATACCACGCTCATCCCCGCTGCGAACCCAGCGACCCACCGCCAGATTGGCGCGGCCGACGCCAAGTACGGCCAGATACAAACGTTGTTCCAGTCGCTCGCCCCCACGGGCAATGCTGAGAGCTGTATGACCAATGGCAAGCGCGGCCGCGTACAGATGATCCTCCAGACGGTCACAGCCCCGGGCAACAGCCATTGCGGGCCGGCCTATCCAGGCGGTAAGCCCGCCCGCGACCTCCAAACCCGATTCTGCCCATTGATGGGCAGGTCCAAGCAGGCGCTGGACCGGCACCAGCCAGCCCAAGGCCAGCCCGACCAATGCGGCGACGAGCCCCAGCACTATGGCGACGGTACCTGCGGTTTCCGGAGCGGGCAGATCAAGTATTGTTTCCAGGGGACCAAAGGCCAGACCCAGGCCAGCGGCGGGGATCGCCAGACCCCAGATGCCAGCGCGCATCCAGCCAGTACCTTCTACCGGCCGGCTGTCGCCCGAGCCCTGCCAGAGCACCCGTAAAGCCCGGCCCATATAGGCGCCGGTAAGCAGAGTGCCCGCCAGAGCCAGGGGGCCGAGCCAGGCGGCGCCTTGCCCCGACAGCGCGGCAGCAATTACCGCATCCTTGGAAAAGAACCCGCTCAGCGGTGGAATGCCCGCCAGTGCCAGCGCTGCCAGCGCAAAGCCGGCAAAGGCCCAGGGCCTGGCGCGGCCAACGCCTTTCAACTGATCAAAAGCGGTACCCTCGCGGGCATGTTGAAAGTCACCGGCAGCAAGAAACAGGGTGCTTTTAATGGCAGCATGGGCGAGAAGGTGCAACAGCGCGGCTGTCGGAACCCCGGCGCCCACTGCAATCAGCATCAGGCCGTACTGACTGGCCGTGGAAGCCGCCAGCAGGCGTTTGAGATCACGTTCGGCAAGCGCAATCACCCCGGCCGCCACCGTGGTGATACCACCCACAAGCCCTATAGCGAAAAGCGCTTCAGGACTCAGCAGCGTCGCAGACCGGATCAGCAGAATGGCGCCCGCCGCCACCAGCGTGGCCGAGTGCAGCAGCGCCGAGACCGGTGTCGGGCCGGCCATGGCGCGCATCAGCCAGTCCTGCAGGGGAACCTGGGCCGACTTACCCATGGCCGCCAGCAATAACAGCAGGCCGGCGGCGGTCGAGGCACTACCGCCAACTTCCAGAGAGGCGGCGATCTCACTGGTACCTGACGACCCGATGAGTATGAATATCGCCACATAAAGCCCGAGATCGGCGCTGCGGGTATAGAGAAAAGCACGGCTGGCTGCGTTTGCGGCTTCCGGCCGCTGGAACCAGAAGCCGATCAGCAGGTAACTGCAGAGGCCGATGAGTTCCCAGGCCGCCAACAACAGAACCCAGTCGCCAGCCAGCACCAACGCCTGCATCGCCGCCAGGAACAGCGACATTACGGCATAAAAGCGCGCCTGGCCGGACTCCCGCTTCATATAGCCGATGGCATAAACCAGAACGAAGGTTCCGACCGTGGCCACTGCCACACTCAGCAGTGCCGTCATCGGACCCGAAACCAGGCGCAAGGGCATGTCCGGCAGCCCGGGTAGAAGCAGGGTTTCGGCCTGGCCGTCAAGGGCTCCGGCCAGCAGCCGGACACCGCCTGCCAGGCTGAGCGTCGCGCCAGCCAGGGCCAGCGCAGCGCTGCCACGGCGCAGTATCAACACCGCCAGGGCGGCTATCAGCGGTGGCAATATCGGCAGAAGCACTGCACTCATCCTTTCAGGTCCTCCGCTTCTTCCATCTCGACTGAGCCCTTGGCCCGGAAGCGCGCAATAGCAACGCCAAAGCCGACCGCCATCTCCAGTGCCATAACCGTCATCACCACCAGCACAAACATCTGGCCGGAATAGGCTTCCGGATGCAGAAAGCGCCAGAAAGCCACCAGATTCACCATGGCGCCTGCCAGCATCAGCTCCACGCCCATCATGATCATCACCAGATTGGTCTGTGACAGTGCACCGTAGACTCCGATACCAAACAGGATGGCGCCGGTCACAAGCGCCAATATCAGAATCATGGTCATTCCGATGCCTCCTTGTCGTCTTTACTTGACAGGTTCTGCACCGGTATTGCCACTGCCGTGGCGGCAATCATTGCGGTCAGGATGGTGATACCGGCGGTCTCAAAGATCATCATCGAGCGCCCGAGCAGTTCCATGCCCAGCGCCCGTGTCTGCGCTTCCGCGTCCACCACCTGCTCCGCTGCGGGGCCCCAGTCGGACAGCAGCGCAACGGCGATGGCGACAACGGCGGCACTCACCCCGGCACCTATCGAGAAGCGCTTCTGGTGGCTCATATCCATACCGCCAAGCCCGCCGGGATCCATCATGAACATCACCATGAAGATCGCCATGATGCTCATCTCGGTGGCCATCATCATGATCTGCAACACGCCCAGAAACTCGGCCTGCATGACCAGGAACATCGCCCCGATCGCGGTTTGCGAAAACAGCAGCGCCAGCGCCGAACGCACCATCGAATGGGTGCGGAAGACCACGACGCCGAACCATACCGCCGCGCCGCCGAAGAACGCCAGAAAGATCATCTGAACCGTCATATCGGCACCACCAGCGCAATCACGCCCACGACAAAGATATTGGCCAGCGCCAGCGAGATCCCCAGCTTCCAGCTCAGCGCCAGATAGCGCGCCTCGCGGATGCGCGGCATGTAGCGCCCGACGCTCAGCATGGCCGCGGCCACGACCAAGATCTTGATCGCGCTCCAGGCCCAGGGCGGCAGCCATGGGCCCAGCCAGCCGCCCAGGTAGAAGGTCACGGTCGCCCCCGCCAGCGCCAGGATGATGACCATCCGCGCCAGCCGCAGCACCGCCAGCCGCACGCCGGTATACTCGGCCTCGACCCCGCCGGCCAATTCGCCGGTCGCATCGGGCAGGTCCAGCGGCGGCAACCACGCGAGCCCCATCGCCGCCACGACAAAGAGGATGAACCCCATCGGCTGGTACAGCACGTTCCAGAGTTGTTCCTGCGAGGCGACGATCTCAACCGTCGAGAGCGACTCCGCCCGCATGGCGACGGCGGTGATCGGCATCACGATCAGCATCGCATAGGCGATGAACTGGCCCAGAAACCGCCAGCCCGCGATCATCGCGTAGGCCCCGTTCGGACCCCAGCCCGCCATGATCAGCGCCACCAGCACATAGGCCAGCGCGGCGTTCAGAAACAGCGCCCCGGTGGCCAGGTCGGTGATGATAAGCCCCGGCGCCAGCGGGATCACCGCCACCGCCATCAGCCCCGCCACCAATAGCAGCACCGGCCCAAGCTCAAAGAACAACCGGTCGGATTTGCGCGCCAGCAGCGATTCCCGCCCCAGAAGCGCCAGGGCGGCCCAGGCCGGACCGGTCAGGCTCAGGTGCCCATGCACGGCCCATCGTTCGATGACGGCCAGCGCGTAGGCCCCGGCGGCGAGCGACAGGAGAACGACAAGAATGCTCATCCACGCACCTCCCATGGCGACAGGTCGAGCGAGGCGACAGCGGCCAAGGCATCGCCCAGTTCCTGCTGCGCCGTCACCGTTTCGACAAGGGCGATGTTCACGTCTGACGGCGTGTCGAGATCGGCCTCGACCACCCGGCCATCGGTCAGCTTCACGCGCAGCTGCGCCGCTCCGCGCGGTGTTTCGATGCGGGCCGCGCCCTCGCCCGACACCCTGTCCACATCCGGCACCTGCGGCACAGCAATCCTCCCGGCGGCCGCGATCACGTCGAGACTTTGGGCGATCTCGTCGCAGCGCAGCCGCAGCCGGGCCAGCGCATCGCCGCCGTTGCGGACGCGCGTTTCGAACCCGAGATCCTTCAGCGTTGGATCACCCGTACGGGCATCCGATCCGCCACCCCGCGCCCGGTCCACCGGGCCGCTCGCCGGGGTGTCCTTGCCGATGCGCGCGATGCGTCTCAGCCGCATCCGCATCAACGGGGCCGCCTGCACCCGGCGCGTCAGCCGCCGGATCGCCCCAGCCTGCGCGGCGATCCCGGCGACGTCGGCACCTTGAACGGCCAGTTGCAACGCCCCAGCGCGCGCGGCGAGCCACAAAAAACCCGACTGCAGGCCGAACTCGGCCAGCCAGTTCAGGTGGCTGGCGATCCGCTCGCGTTCCACCGCGGCGGCGCGGCCACGGCGCGCGTCATGGCCGGGGTCGACGCTCGCGGCCTCCTCGATCGCCGCGCAGGCCAGCGTCCGATAGGCCACCGGGCTGAGCGGCATCATCGCGGCCAGACGCTCGACGAAATCGGCCACCCTCATCTGCGGGCCATCCACCAGTTCCGCCCTGCCCACAAGGCTCCTGACCTCGCTGCCCGCCACGGTATCGCCGTCCAGCGTCAGGGTCAGGCGCAGCCCTGCGGGCAGGCCGGGAAAGAACGGCCCGAACGGCACCTCGATCCAGTCCATCTGCAACCCGTCGCTGCTGCGCGGCTGGCCTTCTGTCAGTTCGACCATCGACATGAAATGCGGCTCGATCCCGTCGATAGCGGCCTTGGAGTGGCCGCCATGTCCGGCATGCCCATCGTGGCCATCGTGGCCATCGTGGCCGGAATGGTCCTGCTGTTTGCCATGACCGCCGTGATCGCCATGCCCATGCGCACCGTGCGCTCCGTGCGCTCCGTGCGCTTCGCTGCCATGCCCGTGACCGTGACCGCCATGCCCATGCCCATGCCTATGCCCGTGACCGTGGCTTTCCCCCTCCTCCGCCTTCACCAGAAACATGCCGCATTTGGGGCACTTGCCCGGTGCGTCGCTGATCACCTCGGGGTGCATCGGGCAGGTGTATGTCCCCGCCCCGCCCGCGTCCTCGGCGTGGCCCGCATGTGCGTGATCGGCGGGGTTTGACCTGTCCTCCGGGGGCATGTCGTGGCCACCGTGCCCACCATGTCCATCGGACGCTGTTTCGCGCGGCACCAGCGTCATGCCGCATTTGGGGCAGTCTCCGGGGGCGTCGCGGACGATTTCGGGGTGCATCGGGCAAGTGTATTCCACGCGCACCTCAAGAGCGGGGGCGTTAAACTCCCCGCTGTCAGCGCGAAACGCGCCCGCGGCGATCACGCGGCGCAGATCGGCCAGCCCGGATTGCAGCCCGGCCTGGGTCAGCGGGGCCGACACGTCCGCATCGGGCAACGGGGCGATGTCGCCGGCACCCAGCGCAAGGATCGCGCGGGGGCGCGGGATCTGCGCGTAGGTGACGGCGGCGGCATCGCGCAGACCGGGGGGCAAGGGGCCGACGACGATCAACAGATTCGCATGGCGCGGGGTGCCGACAAGCCGCAGATGCGACCCGGACAGATCGAGCCCCATCGCCCGCGCAACTGACGCGCCGGGCAGCACGAAGGCCGACAGATCGCGCGCCATGGCCGCCGCGACCGCCCGCCTGATCCCGGACATCGCGCCCTCTCGCGCCCCGACCAAGGTCATTGCCGCCTCAACGCGCCCTGGCTCCAGCCATAGAGCAGGCCCAAGAACAGGATTGCCAGGAAAACGCCCATGTCGAGCAATGCGATCAGCCCTTCTTCGCGGTAGACGACCGCCCACGGATACATGAACGCCATCTCCATGTCGAAGGCCAGAAACAGCAGCGCATAACCGGCATAACGCGCATGGTAGCGCACCCAGACCGGATCGCGCGACAGGGTGCCGGCGGTGGCGGGCACGTCCTTGCCGGGTTCCGCGCGCGCGCGCCCGATGGCCCGCGCCAGCCCGTAAAGGCTGAGCACGAGACCGAACACACCGACACTCAGCCCGAAAAGGATCGCGTATTGGGAAAGCTCCCTCATCCTTGGCACCTCCTATGGGGCTCTCGAATCCCATTCAGGTTAGGGGTTTGATCTCTGCGGCACAATCACGCCAGCGCCCGCGCTGCCGTCATGCAAGGACGCGGCGCGGTGCCGATCATTACAGATCTCCGAGACATCGGGTTACGGGACGTGGAGGGCAGAGGTCGCCATCCGGTTCCGTCAGATTGCGCTTGCGGCGGCGGGCGCCGATGACGGGGCCAGGCGGGTCCAGGCCTCGTATTGCGACAGGAACACCTGGCCGTTCAGGGCGGTAAGGAAATCGCTGCGGTGCAGCCGGTCCATCACCGGGCCCTTGACCTCGGAGAGATGCAGGCCGACGCCCATGTCGCGCAGCCGCAGGTTGATCGCCTCGAGGCTTTCCAGCGCGGAATAATCACTGTCTCTTATACACATCTCCGAGCCCACGAGACTAGGCATGATCTCG
>CAJXRS010000088.1 GCA_913060555.1 uncultured Gammaproteobacteria bacterium | reverse complement strand
GAGATCATGCCTAGTCTCGTGGGCTCGGAGATGTGTATAAGAGACAGGACTGTAGCCGAGTTCGACATCGTCCACATCCACGGCCTGTACCGCTTTCCGCCCACCTATGCCGCCTGGCAGGCGCGGCGGCAGAGCGTGCCTTACGTGGTTATGCCGCACGGCGCCCTCGATCCCTATCTCTACGCCAAAAGTTCCACGGGCTGGCTGCGCTTCAAACGGCTCTACGAGCGCTGGTTCGACCTGCCCAACCTGCACGCGGCGGGCGCCATCCACTACACCGCCGAAGAGGAGCGCGAACGCGCGTCCTTTCTGAAATTGCGCGCACCGTCTTTCGTCGTGCCCAACGGTCTGGACTGGGCGCAATACGCTACGTTGCCCGCACGCGGCGCGCTGCGCGCGCGCTGGGGCGTGGGCGAGGCGCCGCTGGTGCTGTTTCTGGGCCGGCTGCATTTCAAGAAGGGGCTGGACCTGTTGATCCCGGCTTTCGATGCACTGCGCCGGCGCGTGCCCGGGGTGCAGCTGGTGATCGCCGGGCCGGAGAACGACGATTACGGCCAGCGAGTGCGCGGCTGGGTGCGCGAGCGCGGACTTGATGGGGCGGTGCACTTCGTCGGTTCCCTGCACGGTGCCGAGGTGCTACAGGCCTATGTGGATGCGGACGTGTTCGCCTTGCCTTCCTACACCGAAAATTTCGGCATGACGGTGATCGAGGCACTAGCCTGCTCTCTACCAGTGGTGATTTCCGATCAGGTGAACATCCACGCTGAAGTGTCCGGTGCCGGCGCGGGGCTGGTGACGCGCTGCGATGCGGGCGAGGTGGCGCAGGCGTTGGAAACCTTGCTGGTCGATGCAGACCGCCGCCGCGCCATGGGCGAGGCCGGCCGGCAGCTGGTGAAGGCGCGTTTTACCTGGCCGGCGATTGTCGATGCATTGACGGCGGAATACGAGCAGGTGATTACCCGTCATCACGCCAATGAGGTTGCCGCACCTGTGGCGGATGGAGACGCGCCTTGAACAACTGGACCGCCAAGGCCCGCAAGCTCGCCGGCATCCTGGTCGTGCCCGCCTGGCGCGCGGCGCTGCGCCGGCATCGGGTGGCGGCGGGCGTCGAGCACGCCCGGGTACTGCGCAATCTGGGGCCGGTCGCCACGGTGGTGGACATCGGCGCCAACCGGGGGCAGTTCGCACTGGCGGCGCGGCATTGCTTTCCCCAGGCGCGCATCGTCTCCTTCGAGCCGCTGGCTGGGCCGGCGGCGCTGTATCGGGCGGTGTTTGCGGGCGATGACCGGGCGCGTCTGGTCGAGGCAGCCGTCGGGCCGGAGCCGGGGGAGGCGACGATTCACGTGTCCGCGCGGGACGATTCCTCTTCGCTGTTGCCGATCACGGCGCGGCAGAACGCGCTGTTTCCCGGCACGGCTGAGGTGGGTACGGCGACGATTCGCGTGGCGCGACTGGCGGATGAAGTGCCGGCAGCAGATCGCGTGGCATCGGCACTGCTCAAGCTCGATGTCCAGGGGTTCGAGTTGCCGGCGCTGGCGGGATGCGAGGGCGTGTTGGAGCACTTCGCCTGGGTGTATGTGGAGTGCTCTTTCATGGAGCTGTACGCCGGGCAGTCGTTGGCCGACGAGGTGATCGCCTGGCTGCGCGAGCGCGGGCTTCGGCTGGCGGGGGTCTATAACATGAGCTACGACAGCGACGGCCGGGCGGTGCAGGCGGATTTTCTGTTCGGGCGGTGAGGCTGGCTGTAGCAAAACTACCCTCTCCCCCGGCCCCTCTCCCGCGAGCGGGAGAGGGGTGCTGCCGTCCGTGGTGCGGCGGCGGGATCGATTGTAGGAGTCCGGCTTGCCGGGCGATCGAGCAGCGCAGCTGCGCTGACAATGCGTCGAAGCAGATGGGTTTGGTGCTGCGGGGATGAAGTCGTGAGGCTGAAGCCCTCCTGGCAGCCGAAGCCGGGTGAGGGGTTAGCTGCGATATCGGCTGGACTTGCGGCGCGGAAACCTGCGAGCATGTGACACTAAAGTGCTACATCATTTTGCTTCTGGAGCGGCCCATGTCCACCACGACCATTCGCCTGTCGGATGAACTCAAACAGCGTATCCGTCTGGCGGCGGAACGATCAGGCACCACAACCCACGGCTTCATCCTGCAAGCCATTGTGGAGAAAACCGAACAGGAAGCCTTGCGGCAGGATTTCGACGAGACCGCAAACCAGCGGTATGCGGACATCGTGGCGTCCGGCGAGACCATCCCGTGGCAGGAAATGCGGCGCTACCTTGAGCAAAGCATGGAGGGCAAGCGTCCCGCGCGGCCGGCGGCGCGCAAGCTGGCGCCCTGAAGGTGTCCCGTATCGAGCTGGCTCCGGAGCTTGCGGATGACTTTGACCGGATTCTGGCCCATCTTGCCGAGTACGACGTAGCGGACGCCCCGTCGCGGTTGCAGGACATCATCGCGGCAATCGACGTGCTGGAACGCAATCCCCTGATCGGCCGTCCGGACACCGCGGGCAATCGCGAGTTGGTGATCGGTCGGGGTGCGCGCGGGTATGTGGCGCTGTATCGCTATGCCGCGGCGATTGATACGGTTTTCATCCTGGCCGTGCGAAGTCAACGGGAGGCCGGTTATGCACGGCTGTAGCAGCCGAGGATGGGCAAAAGCCTGCGGCTGTGCCCACATGGTTCGGGGCTATGGGTGTGTGACCTGGCTCGGACGGGGGCCGCGTGTGGGTAGGTCCACGTGGGCACGCTATGCTTTGCCTATCCTACGGGCTACAGGGCGCATCATCTGTGTTGTCGTTGCATGGCGTCGACTACCATGTGACCAGTAATATGGTTATGAGGTGATGTATGGGCGAGAAAATCGTGAGCTTTGCGCACGCCAAGGCTCACTTGAGCGAATTGACGGAGCAACTGGCTTCAGGTGACGAGGTGGTGATTACCAAGCGGGGCCGTCCGGTGGCCCGACTGATTCGTGCCGAGCGGGTGCTGCGGCCGGTGGATGCCGATGCGCTGCGGGAGCTGACCGCACGCATGGCCGAGCAGCCGCAGAGCGCGGGCGAGTTCATGCGCCAGGTGCGCGATCAGAGCCGGTATTGATGCTGTACGTCGACACCAGCATTCTGGTGGCGGCATTGACCCGCGAACCGGCTACCGGCCGGATGCAGGCGTGGCTGGCGGATCAGGCGGCGGGGATGCTCGCGATCAGTGAGTGGGTGTTGACGGAGTTTTCGGCGGCGATGTCGGTCAAGGTGCGGACCGGGCAGTTGGCCGCGCCGGATCGGGCGGAAGCCCTGGCGGTGTTCACGGCTCTGGTGGAAGCCTCCTTTCAGGTGTTGCCGGTCTCGGGGCAGGATTTTCGGGCCGCCGCGCGCCTCGCGGATCAGCACGCCACCGGCCTGCGCGCGGGTGATGCCCTGCACCTGGCGGTTGCCAGCCGGCACGGAGCCCGGGTGCGCACGCTGGAGCGTGATCTTGCCGCTGCGGCAGAGGCCTTGGGCGTGAGCGTTGCACTGGTGTAGGTGTCCTCTGGTGGACGATCCTCTGGTCTGGCAATCAAACCATTCTTGCAGGCGGGCACGGCCAGCATTCGCGTGACACGGCTTTCGGATGCGCTGCCTGCCGGCGAAATCGTCGCGCCGGCGCTGCTCAAGCTGCATGTCCAGGGCTTCGAGTTGCCGGCGCTGGCGGGCTGCGAGGATGTGTTGGAGCGCTTCGCCTGGGTGTATGTGGAGTGCTCCTTCATGGAGCTGTACGCGGGGCAGTCACTTGCGGATGAGGTGATCGCCTGGCTGCGCGAGCGCGGGCTTCGGTTGGCAGGGGTTTACAACATGAGTTACGACGATCGCGGCCGGGCGGTGCAGGCGGATTTTCTGTTCGGGCAGTGAGGGCGTCTCCAGGTGTAGGGGGCCCGCCCCAACCACGGTGTGGGCAAACGCATCGTGAAAAGCCGGGAGGAACTGAAACGCGTTGTCATTGGACATTTGCGGTTCCTATAAAAGACTCCGGTGCTTGTGCGCGCTTTCTTTCGTGAATCGCATGTACGATATGTGCTTCCATGGGGTCGGCTTACTTATGAATGCATTGGCAAGCTATTCCCATTCATCATGACTCAAGGCTTGAATTCAATCCATATTGCCATTGCGTCTCATTACCTCTGTAACTTGAGCCGTCTGCTGACTATCAATCTTCGCCCCATGAATCCCGTTGGTTTTGGCTCTGATATCCTCAACGCCCAGCACTTTCGTCAGCACATCTAACGACGGTCCTCTGTGGCTGCACGGCAAATTCGTTGCCTGCGCCCAGGGGATAGCCGCTTTCTGACTGCAAAACACACCTTGAACTGGCGGCATTGATAAACCGTATCGGGCGACGTGATTCAGCAGGATCGGCCAGTCAAAACTCGCGTTGTGAATGACGATAAGCTGATCTTTCAGGTAGCCGGAAATCGGGTTCCATTGGGCGTCGACGGATTCGAATTCAGCGGCCTGTTGGTTGGTAATACCGTGTATCGACAGAGCTTCTGCCGATATTGGCTTTTGAGGCCGGATTTTGAACTCGACGGATTCAGCTATCTCCCGGTGTTTTACCACGGTGATGCCGAGTGTCACGATATCCGGCGGGCCGTTTTCGTCGGGGAGTCCGGTGGTTTCGGTATCAAGGACGATGTAATCGTCCGGGAGCTGGGTGAAGATCCACAGCAGCTCATTGCACTTACACATAGCACATTGCCATCATCGCCTGCCACTGTCGCCACTATTGCCATTGATGGCTTCCACCTCAACGATCGTCCCTTGGTCATAGTGGTAGCGCAGATAGCGCCAGTGGGTCGCATAGGACAGCGCTCGGGCACGCATCACCCCGTAGCACTCCCCTTGCGCTCTCACGCTTTGGTAGTGAACACCGAAACTTTTGGCATCGCGTAACGCGTAACCGAGCTGCTGGGCTTCGCCGTAATCATCGGGATGGTAAATGGCATGTCCAACCAGGGGCCTTGCATCGTGAAGGGTCGTCTGCCCCAACTGTGCACGAATCACGCGCATTTCCTGAGTGGTCTTGTCGATTCGGGACTCACGCAGGAATCGCGCCCGGTGGTAGGACGATTCGGCGATGGCGACCGCTTCATCGGCGGCGCAGTAATAGATACCGAAATCCCGGTTGAAGCGACCACCTCGGCCATCGACTGGCGGGTGGGTAAAGGCCGCCATGATCCAGGACGCGCCATCACCGTAGACGCGGTCTTCCGGCGGCACCAGGCGAATATCGCCGACTTCATCCCGTAGCCTGGGGTTGGTCAGGGACTCGACGGCGTAGAGCACCTCCCAATCCTGTGGGTTGGAGACGCGCTCGAACAGGTGGATCTGCGGGTAGCGCGACAGTATGACCCGATAGACCGGTTCATTGACCTGGCTACTGGGTAACGTATCAATGGCAATCACCAGCCACTCCGCTGCGCATCGAGAAAATCCCTGACCACGGCCAGGTCGACCACCTGACCAGCGAGTATCCGGTCCAGCGGCGCCGTGCCATTGAACAACGGGTTGTCGTTGGGAGTGGCCAGCCACCGGTCAGCCAGCGCCTGATCGGGCAGCAGGATTTGCAGGGACTTGTAGATCCCCAGAATGTAGCTGGCCCGTTCCAACAGGTCGCGCGTCAGCTTGGCCTTCTCGGGTTGGCGCTTCCAGTTATAGAGGGTCTTCTCATTGCTGAGCCCCAGTAGCGTCATCTGCTGGGCACCGGTCAGACGCCACTGGCTGAAGATAGTGAAAATCGCTGGCAGCAGTGAACTGGTGACACTGGAACCACGTTGCAGCAGTTGTTCGGCTTGAGCGATCATGATTACTTCCTGAGCAGCATTCAGACTGTATCTTTACAGTGCTTAAATGCAGCCTAGCAGACTGTAACAGTACAGTCAACTGGTTCAATGACTTTGTATCAAATGACTTTGTATCAAAGGTGCTTTTTAAAGGTACTGGCTGTGAGGGTTCTACCCCGATGCGGAAATCCGCGTGATCGCTCAGACTACAAACACCGCTCCAACGCTTAACCGATGCGCGAACCGGTCAGGTTCGCCGGAATGACCGGTCGCCTTCGCCGGAATACGCACCGGCGGCGTATCGGGCGGGTTTTGGTGGATGCGCCTGTGGCTTATCCACCCTACAGGCTATCTGTGGGAGCGGCGCCTTCGCCGCGATTGCTCTGCTCGCCGCCATATCGCGCCATCCGGGGCAGCAGCCAGATTGATAGCTGCAACATGTTCAGCCTGGTGCCCTTGCTCCGCCAGCCAGCGTGCCAATGCGGGCGGAAGCTGTGCATCGACGAGAAAGCGCATCACGCCACGGACAGCACCGAATGATCGCTTTGTCGCGCCGCGTATTCCAGGGCCGCGGTAATATCCCCCGGCTCGAGGTAGGGGTAGTCTTCCAGGATCTCTTCTCGGGATGCTCCGGACGCAAGCAGATCAAGCACGTCCTTGACGCGAATCCGCATCCCGCGGATACAGGGGCGGCCACCGCACAGCTCGGGATTGACGGTAATGCGGTGAAGTTCACTCATGGGATGGGCTCCTGCCTACCGGGCGGGGCGCTCGATATCGGTCTCGTTGGATTCCAGCTCGGTGTGTGCCCGGTGGATAAAAGGCATATCCCGCTCTCAAAATGGCGACAAGTTTGCCTATTTGAGGCTCATAATGGCCGAAGGTTCGCCATTATGCAAAAACAGCGCGACATCGGCCGGCAGCGGCCTATAGGGCGATGTCTGACTTGGCGGGTGTCTACAATATGGCCCACGACGGCCAAGGCCGGGCGGTGCAGGCGGAGTTTTTGTTCGGGCGGTGAGGATGGCTGTAGGAGAAGCACCCTCTCCCCCGGCCCTCTCCCGCGAGCGGGAGAGGGGGGGATGCCGTCGGCGCCGCTCCCACAGGCCCTGATAACATCGGAACCGGATTGTCGACTTGTGACCTGCGCCACAATCGCCAGGCGAAGTTCAGCGCATGCCTTTGCGCAGCAGTGATAATGGCAGCGGGCCGCCACGCCTGCGCTGCGGCCGGAGCGGGATCGCGCCCCGGCGGGTTGGCGTGATCGTTGTATGTGCGGCGTTGTGATGCCGCAGTGGTGCACGGTGGCCTGCGCCTTGGCCACAGGCGCCGTGGCTCATGGAGGATCAGGCATGAAGCTGCTGTTGCTGAGCCTTAATTTCTCCCCCGAAATGACGTCTACGGGGAAATACACCGGCGAGCTTGCCGCCTGGCTGGCTGATCGTGGCCACGAGGTGACGGTGATCGCCGGGCTGCCCCACTATCCCGAGTGGCGGGTGGCGGCGGACTACCGCGGCGCCACTTGGCGGCGCGAGCGGTACTCGGGCATGGAGGTGTTGCGCGTGCCGCACACGGTGCCGCCGCCGGGCAAGGTCACGGCGCTGCGCCGCATTCTGATGGAAAGCACCTTTACCCTGAATTCACTGCGCTGGTGGCTGCCGCTGCTGTTGCGTCGTACACGTTTCGATGCCGTGATTACGGTATGCCCACCCTTGCAGAATGCTGTGTTGCCCGGTTGGTATGGCCTGCTGCGCCGGGTGCCCTGGATCCTGCACATCCAGGATTTCCAGGTCGATGCTGCGGTGCGCCTGGGCATGTTGCGCATTGGTGTGCTGGGCCGCCTGCTGTACCGGCTGGAGAATTTCTGCCTGCGCCGGGCGAGCTGGGTGGCGACCATCACGCCCGCCATGTGCCGGAGAGCCATCGCCAAGGGCGCCGACCCGGACCAGGTGCTGTATCTGCCCAACTGGGCGGATATCGAGCATATCGTGCCCATGGCGCCGGATCCGGAGTATCGCCGCATGCTGGGCGCCGGGCCGGAACAGGTCCTGGTGATGTACGCCGGTGCCATGGCCACCAAGCAGGGTCTGGATGTGGTGCTGGAGGCGGCGGCGCGGCTGCAGAGGGACACCCGCTTCCGGTTCGCGTTGGTGGGGGATGGATCGGACGCGCCGCGGCTGCGCGAGCGGGCCGCGGCGCTGGGTCTGGACAATCTGGCCTGGCTGCCGCCGCAGCCGCTGGAGTGGCTGCCGGCACTGTTGTCCGCCGCGGATATTCACCTGGTGGTGCAGAAGCGCGACGCTGCCGATCTGGTAATGCCCTCCAAGTTGGCCAATATCCTCGCCGCCGGGCGGCCGGCGATCGCCACCGCCGAGGCGGGTACGGCGCTGTGGGATGTACTGGAGGAGGGCGGGGCCGGCCGCTGTGTGCCGCCGGAATCCGCCGGCGGGTTGGTGGCGGGCCTGTGTGGGCTGGCCGACGATGCCGGGCTGCGCACGCAGATGGCTGAGAGCGCCCGGCGCCACGCCGAACGACATCTGGCGCGGGATGCAATCCTGGAGCGTTTCGAGCGCCAGTTGGAAGCACTGATCGCGGGCGAGTACCCGCTACGGGAGGCTGTGAAGTGAAGCGGGCATTGATCACCGGGGTGACCGGCCAGGATGGCATGTATCTGGCCGAGCTGCTGTTGGAGAAGGGTTACGAGGTACACGGTATCAAGCGTCGCGCCTCGCTGTTCAACACCGATCGCATCGACCATCTCTACCAGGATCCGCACGAGCCGGAGCGGCGCATGATCCTTCACTATGGCGACCTGACCGATGCCACCAACCTGATCCGCATCGTCCAGGAGGTGCAACCGGACGAGCTCTACAACCTGGCGGCGCAGAGCCATGTCGGGGTGTCCTTCGAAACCCCGGAATACACCGCCAACGCCGATGGCGTGGGGACCCTGCGCTTGCTGGAGGCGATCCGCATTCTGGGGCTGGAGGGCAAGACCCGGTTCTACCAGGCCAGCACCTCGGAGATGTACGGCAAGGTGCAGGAGGTGCCCCAGGACGAGACCACGCCATTCTACCCGCGCTCGCCCTATGGCGTGGCCAAGCTGTATGCCTATTGGATCACGGTGAATTACCGCGAGGCCTATGGCATCTACGCCTGTAACGGCATTTTGTTCAACCACGAGTCGCCAGTGCGCGGCGAGACCTTCGTCACCCGCAAGATCACCCGTGCCCTGGCGCGCATCAAGCTGGGGCTGCAGGAGTGTCTGTATCTGGGCAACCTGGATGCGCGGCGCGACTGGGGCCACGCGCGCGATTTCGTCGAGGCGCAATGGCTGATGCTGCAGCAGGAACAGCCCGAGGATTATGTGATCGCCACCGGAGAGCAGCATTCGGTGCGGGAATTCGTCGAGCGCGCCGCGGCGGAACTGGGCATGCGCCTGCGCTGGGAAGGGCAGGGCGTGGACCAGCGCGGTATCGACGATCGCACCGGACGCTGCTTGGTGGCGGTGGATCCGCACTATTTCCGGCCCACCGAGGTCGATACCCTGCTCGGCAATCCGGCCAAGGCCCGAAAGCAGCTGGGCTGGAAACCGCGGGTCACTTTCGACGAGCTGGTTGCGGAGATGGTACGCGAGGATCTGAAGACGGCCGAGCGCGACGAGCTGTGCCGCCGCGAGGGTTATGTCACCTACGCGCACAACGAGTGAGAGGCCGCCTGGGGTCGATGATCGCGGCGAGGGCGCCGCTCCCACAACGACGGGGATAGTGGTTGTAGGAGGCCCGCCCCCGGGCCGAAGAACACCCTTTCAACAGAGATACGGGAATGAACTATGGATCACGGGGCAAAGGTCTTCGTCGCCGGTCACCGCGGCCTCGTCGGTAGCGCCATCGTACGGCGCTTGCGTGGGGCCGGTTTCGATAACCTGGTGCTGCGTACCCACGCCGAGCTGGATCTCGGTGACGCCGCGGCGGTACGGGAGTTCTTCGCCGCGGAGCGCCCGGAGTACGTGTTTCTGGCCGCGGCCCGGGTCGGCGGCATCCTCGCCAATGACAGCTACCCGGCGGATTTCATCCGCGACAATCTGCTGATCCAGACCAGCGTGATCGACGCGGCGCAGCGCCACGGCGTGCGCAAGCTGCTGTTTCTGGGTTCGTCCTGTATTTATCCCAAGCACGCGCCCCAGCCGATGCGCGAGGATTGCCTGCTCACCGGCCCCCTGGAGCCGACCAACGAGTGGTACGCGGTGGCCAAGATTGCGGGCATCAAGATGTGTCAGGCGTACCGGCGGCAGCACGGCTTCAATGCCATCTGCCTGATGCCGACCAATCTGTACGGTCCCGGAGACAATTTCGATCTCGCCACCTCCCACGTGCTGCCGGCGCTGATCCGCAAGTTTCACGATGCCCGGGAGCGTGGCGCGGCGGAGGTGGTGGTCTGGGGCAGCGGCACGCCGCGCCGCGAATTTCTCCATGTGGACGATCTCGCCGATGCCTGCCTGTTTCTGATGGAGGGTTACGACGGTGAGCGCATCGTCAATGTCGGTGTCGGCGAGGATATTTCCATCGCCGAACTGGCCGAGCTGGTGCAGCGGGTGGTGGGTTTCGAAGGGCGGATCGTGCTCGACCCCAGCAAGCCGGACGGGACGCCGCGCAAGCTGCTCGACGTATCCAGACTGCGTGAGCTGGGGTGGTCTGCCCGGATCGGGCTGGAGGAGGGCATCCGCGAGACCTACGCGTGGTTTCTCGCCCAATCGTAGCGGCATCCCTGTAGGAGCGGCGCCCCCGCCGCGATCGATTCCGGCACCCAACCAATCGGCCCGAGGCGGGCCTCCTACAACCGCCATCGCCGTTGTGGGAGCGGCGCCCCCGCCGCGATCGATTCCGGCACCCAACCAATCGGCCC
>CAJXRS010000087.1 GCA_913060555.1 uncultured Gammaproteobacteria bacterium | reverse complement strand
TCTACACCTCTCTATTCGTCGGCAGCGTCAGATGTGTATAAGAGACAGGCACCAGATAGATGAGGATGATGGCAAAGAAGAAGGTAACGATCAGGGCACTGCCTTCTTCCACGAACTGGCGCGACTGGCCGGCATAGTCCAGCTCATAGTCGCGGGGTAGCACCTCCGCTGCCTCGCCGCGCAGGTAATCCAGCGCCTGACCCATGGTAACGCCCGGCGCGGGCACCGCCGACAGTGTCGCGGCGTTCAGCTGCTGGAACCGGGCCAGGCTGCGGGGTTCCACGTTGGTTTCCAGCGATACCACGGCCGACATCGGCACCTGCTGCCCGTCCGCCGAGCGGATGTAGTAGTTCTCCAGCTGGTCGGCATTGAGCCGCTCGCCGCGCACCACCTGGGGAATCACCTCGTAGGCCCGGCCCTGGATCGAGAACCGGTTGACCAGGTCGCCGCCCATCATGGTGGCCAGGTCGCTGCCCACCTGTCGCATGGTCAGCCCGAGGTCGGCGATCGCCTCACGGTCGATGTGGACGGTGACCTGTGGACGGTCGAACTTCAGGTCCAGGTCGGTAAACAGGAACAGCCCGCTCTGCTGGGCCCGGGCGGCCAGTTCAGCAACCGCTTCGCGCATCTGATCCGGCTCGGCGGTGGCACCCACCACGAACTGCACCGGCAGACCGCCGCCACTACCCGGCAGAGGCGGTCGCTCGAACACCGCAACATCCAGCCCGGCCACGCCGCGCATCACCTCGGTGAATTCCGGCTTGATCTCCATCTGGCTGCGCTCGCGCTGCCCCCATGGCTTGAGCGCCATGCCCGAAATCGCCCGGTTGGTGGCACCGGCCTGGCCCGGGCCGGCGAAGCCGTTGATCAGGAAATAGCGATCATACTCAGGGAACTGTTCGTACAGCGAGGTCATCTCCCGGGTGTACATCTCCAGCTGCTTGAGCGTGGCGTTGGGCTGGGCGGTGGCCTGTACGAACAGGATATTCTGATCCTCCACCGGCGCCAGCTCGCTTTCACCCATGATGAACAGGAAGTAGCAGCTGACCACCACCACCGCGGCAAAGAGATAGGTCACCGGCCGGAATTCCAGCGATCCGTGAAGCCGCCGCTGGTAGGCACCACGCAGGCGTTCGAACTTGTCATCCAGCCAGTTCTGGAAGCCGCTGCCGCTGCCGTTGAGCGGCTTGAGCACCTTGGAACACAGCATGGGCGAGAAAGTGATCGCCACGATGCCGGAAATGAACACCGCCCCCGCCAGGGTGAAAGCGAATTCGGTGAACAGACTGCCGGTGAGCCCGCCGGTGAAGCCGATCGGCAGGTACACCGCGATCAGCGTCAGCGACATCGCGATAATGGCCGTGCCCAGTTCGCGCGCGCCGCGGATGGCCGCGTCCACGGGCTTCATCCCGTCCTCGATATGACGGTGGATGTTTTCTGCCACGATGATCGCGTCATCCACCACCAGCCCGATCGCCAGCACCAGTGCCAGCAAGGTGAGCAGATTGATGGAAAAGCCCAGCAGCAGCATCACCGTGCCAACGCCCACCAGCGACAGCGGAATCACCAGCACCGGCACCAGCACCGATCTGAGCGACCCCATGAACAGGTAGATCACCAGAGTCACGATGGCCAACGCCAGGCCCAGGGTGACCACCACCTCGTTGATGGCTTCCTCGATGTACTCGGTAGCGTCATAGACGATTTCGCCGCGCAGGTCCTGCGGAAACTGGGCGGTGATTGCGGAGAACTTCGCCCGCACACCCTGGATCACGGTCAGCTCATTGGCCAGCGGCAACACGGTGATACCGACGAACGGTCCCTCGCGACCCGTGTTGATGGCGCTGTTTTCATAGCTCTCGGCGCCCAGCTCCACCCTGGCCACGTCACCCAGACGCACCAGGGTGCCGCCGGATTCGCTCACCACCAGTTCGCGGAATTCCTGCTCGTTGCTCAGGTCGGTGGTGGCATCCAGCGCTACCTTGACCATGTTGCCCTTGGTCGAACCAACCGCCGCCAGGAAGTTGTTGTCCGCCAGGCGTTCACGCACTTCGCGCGGGGTGAGATTGAAGGCCGCCAGCCGGTCCGGGTCCAGCCAGATGCGCATGGCGAACCGGCGTCCGCCGATCACCTCGGCGTTTTCCACCCCCGCCACGGTGGACAGTTCCGGGACCACCACCCGATTGATGTAATCGGTGATCTGGTTGGGCGCCATCACATCGCTGGTGAAGCTCATATACATCGAGGCGGTGGTGTCGCCCACCTGCACGTCGATCACCGGGTCCTCGGCGGCTTCCGGCAGTTCCGAGCGCACCTTGTTCACCTTGGAGGTGATCTGCGTCAGTGCCTCGGCAGGGTTGTAGTTGAGCTCCAGATGCGCCTGGATCACCGACGCCCCCTGAGCGCTGGTGGACTGCAGATAGTCGATGCCGTCGGCGGAGGCGATCTCCTTTTCCAGCGGAGTCGTGATGAAACCCTTGACCAGCTCGGCGTCGGCGCCGACGTAGATGGTCTGCACGCTCACCACCGCCTTGTCCGACTGCGGGTACTGGCGCACCACCAGGTCGAAGTAGGCCCGCAGGCCAATCAGCAGGATCAGCAGGCTCACCACGGTAGCCAGCACCGGGCGGCGGATGAAGATATCGGTGAACTGCATGCCTGGATTACCTTGCGTCAGGGCGATGCAGCCGCCACGTGGGACGGCAGGGCATCAGTAATTTTCAACGTTCTCGGGGTCGGCCGCGTCGGACGGCAGGGCCTTGTTGTCGACCTTGACCGTGGCATTGGGCCGTAGCTTGTGGTTGCCGGACACCACCACCCGGTCGCCGGCTTCGATGCCGTCGAGAATCTGCACCTGGTCGCCGCGCGTGCGGCCCGTCTTGACCGTACGCCGCTCGGCGGTGAGGCCGTCTTCACCGTCGCCGTCCTTCGGCACCACGACCCACACGGAGTCGCCGTAGGTGTTGTAGGCGATCGCCGTCTGACGGATGGTCAGGAATTCCTCGGGCGGGCCCACGGACAGCTCGACGTTGCCGTACATCCCCGGACGCAGACGCTCGTCCTCGTTGGCTACCCGCGCGCGCACCCGTACCGTGCGGGTGGCGGTGTCCAGGGCCGGGTCCAGGGCTTCCACGGTACCCTTGAAGGTGTCCGAGTAGCCGGCCACGCGTACCTCCACCGACTGCCCGGGCGACAGGGCGGCAATGCGCTCCTGCGGCACATTGAAATCCACGTACACCTCGTCCAGCCGCTGCAGCATCGCAAGGCCGGTGCCGGGGCTCAGATACTCGCCCAGATCCACCTCCCGGATCCCGAGACGGCCCGCAAACGGCGCCCGGATGATCTTCTTGGCGATCAGCTCTTCCTGGGCGACGACCGCCGCGGCCGTCTGAGCAGCCCGGGCCCGGGCTTCGTCGAGTTCCGCCTGGGAGCCAAGCTCACGATCCCGCAACTCCCGCTTGCGCTCGCGCGTGGCGCGGGCCAGCCGGGCATCGGCGCGTAGGCCTTCCAGCCGGGCGCGGTCCTCGGCGGTATCCAGGGCCACCAGCGGATCGCCGGCCTCGACCCGGTCGCCCGACTGGAACCGGATGTCGCGGACGATGCCGGCCACCTCACCGCTCACCGACACGCCCTGGATGGCGATCACTTCACCGGTCACCCGCAGGGTGCTCTCCCACTCGGCGACCTCCGCGGGCACGGCGGCCACGGTCACCGGCGGGGCCTGCATGTTGGCGATGGACTGGTCGCGCATGTGATTGGAAAACAGCTTCCAGCCAAAGACACCGCCCAGCACGACGGCGAGCAGCACGATGACGATAAACATGCGTAGGCGCATGGCTTACTCCGACTCGGGAATCTGGTTTTGAGCGGGGACATTCGGATCGAGCAACCGGGCAGCGATCCGGGTCAGGTCTTGCGGCGCCAACACGCCGGCTGCCAGATGCAGTCGGGTAACCACACCGCCGCAGTCGTATTTCGCGCGAGTGCGCTCTGTCAGCGCTGAGAATAGGTCACGACGCGCGTCGGTCACATCGGCCTGGTTGCGTTCGCCCAATTCGAATTCGCTAGATTCCACTGCCTTGTCCAGCGCCTTCACTTGCCGCAGTTCGGTGGCCACGCCGCGATAGGCGTTGCGGGTGGCGGTCGTGGCTTCGAGGGCGATGCGGATATCGTTGTTGGCGCTGCTGAATACGAATTTGGCGCCATCGAGCTTCTGATAGCCCGGTCCCAGGCTCACCGTGTAGTGTTCGAATACACCGCAACGTTCTACAACACGCAGCGGCGGCATTCATTTCTCGACTATGCCAGCCCCGCCCAGCACAGTATGAGAACACCAACTCAGCATGCGATGCCGCATGCTAAACAAACTGTCCATCAGATCCGGGCAAGCCCAATCGATCCTGCCCCGTTAACACGGACACTGTCAACTCAAAGTACGGATGCCCTTTTCTGGCCAAGGTGGTGTAGGCCAGCGCTTGGCCGTGGTGCAGCAGGGTCATGCACCCGTCGAAGTGCTCACAGCCGGTGGCCTGTGCCCCGCGCAAGTGATGGCCGCCGCCAGGATGCTGAACTTGGTAGAAGGTGTTGTCGAACTTGGCTCCCCATTGATCGGACGCCAAGAAGCGGGTTGATGTCTCGCGCGGCCATTAGCGTCCGCGCATAGTTGTCCGGCGGGCCGCGCCTGCCGCCCGAGGTAGGTGTGGAAGCCCGAATGGGAGAAGTCGAGCAACCGACACAACACCGCCAGTGGAAACTGAGCCCGTTCAGGCGCGACGAATGCGTACCTGACTTGGACTCCTTGGCAAAGAACGCCGTCGCTTTTTTACTTCACGCTCCATCTTGAAGCTGGCGTTCTCGGCTCGCAGTCGGGCCAGCTCGGCCTCGAGCTCGCTGACCGGCTTGCCGGCGCGGGAAGCCGCCGACCAGTTGGCCAGTGTCCTGGCCGAAACGTCGAGCTGTCGGGCAGCCTTCGCCGGACCTATGGGCTCGGCCAGAGTTACCGCCTGGCCCTTGAAATCGTCGGTGTACTGACGGCGGGGGATGCGTGACATTTGAACCTCCAGGAAACGATGAAATTATCGCTTCCTGGCATCGGTTTTAGTGGGGCAGGGTCACACTCAACGTACATGGCCTCTGCGCCATACCAAGCTCCCTTGCAGCATCAATAAGGGGACACCCTGCTTTGGATGCAGGGGGCATTACAGCTTTGGGCTAACACCCTGCCAGGACAGCCTTGGCTCTATGGCAGCCACGGCGCTACCATGGAGCTGATGAGTGCCCGCGCAATGGGCTGCCGCGGTGGCACGTATTTTCGGGAGATATCGCCCTGATGTTGAGCATTGAGCAGATCCGCAGTGCCCTGCACGGCAGTCGCCAGGGCGCGGTTGCGTTTGAGCCGGCGCCGTCCCAGGCGGCGGTGGCCATGATTCTGGCCGAGGGGGCGGCGGATTTGGAGGTGTGTTTCATTCGCCGCGCCGAGCGCGCCGGCGACCCCTGGTCTGGTCAGGTCGCGTTTCCGGGTGGTCGCGCCGGCCCCGGCGATGCCGATGCCATGAGCGTGGCCGAGCGTGAGACCTGGGAGGAAGTGGGGCTGCGGCTCCACCGGGATCATCGGCTGGGGCCGTTACCGGTGCGCGCCGTAACCCGGCCCCGGGCCGAGCTGACGCTCTCGCCTTTCGTGTACTACCTGGGCAGCGGTGCCCAGCAGCAGGCGGTCGCCCGCGAAATTGGGGAAGTGGCAGAGGTGTTCTGGGTGCCGCTTGGGCATCTGCGCGCCGACCACGCCGCTACCGAGCTGGAGTACCCCGTCGGTGGCGTGCCCTCCATTTTCCCCGGCATTCGTTTCAACCAGCACGTCATCTGGGGCTTGACGCTGAGCGTGCTCGACAGCTTCTTCGATCTGGTTCGGCCCCTGCCAGCGGCGGCCGGGGGAGGGCGCCCGTGACCGCGGAGGGCCCGACCGCCTGCCTGCTCAGTACCGGTGAGGAGGTGCTGCGCGGCGAGATCTTCGATACCAACAATCACTTCCTGGCCCGCACCCTCGGCGAGCGCGGCTTCCAGGTGCAGATGATGCTCACTGCCGGGGATCGTCGGGAGGATCTGGCCTTTGCCATGCGCACCGCGCTCGCCCGTGCGGACTATGTGTTCATGAGCGGTGGCCTGGGGCCCACGGACGATGATCTCACCGCCGCGGTGGCCGCCGAGGTGGCGGGTGTGGGGTTGCGCTTTGACGCACCCAGCTGGGCGGCGATCTGCGCTCTGTTCCGCCGCAACAATCTCGAGCCTGGGCCCAACAACCGCAAGCAGGCGCTGTTTCCCGAGGGCGCCACTGTGTTGCCCAATGCCCTGGGCACGGCGCCGGGGTTCAGCCTGGCATTGGCGTCCGGTGGTGTCCGCAAGACCCTGGTCGCACTGCCCGGGCCACCGCGCGAACTCCAGCCGATGCTGCTTACCTACCTGGATGCCAC
The DNA here is from genome assembly GCA_913060555.1 of uncultured Gammaproteobacteria bacterium. Lineage (GTDB taxonomy): Bacteria > Pseudomonadota > Gammaproteobacteria > Pseudomonadales > Porticoccaceae > JAGPUQ01. The sequence goes on along the minus strand of CAJXRS010000087.1, from coordinate 4,249 downwards.
TGCGCCGAACCCCGAGGCGCCCGATGCCAATCTGTTCATCCGCTTTCTGGGGCAGGGTGAATCCCATCTCTCCGAGCGCCTCGAACCCTGGTCGAAAATCTGGGGGCCGGTGAGTTTTCGACAGGCCTTTCCCGAAATCGAGGTCAAGCTGTACCGGCCGGATCCGGCGTGCGCCGCTGAGCTGTGCCGCTTCGCCGATCGGGAGCTCGCCGATTGCGTGCTCGATTTCGCGCCATTGTCGACGCTGGAGCTGTTTGCCGAGTTCATGCGCGAGCGCGGTCAGACCCTGGCCCTGGCGGAGTCCTGTACCGGTGGCCTCGCCGCCAAGCTGATCACCGACGCGGCAGGGGCTTCGGCCTATTTCCTGGGCAGCGTGGTGTCCTATGAGAATGCGGTCAAGGAGCGCCTGCTCGGGGTCGATCCGGCTGCCCTGACCGGGCAAGGTGCGGTCTCCGAGGCCGTGGCGCTACAGATGGCGATTGGCGCCCGCGAGCGCCTCGGCGCAGATCTCGCGCTGAGTTTCACGGGGGTCGCGGGACCCGGGGGCGGCACGCCGGAGAAACCCGTGGGCACGGTGTGGATGGCCAGAGCCGATGCCGATGGCGCCGCGGCGCGGCTGTTGCAGTTGTCCCAGGGGCGCGACCGCATCCGCCAGGCGGCGGTCAGCCACGGGCTGCGCTGGCTGATGGAGGCCTGGCTCGCGGAGCGCCGCCGGCACAGTTTGCAGGTAGCCTGAGCCATGCGGGACGAGGCCTTGCTGCGCTTTGCCAACGACGCCTTCTACCGGGCGTTCCGCGACCGGGACCAGGCCGCGATGGCGCGTCTCTGGGCGCAACAGCCGTTGCTGTGCGCTCATCCCGGAGCCAGTCCGCTGTACGAGCGCGCCGCAGTGCTGGAGAGTTGGGCGAACATCCTCGGCAGTCCCAGTTGTCCGCGACTCGAGTACCGCATCGAGCGCCTGCTGCACTGCGGCGAGTTGGTATTGATCACCTGTTACGAATGGAGCCGGGCGCAGCCCGACGCCATGCTGCTCGCCACCAACGGCTTCGTGCTCGAAGCGGGGGAGTACCGCATGACGATCCACCAGGCTGGGCCGGTACGGGCGCTGGTGCTGTCGGGTGATGCCGACGGCGGGGAGCGGATGCATTGAACCCGACCCAGTCTGCCCGGCAGCGCCGGCGCGGCTGACCCGGATGGCGGTGTCCAATGCCCAGTTGTTGCTCAATCTCGGGGTAGGCGGTGCCATGGCCAGCGCAACCGTGCTGGTGCATTTCTGGGGTTTGATCGTGCTCAGTTGGCTGATGAACCGGCACGGGCATCGCCTGCGACCCCACGTCAATCACTTCCACCGGGCGATGGCGATCCTGGTGGTGGTGCTGGGCATTTTTCTGCTGCACAGCATCGAGATCTGGCTCTATGCGGCCCTCTACCTGGGCCTCGGAGAAATGAGCAGTCTGGAGGAGGCGCTGTATTTTTCCACTTCAGCGTTCACTACCATCGGTTTCGGGGATGTGGTGATGACCCCGCGCTGGCGGATGGTGAGCGCCATCGAGGGCGCCAACGGTTGGATTCTGTTTGCCTGGTCGACCGCCTTCCTGCTCGCGGTCACCGCACGGCTGCGGCTACTCGAGCACAGGTGGCTCGATCGCGACTGATCCGGCGCGCGCATGGCGCCGGGTATCTGATACGCTCGCTGGGGGGAGCATGCGTCCCGCCGACCGTCGGACTGGAGTTTTGTCATGGGCATCGAAGTAGGGGGGCTGCTCGGCCTCATCGTTCTCATCGCCGACGTTTGGGCGATCATCAACGTGGTTCAGAGTCGAGCCGGGACAGGTGCCAAGGTCGCCTGGGTGGTGGTGATCCTGTTGCTGCCGGTGCTGGGACTGCTGATCTGGCTGCTGGCCGGGCCGCGCGGCTGACGCCGGCCCCGGCGGCGGGGATCGCAAACTGCTACCATGCGCCCCGATTTCTGGTCTGCTCGAGATAGAGTCGCGGTGGAACACTGTATCTTCATTCAGGCCAACCATCGCCAATGGTTGGGGGCGGTGGTCGCGGAATACGCGCTGCGGCGCAACTCCAGCCATAACCACCGCTTTGCGGTAAGTACTCTCCAGACCCAGGATTTTCGCTGCCTGCAGGAGCGCGAGGGACGGCAGTTCCTGCGCGATGGCGAGTGGCGGGCCTGGCGCAACGACGACCTGCAGTCCTTCACGCCGCTGCGTTTCGCCCCTCCGGAATTGATGGGTTACCAGGGCCGCGCCCTGGTCATCGATCCGGACGTGTTTGCGCAAGGAGACGTTTGGGAACTGTTATCCCGCGACATGGACGGCAAGGCCATACTCTGTCGCGCCAAGGGCGGCCGCAAGGGCAAGCAGGGCGCCTATGCTTCCTCGGTGATGTTGCTCGACTGCGCAAGGCTGCGTCACTGGGAACTGGCGCGTGATTTCGGCGCCTTGTTCAGCGGGGCCCGCGACTATATGGATTGGATTTCCCTGCGCCTGGAAGATCCTGCAACCATAGGACCGCTCGAACCCGAGTGGAATGATTTCGATCGCCTGACCCCGGACACCCGTCTGCTGCACAATACCAAGCGCTGGACCCAGCCCTGGAAGACGGGGGTGCCGGTCGACTTTCGGCCCGCCGACAGTTTTCGGCTGTTTCCGCCCCGGCATTGGCTGCGCCGGGCGCGGCGCACGTTGTTCGGGGATTACCGGTTTGCCGGCCGCTATCGGCGCCATCCGGACCCGGCCCAGGAACGATTCTTTTTCCGCCTGCTCGGCGAGTGTGTGGCGCGCGGCATTGTCGATGAGGCCCGGCTGCAGGAGGAGATCCGCCGCCAGCACCTGCGCCCGGACGCGCTGGAGTTGCTGGCTCAGGCCGCGGCCTGAGCGGTGCCGGCACTTCGTTTCGTCCTGGGAGCACTCTGATGCGTCACGCTCTGCAACAACTTCGACAGCTGCGCCGGACGCTCGTCAAGAAGGGCGCGCGGCGCATGCTGCATTGGCGCTTGCGTGGCACCGGGCAGGCGGAACGATTGCGCGCCGAGCGCCGCCTGCGGGGCGCCGAGCAGTACGCCACGTTACGCAGTGCCGATCTCGCCGTGGTGTCGTTCGGCAAGAGCGGCCGCACCTGGCTGCGGGTGATGCTGTCGCAGGTGTTTCGGAAGCTGTACGCCCTGCCGGAAGACCTGGTGCTCAATTTCGACAACTTCCACCGCCTCGATCCCCGGGTGCCGAAGGTCTTCTTCACCCACGACAACTACATCAAGGATTTCACCGGCGCGCCCGAGTCCAAGGCGCCCTTCTACGACAAGCGGGTGGTATTGCTGGTGCGCGATCCCCGGGACGTCTCGGTGTCGAACTATTTCCAGTGGAAATTCCGCATGAAGCCGGACAAGAAAAAGATCAACAACTATCCGCCCGCCGACTCGGCGATCGGCGTCGCCGACTACCTGCTCAGCGACTACGGTGGTGGGCTCAATGACGTCATCGGGTTCCTGAATGGCTGGGCTGCGGAGCTGTCACGCATCCCGCAGCTGCACCTGCTGCGCTATGAGGATCTGCGCCGCGACCCGGAAAACCAGTTGCGCGCGCTGCTGGAATTCATCGGCGTGGAGGCCGATGAACTCTGCATTGGTGATGCCGTCGCCTACGCTTCCTACGAGCGCATGCGGGCTCGCGAGCACGACGGCGGTGGCCTGGCGCGGCTGTTCGGCGGGGGCCGCTTGCGGCCGCGGGATCGGAGCAATCCGGACAGCTACAAGGTGCGCCGCGCCAAGGTGGGGGGCTATCGGGATTACTGTTCCGATGCCGAGGTGGCGTGCATCGATGCGCTGGTCGCAGAGCATCTGCATCCCTGTTTCGGCTACGGTGGTGCCGAGTCGCGACCCGCGGCGACCGCGGGTGTCAGCCCGGTGGCGGGCGGATCCTGAGCCGCACGGATGCCTGCCCGCGGTAGCTCCGGGCCGTGATCGCGGTGATCAGCAATCCGCGCAGCGGCCACAACCGTCGCCACTTTGCGGAGATCGCCGCAGCCCTCGCCGCGCGCCCCGATGTCCGCCACTTCGTCACTGCCTCCGAAGAGGAACTGCCGGGCATCCTCGCCGAGTTGACTCCTCACCCGCCGGAATTGCTGGTGGTCAACGGTGGCGATGGCACGGCGGCGGCGGTGTTCGGCGTGCTCGACGCGCTGCCGGCGGAGCGGCGGCCGCCGCTCGCCCTGTTGCTGTCTCTTATACACATCTCCGAGC
>CAJXRS010000086.1 GCA_913060555.1 uncultured Gammaproteobacteria bacterium | reverse complement strand
GCACCGGCTGAAAAGAGCGACTCCCCAGACTCATTTAAGGATTGGAATATACTGGAGCGGGCACAAGGTTCCGTGCCTGCGGCGCATCTGCCGCCAACACCGATAGATAAGGGATCCGCTGGTGGATCGACGTCTGCACTGACCCTGATCTGCCCTTCATTCCCGTTCTGCCCGGCCTGCATCGGAAATTGCGCGCCGGTCGGTCGGTCGGTGGCAAAGAGTTTGGTGTTGGCGGGTGCAACTGCGTTGGGGTTCGGGCTCCGGATCAGACTCCGGTTCCAGACGGAGGGCGGATAAGCCGCAGGTGTCCACCGGAGTCAACGCCCACCGCGTCGTAGTCAATCCGGCGTTTCGGCTTCCGGTTCCGGTTCCAACGCCAGGGTGAGGCCGTTGCCGTCGGATGGCTCTGCTCCGGGCGGCGCGTCGAGTTGGATCCTGAGGCGCAGGTTGTTCACCGAATCGGCGTTCTGCAGCGCTTCCTGCAGGGAAATACGGCCGTCCCGGTAGAGTTGGTAGAGGGCGCTGTCGAAGGTCTGCATGCCCTGGGTGGCGGACTTTTCCATCACTTCCTTGATGTCGTCGATCTTGCCGTTCTTGATCAGGTCGCAGACCCGCGGCGTGCCCAACAGGACTTCGATGGCTGCGGCGCGCTTGCCGTCGACGGTGGGGATGAGGCGCTGGGAGACGATGCCGCGCAGGTTCAGCGAGAGATCCAGAAAGAGCTGTTTGTAGCGATCCTCGGGAAAGAAGTTGATGATCCGATCGAGGGCCTGGTTGGCGTTGTTGGCGTGCAGGGTGGACAGGCAGAGGTGGCCGGTCTCGGCAAACGCCAGGGCGTGCTCCATGGTTTCGCGGCTGCGGATCTCGCCGATCAGGATGACGTCCGGCGCCTGGCGCAGGGTGTTGTGCAGGGCGTCTTCGTAGCTGGCGGTGTCGATGCCCACCTCGCGCTGGTTGACGATGCTGCGCTTGTGGCGGTGGACGAATTCCACCGGGTCCTCGATGGTGATGATGTGGCCGGCCGAGTTGCTGTTGCGGAAGTCGATCAGCGATGCCAGCGAGGTGGATTTACCCGATCCGGTGCCGCCGACGAACAGCACCAACCCACGCTTCTGCATCACCAGCTTGGGCAGGGTGTCGGGCAGGCCCAGGCTGCGGTAGTCGGGAATCTCGGTCTTGATGGTGCGGATCACCATCGCCACCTCGCCCCGCTGGCGGAAGATATTCACCCGGAAGCGGCCGATCCCGGGTTTGGACAACGCCAGGTTCATCTCTGGCCGGCGCTCGAATTCGGCGCGCTGTTCGGCGTCCATGATTTTCTCTGCCAGTCCTGCCACCGCGCTCGGCGGCAGGGGCTGGTCGGAAACCTGGGTGAGCTGACCCTGCACCTTCATGCTCGGCGGGGCGCCGGTGGAAAAATAGAGATCCGAACCATCGCGTTCGACGATGGCCTTGAGAAAAGATTCGAGTTCCACGCGGAGCCCTTGTGTACGCCAGGGTGCGCCAAGTTAGCAAAACCGGCGCCGCCGACTTCGTGAAGGAGTTCACAATACCGGCTGGTGGGCGACCGAACGGGCGCTGGCGCCGATGAGTTGCCGGCGCGGTCGCTCCGGTTCAGTCCCCGGCCGGCTCGAAACGCACCAGCTCGGCGCCCCCGTCGACCAGGTCGCCCTCGGCGTAGAAGAGCTCGGCGACCACGCCATCGGCAGGCGCGCGGATGCTGTGCTCCATTTTCATGGCCTCGAGCACCAGCAGGACGTCGCCTTTGGCGGCGGTCGCGCCCGGCGCTACCCGCACCGCGATCACGGTGCCGTTCATGGGCGCGGTCAGCGCGCCTTCGGTCTCTTCCTCGTCGACGGCAGCGGCCGCCGCGTCCTGGAAATGGAGTGCGCCGTCGCGGGTGAACAGGCTGTGACCGCCGTCGTGGCTGGTGACCGTCACCGCCTGGCGGTGGCCGTCGAGGCTGGCATGGAGGCATTCGCCGTCGAGCCCGCCGGAGGCCTGAGTCTGACCCAGTTCGCTTTCGATCAGATAGTGATCGCCGGCCGCTGTGGCGGCGACGCACAATTCCCTCGCGCCGATCATCAGGCGCAGTTCCTGGCGCCCGGGTTCGTTGCAGCGCCAGCCGCGGGCGCTGTGCCAGGGCGACCAGGGGTCCAGGCTGGTGGCGGCGATATCGCCGGCCGCCAGTTCGCGGCGCAACAGCAGGTAGAGCACGGCGAGCGCGACCAGAGCGGGATCTTCGCTGTCGCGGCTGCGGAAGATCTGCTCGCGATGGCGCTCGATGAAGCCGGTGTCGAGGTCGGCGGCGCGAAACGCCGGCACCGAGATCAGGTTGTAGAGAAACTCGACATTGGTGGTGGTGCCGGCTATGCGGTAGTCGCGCAGCGCCCGCGCGAGCCGTGTCAGCGCGCGATCGCGGTCCTCGTCCCAGACGATCAGCTTGGCAATCATGGGGTCGTAGTGGACGCTGATGCTGTCGCCCTGCAGGACGCCGGTGTCGACCCGCACGTGTGCGGATTCTTCCGGTGGCTGCAGAAAGGCCAGCGTGCCGGTGGCGGGCAGGAAGTCCTGGTCGGCATCCTCGGCGTAGATGCGCGCCTCGAAGGCGTGGCCGTGGATTTCGAGCTGGTCCTGGGCGAGCGGCAATGGTTCGCCGGCGGCGACCCGCAGTTGCCACTCCACAAGATCCTGACCGGTGATCATCTCGGTGACCGGATGCTCGACCTGAAGGCGGGTGTTCATCTCCATGAAATAGAACGAATCGTCGGTGTCGAGCAGGAACTCGACGGTGCCGGCGCCGCGGTAGCCGATGGCGCGCGCCGCGGTGACCGCGGCCTCGCCCATCTGGGCGCGCACCACGGGCGAGAGGCCCGGCGCCGGCGCCTCCTCGATGACTTTCTGATGGCGGCGCTGCAGCGAACAGTCGCGCTCGAACAGATACACGGCGTTATCGTGACCGTCGCAGAACACCTGGATCTCGACGTGGCGCGGGCGGGTCAGGTATTTCTCCACCAGCATGGCATCGTTGCCGAAGCTGCTCTGCGCCTCGCGCCGCGCCGCGGCCAGGGCTTCGCCGAATTCGGCGGCATCGGTGACCACGCGCATGCCCTTGCCACCGCCGCCCGCCGTGGCCTTGAGCAGCACCGGATAGCCCATGGCGTCGGCGGCCTGCTTGAGCCTGGCCTCGTCCTGATCCTCGCCGTGGTAGCCGGGCACCAGGGGCACGCCGGCGGCCTCCATCAGCCGCTTGGCGGCGGACTTCGAGCCCATGGCCGCGATGGCCTGGGGCGGCGGGCCGATGAAGGTGATGCCCGCTTCGGCGCAGGCCGTGGCGAAGGCGGCGTTTTCGGAAAGAAAGCCATAGCCCGGGTGGATCGCCTGGGCGCCGGTCCGCTGCGCGGCGGCGATGATCTTGTCGGCGCACAGGTAGGAGTCGCGCGCCGGCGCCGGCCCGATGGGCACCGCCTCGTCGGCCATGGTCACGTGCAAGGCGTGGCGGTCGGCCTCGGAATAGACGGCGACGCTATGGATGCCCAGGCGGCGCGCGGTGCGGATCACCCGGCAGGCGATCTCGCCGCGGTTGGCAATCAGGATTTTTTCAAACATGGGTTTGGGTCTCCGGTCGCGGCCGCGGGGTTCACATGCGGAACACGCCGAAGCGCGATTCCTCGATGGGGCGGTTGAGGGAGGCGGAGATGCCGAGTGCCAGCACCATGCGGCTCTCGGCGGGGTCGATGATGCCGTCGTCCCAGATGCGCGCCGAGGCGTAGTAGGGATGCCCCTGGCGGTCGTACAGCTCGACGGTGGGGCGTTTGAATTCGGCCTCGTCCTCGGCGCTCCAGGTTTCGCCGCGCCCTTCCAGTTGCTCGCGCTTGACCTGGGCGAGCACGCCGGCGGCCTGCTCCCCGCCCATCACCGAGATGCGCGCGTTGGGCCACATGAACAACAGGCGCGGGTCGTAGGAGCGCCCGCACATGCCGTAGTTGCCGGCGCCGAAGGAGCCGCCGATGATCAGGGTGAACTTGGGCACCTGGGCGCAGGACACCGCGGTCACCATCTTGGCGCCGTGCTTGGCGATGCCGCCGGCCTCGTACTGGCGGCCGACCATGAAGCCGGTGATGTTCTGCAGAAACACCAGCGGAATCTTGCGCTGCGCGCACAGCTCGATGAAGTGCGCGCCCTTCTGGGCCGACTCGCTGAACAGGATGCCATTGTTGCCGAGGATGCCCACCGGATAGCCGTGGATGCGCGCGAAGCCGCATATCAGGGTGGTGCCGAACAGGGCCTTGAACTCGTCGAACTCCGAGCCGTCGACGATCCGCGCAATGACCTCGCGCACATCGTAGGGCTGGCGCGGATCGCGCGGCACTATGCCGTGGATCTCGGCGGGGTCGTAGCGCGGCGGCGCCGGCGACCGCAGGTCCATCTTGATGGGCTTGACGCGGTTGAGCCGCGCCACCGCTTGCCGGGCCAGCTGCAGCGCGTGGCGGTCATCGCGGGCGTAATGGTCGGTGACGCCCGAGGTGCGGCAGTGCACGTCGGCGCCGCCCAGGTCCTCGGCGCTGACGACCTCGCCGGTGGCAGCGCGCACCAGCGGCGGGCCGCCCAGGAAGATGGTGCCCTGCTCGCGGACGATGATGGATTCGTCGGCCATGGCCGGCAGATAGGCGCCGCCGGCGGTGCAGGAACCCATCACCACGGCGATCTGGGGGATGCCCTTGGAGGACATCACCGCCTCGTTGTAGAAGCTGCGGCCGAAATGGTTGCGATCGGGGAATACCTGCGCCTGCATGGGCAGAAAGGCGCCGCCGGAATCCACCAGGTAGATGCAGGGCAGGCGGTTTTCCTCGGCGATGGACTGGGCGCGGAGCTGCTTGGTGACCGTGAGCGGGTAATAGGTGCCGCCCTTGACGGTGGCGTCATTGCAGATGATCACGCACTCCTGGCCGGACACCCGGCCGATGCCGGTGATGATGCCGGCGCCGGGCACGAAGTCGTCGTAGGTCTCCCAGGCGGCGAGCTGGGAAAACTCCAGAAAGGGCGCACCCGGATCGAGCAGCGTCTGCACCCGGTCGCGGGGCAGCAGCTTGCCGCGGGCGAGGTGGCGTTCGCGGGACTTCTCGCCGCCGCCCTGCTTGACCAGCTCGACCTTGTCGCGCAGGTCGGCGAGCAGTTCCTGCAGGTGGCGGCGGTTTTCCTGGAAGTCCTCGCTGCGGGTATTGAGCCTGGATTGGATGACGGGCATGGCTTCAGGATTCCCGTTGCAGGATTTTGGGGAAGGTGGCGCGATGGAAGCCATTGTAGGCCGGGTTGTTGCGCTGGGCGCGCTGGATCTTGCGCCCCAGCGGCGAACTCAGACACAGCGAGCTGCCGCCATCGATCTTGATCGTGGTGCCGTTGATGTAGCTGGCGCCCTCCGAGAGCAGAAAGCATACGGCCGAGCTGACCTCGGATTCGGTGCCCACCCGGTTCAGCGGCACGGATTCGTGAAAATGGGGGATGCATTCGAGCATTTCCGGGTCTTCGTAAGTATCGAGTCCGGAGGAGGCGAGATAGCCCGGCGCCACCGCGTTGACCCGCACCCCGGCGTAGGCCCATTCCACCGCCATGGTCATGGTCAGGTTCTCCATGCCGGCCCGGGCCGCGCCCGAGTGTGCCATGCGCGGCATGCCGCCGAAGTAATCGGCGGTGATGTTGACGATGGCACCGCCATGCTCCTTCATCGAGCGCAGGAACACCGCCTTGGAAACCAGAAAGCCGCCCAGCAGGTTGGTGCGCACCACCGCCAGGAAGCCGTTGGCCGAGATGTTTTCCAGGTCGGAGGGGAACTGGCCGCCGGCGTTGTTGACCAGACCGTGGATGGGGCCGTGGTCGGCGATCAGCCGCTCGACCACCGTATTGACCGCGGCATCGTCGCGGATGTCGGCGCAGCCGTAGTCGCAGGCCGCGCCGGGGTTGTCACCCTCGATCTCCGCCTTGACGGTGGCGAGCTTGGCCTCCGTGCGGCCGATCATCAGCACCCGGGCGCCGAGCGCCGCCAGTTCATGGGCGATGCAGCGGCCGAAGCCGCTGCCGGCGCCGGTGACCAGGATGGTTCTGCCGGCCAACAGGCCGGGCTTGAACACCGAGTTGTAGGACATGGGCAACTCCCCCGCGCGTGGCGCGCGTTATTTTGTGATTATCTGCCCGGCACACACAGATGTCGGGTCAACGCGACATGTGTCGCCGCGCGCCACGGAGGGCGCGCTCGCGGATCAAGCACGCAAGCACTTGATCCGGCGTGTCTGCACAAGTCCAGGAGGGACTTGTGCAGACCTTGAAAAGTCGTCAGCGGGTCTCCTCGAACAGCTCCCGACCCACCAGCATGCGGCGGATCTCCGAGGTGCCGGCGCCGATTTCGTAGAGCTTGGCGTCGCGCAGCAGACGGCCGGTGGGATAGTCGTTGATGTAGCCGTTGCCGCCCAGGCACTGGATCGCCTGCAGCGCCATCTGGGTGGCGCGCTCGGCGGTGTAGAGGATCACCGCGGCGGCATCCTTGCGCGAGTCCTCGCCCCGGTCGCAGGCCTTGGCGACCGCGTACAGGTAGGCGCGAGCGGTGTTGATGTCGACGTACATGTCGGCGAGCTTGCCCTGCATGAACTGGAATTCGCCGATCGGCTGGTCGAACTGGCGGCGCTCGTGCAGGTAGGGCAGGACGATGTCGAGGCAGGCCTGCATGATGCCCACTGGCCCGCCGGAGAGCACGGTGCGCTCGTAGTCGAGCCCGGACATCAGCACCCGCACGCCTTCGTTTTCCTTGCCGAGGATATTTTCCGCCGGCACTTCGCAATCCTCGAACACCAGTTCGCCGGTGTTGGAGCCGCGCATGCCCAGCTTGTCGAGCTTCTGGGCCCGCGAGAAGCCGGGACAGTCCCGCTCGACGAGAAAGGCGGTGATGCCCCTGGAGCCGGCGTCGGGTTGGGTCTTGGCGTAGATCACATAGACGTCCGCATCCGGGCCATTGGTGATCCACATCTTGTTGCCGTTGAGCACGAAGCGATCGCCCTTGCGCTCGGCGCGCAGTTTCATGCTCACCACGTCCGAGCCGGCGCCGGGTTCGCTCATCGCCAGGGCGCCGACGTGCTCGCCGCTGCACAGCCGGGGCAGGTATCTTGCCTTTTGTTCGGGCGCGCCGTTCTTGCGGATCTGATTGACGCACAGATTGGAGTGGGCGCCATAGGAGAGACCCACCGAGGCGGAGGCGCGGGAGATCTCCTCCATGGCGACCACATGGGCCAGGTAGCCCATGCCGGTGCCGCCGAACTCTTCCTCGACGGTGATGCCCAGCAGCCCCAGGTCGCCGAACTTGCGCCACAGATCGCGGGGGAAGTCGTTGTCGCGGTCGATGGCTTCGGCGCGGGGAGCGATCTCCTGCCGGGCGAAGCGCTGGACCGCGTCGCGGAGCTGATCGACATCCGAGCCGAGATCGAAGTTGAGGCTTTTGAATACAGCGGTCATGGCAGTCCCGCGAATCCTGGACGCCGGACTATAACCAAGCCCGAGCGGGCGGGCAATTTGCCGGGCCGTCGCCGCGTGCCTCCGGAATGGGCAAACATTGTAGTTGTAGGGTGGATAAGCCGCAGGCGCATCCACCAAAAGGTCGCGGCGCGGTTCGCCGGCGTGTGCCTCCGGGATGGGCAAACATTGTAGTTGTAGGGTGGATAAGCCGCAGGCGCATCCACCGAAAGGTCGCGGCGCGGTTCGCCGACGCGTGCCTCCGGGATGGGCAAACATTGTAGTTGTAGGGTGGATAAGCCGAAGGCGCATCCACCGAAAGGTTACGGAGTGGTTCGCCGGAGATCGGCGGATGCGCTTCGCTTATCCGCCCTACGACTGATCCGCGTCAGCGGCGGCCGGCGGGCGCGGGTGTCACCGTCCAGCGTGTCTTCATGCCCGCGGTGATATGGTCGCCGACGTGGCAGTGATACAGCCAGGTGCCCGGGTTGTCGGCGATCATGTCGACCGACACCATGGAAGCCGGCAGCAACTCCACCACATCGGTGCGCCGGCCGTGGTCGAGCACGGTCTCGCCGTGCCAGTGCGCGGTGTGCAGGTCCACTTCTGAACCCAGCGCCACCAGGTGCCAGCGCACTCTTTCCCCCGCGACGGCTTCGAGCCCTTGCAGGTTGCCGAAAATGTAGCCGTTCATGGCATGCATCAGGCCGCCTTCGGCGCCGTCCTCTTCGTCGAACACCATGAACAGGGTGCTGAAGGATCTGTCGACATCCCGCGGGCGGGGGTCGTCGGGACCCCGGGTCATGCCCTTGCGGGTGACCACGATGGTGCCGATCAGGCCGCGGTTGATGTCCGCGACCGGATCGAAGTGCGAATGGTAGAGCCACACGATCGACGACGGGTCCGTGGGTCCGGGACCCGCAGCTTCATCGATCTGCCAGGTGTAGGTGTACGCTTCCCCTGGACCGATGACGCCGCCGGCGCCGCGGCGGTCGGCGCCGTCGTTGTCCTCGTCGTAGTGCAGGCCGTGCGGATGCATGGACAGCGGCAGCTCGGTGCGGTTGCGGAAGTGCACCTTCAGGGTGTCGCCGACCTCGCCGCGCAATTCGGGCCCGAGGATGCCGCGCCAGCGGGGTTGGGGCGCCGGAGTCTGGTAGCTGCCGTCGGTATAGCCGATGAAGTGGTATTTCGGATAACGCACCCGCTCACCCCAGGGGCCGAGTCCGGCACCCGGGTGGATGAGATTGCGGCCTGACGGCGCGTAATTCCATTCGACCGGCTCGGCGGCCACCCAATACTCACGGACCTGTCCGGCGCTGGCCGCCCATGACGGGATGGCGAACAGCAGGAGCAGAGCTGGCAGGGCTTTCATCTCTTTCTGGTTCCGGGGCTGTGGAGGGCGCCATTGTAGCGGTGCTCCTTCTTTTTCAGCAAATGATAATTAGTTGTATTCGCATTCGCATCCCGATAGACTTCGCCGCCAGCGCCTCCTGGCGGGCGCGACCAAGAGTTTCACAATCACTAACCATCACACAACAGAGGATCCAGCCATGAGAAAATCCGTGCTCGGTGCCGCCGTGGCGGCAGCCCTGGCATTCCCCGCGGCGCAAGCGGTGGAACAACAAGCCGCTGCCGCGGAGCCGACCATGGCCGAGGTGCTGCGTCTGCTCAAGGAGCAGCAGACGGAGATCGAGGCCCTGAAGGCGCGGCTGAGCGAGACCGATACCAGGGTCGAGCAGACCGCGACCGCGGTCGAGGCCACCGCCAGCGCCGTGGAGAGCGCGTCCCAGCGCAGCGACACCTATGCCCAGGTCGCGGACTGGGCCGAGCGCACCCAGATCGGCGGCTATGGCGAGATCCATTACAACAACAAGGAGAACGGCAACACCGACCAGATCGACGCCCACCGCTTCGTGATGTACCTGGCGCACGATTTCAACGACCGGGTGCGCTTCTTCTCCGAGGTCGAGCTGGAACACTCCCTGGCCGGTGACGACAAGCCGGGCGCGGTGGAGCTGGAGCAGGCCTATATCGAATGGGATTACGCCGACCATCACAGCGCCAGGTTCGGGCTCTTCCTGGTACCCGTGGGCATTCTCAACGAAACCCATGAACCCGATACCTTCTACGGGGTGGAGCGCAACAATGTCGAGAGCCGGATCATTCCCTCGACCTGGGGGGAATCCGGGGTGATGCTGGGCGGCGAGATCGCGCCCGGGCTGAGCTACGACTTCGGCGTCCACAGCGGCCTCGAGACCGACGCCTTCGATGTTCGTGGCGGCCGGCAGAAATCCGCCGAGGCGGTGGCGGAGGAGTTCGCCTACACCGGGCGCCTGAAGTACACGGGCATCGCCGGGCTTGAGCTCGCAGCCACGATCAACTATCAGGAGGACCTGCTGCAGGGACTGGTGGCCGGTGCCGACGAAGCCAGTGGTCTGCTGTACGAGACCCACGCCGCCTATCAGGCGGGGCCGTTCGGGCTGCGCGCCCTCTACGCCCAATGGGATATCGACGGCGATCAGGCCCAGGCCGCGGGTCGCGACGAGCAGAAGGGCTGGTATGTCGAACCCTCCTGGCGGCTTACGCCCAAGTTGGGGATCTTCACCCGCTTCAGTGAGTGGGACACCCAGGCAGGTGACAGCGTGGATACCGAGGTGGAACAATTCGACGTCGGGTTCAACTATTGGCTGGTGGAGAATGTGGTGCTCAAGGCCGACTGGAGCGATCAGCAGAACGGCGACGGCGACAGCTTCAATCTGGGCCTCGGCTGGAGTTTCTGATCCTTGCGTCCCCTGGTTTCGGCGACAGTGGTGCGGCCGCGGGCAGTCCTGCTCGCGGTGCTGCTCGCGCTCTGGGCGCCCGCGGGGCTGTCCCGGGGCGTCTATCTCACCGCGGAGGAGTTCCTCGCGGAGGCCTTTGCCGGCGTCGAGCCCAGGCTTGAGACGCTGTGGCTGTCCCCCGAGATCAAACAGCGGGCGGCGCGGATTCTCGATCACCCGCCGGCCGGCTTGCGGCTGCGCTTCTGGCGCGCCGGCGGTCGAACCGCATGGATCCTCGACGAGATCGGCAAGACGCATCCCATCACCATCGGTGTGGTGGTTGAAGGCGGGGCTGTCGCTGCTATCCGGGTGCTGGAGTTCCGCGAATCACGTGGCGACGAGGTGCGTTTTCCGTTCTTTACCTGTCTCTTATACACATCTGACGCTGCCGACGAATAGAGAGGTGTAG
>CAJXRS010000085.1 GCA_913060555.1 uncultured Gammaproteobacteria bacterium | reverse complement strand
CGAGATCATGCCTAGTCTCGTGGGCTCGGAGATGTGTATAAGAGACAGATTTCGTTGTGGCGCTGGTCGAACTTATCATTATCAGCCAATCCGCTCGGAATCGCCATGACCCTAGTGGGCCACTAGGCCCACTAGGCCCCGCAACCGAGACCGAAGTCGGCTGGCAAAATTGCCGCGCGCCGCCTGGGATGCTAAAATTCTGGCACAACTTCTTTAGGACACCCTGGCGACTTTAGGACACCCTGGCGACAAGGCTCCGCCGGGGCTCATCCGGCAGGGCGAGCGGAGGCTCGATTCATTCGACACATACCGGAAACATCCACGATGAAGGCCCAGACCCGCAATCCGCGCTTTGCCTGCAGCCTATTGCTGGCTTGTGCCCTGCCGCTGGCAGCAACGGCCCAGCCGAGCGGTGACGGCCCGGGACGCGCGGATCCCCTGTTGTCGATCGTGACAGCGCAAGGCGACCGTCAGCTCGCCGACCTGTCGGCCCGTCTGCTCCCTGAGCCGGCGGGGGCCGCAACCCGCAGCGCAGCCGGTTTCGACGCCTGGACCGCACTGGGCAAGGGTGCGTCCTTGACCATGGGGCCACGCCGCCAGCGAGCGGTAGACGACTCCCTGCGCCATTACCGCGAGCACAGCTACGCCCTGGCCCACAACGTTCGCCAGGCGGCCCTCTACTTGCCTTACGTGACCCGCCGCCTGGTGGAAAGCGATCTGCCTCCGGAGCTGGCCCTGCTCCCTTTTGTCGAGAGCGCCTATGATCCCCTGGCATTGTCGCCGAGCGGAGCTGCCGGCCTCTGGCAGATCACCGCGGCGACCGCGGACCGCTTGGGTCTGAAGCGCAACCAGTGGTACGACGGACGCAACGACATCGTCCGCTCCACCGACGCGGCGATCACCTATTTGCATTACCTCAACCGTCGCTTCGGCGGCGACTGGCTGCTCACCCTGGCGGCCTACAACGGCGGTGAAGGGCGGGTGACGCGGGCCGTCATGGCGAACCTGGCCAGCGGCCGGGAAACGGATTTCTGGGCGCTCGATCTGCCGCCGGAAACCCGTGCCTATGTGCCCAGGTTTCTGGCCCTGGCAAGGCTCTTCCGCGACGCCGACGCGCTGCGCCAGCTACGCCCACAGACCCTCGACCAGCCGCGATCACTGGAAACCCTGATCCTGCCGGGGCAGATCAGCTTGGCCCGCGCGGCACAGCTGGCCGACATTGATTACGAATTGCTCAAACAGCTCAATGCGGGCTTCAAGCGCGACGTTACGCCGCCCCAGGGGCCCCATCGGCTGTTATTGCCCCACTGGGCTGCCCGACGCTTCGTCGCCGCCGTGACCTTTGCCCGGGAATCTTGGGATCCGGCATCGCTGCAACCGGTAGCACCGCCCGCCCAGACGCTGTGACTGTTCAGGGTACGGTTTCGGTAGCGGCCTCGACGACCTTGACGTCGGCAGCGGCCAACACCAGAGCCTGATAGGCGCTGAATTCCCGACTGGCGCTGGCACCCGCCAGGGCGCTGCGCAACTCCTGCCGGCGCTCGACCGGAACCGCATCGAGATTGCCTGGGTTAATACCCTTGACCTGGTACACCGCCACGCCATCGGCCTGTGCAAGCACGCCGGTCGCCGGCAGCGCCCGGCTCGCTGGTACCGCAAACACCGCTTCAAGCAATGCCCGATCGAGCTGTTGGTCATAACGTCCGACATCAAGATGGGCATACCAGTCGCGATCGACCTCGGTAGCGACATCGACAATCGATGCTCCGGAGTCGAGGCGCTCGCGCAGCTGGGCGGCACGCTCCAAGGCAAGGGCGGTGGCCTGTTCTGATTCCAGCGCATCGACGATCTGGGGCCGGACCTGGTCGAGGGGCTTCAGGGCCGGAGGCCGATGCTCCCGCAATTCCACGACCAGTGCGCGGTCGCCATTCAGCTCGATTACCGAGCTGGCGTAGCCGTCCTCGAGAACCGGTTCGCTGAAAGCTGCCTCGACCAGTTTCGGCTCGGCACCCAGCCCTTCGCCGCCGCTCCTGGTCAGCGGAGCGGAGACCTGCAGTTCAAGGCCCAGGTGATCGGCCACCGCTGTCAGATCTGCGCTGGTATAAGCGAGTTCCTCTAGCTGGGCCAGCTGCTCTGCATATCGATCTCGCGCCTTCTCGGCGGCAATCTCGGCGCGCAGTGATTCGCGAACATCTTCGAAGGAACCCACTTCCGGCCGCTCCTCGCGCACCACCGAAACGATATGCCAGCCTTGCGCAGTTTCCACCGGGACGGAAATCTCGCCGACTTCCAGATCTTCGATGGCTTTGCGCAGCGGTGGCGGAAAATCCTCGGCCACATAGGGGCCGATCTCTCCGCCCTGCTCCGCGGTCAGCGGATCCTCGCTCTCGGTGGCGGCCACCTCCCCGAATGGGCGACCTTCCGCCAGCTCCCCCTCGATCTGCGCCAACTTGGCGCGATGCGCATCGTCCTCCCGGTCACGCACGAAGATCTGCGCCACGATGCGCTTGCTCGCGGCCTCCGCGGCCCTGGCGCGCTCCTGGTATCGCTCCCGCAAGGTTTCCTCGTCGACCGAGATCTGGTCGGCGATACGTGGCTGCGACAGCTCGACATAGTTGAGGACGACCTGCTCCGGGGTGGTGAACTCTTGCTCGTGGTCACGGTAATAGCTTTCGATCTGCTCGGCGCTGACCTGAACCTCGTCACGCATGTCCTGCAAGGGGATTTGCAGGTAATTGAAATCGCGGGTCTCCTCCAGCAGCGCTATCGCGCGGGAGAGCGTCTGCGGCGTCTCAAAGGCGGTCTGGGTTATACCCCGCGCCAGCTGGCTGACGACAATCTCCCGGGTGAGGAAGCGATTATGGGTCTGCGGGGTATAGCCCATCTGGCGCAAATAGACCAGGTAACTGTCTTGCGAAAACTTGCCCTCCACAGAGAAAATTCTGGCGTCGCTCAACACCTTGGCGATCAACGGGGGCGCCACCCCCATACCCTGGTGGCGGGCCCGATTGGCCAGCGCCTGGGTGGCAACCAGGTTTTCCAGCGCAGGGCCACGCAACAGTGCCTCGTCGATCACCGAAGGATCGATGTCCCCCAAGCGCTGCAACAGATGGGATCGCTGGCGCTGAATCGCCTGCTCCAGCTCCATACGCGTGATGCGCTCGCCATCGACACTGGCAACCTCCTCCACGGAGGCGCCTCCGAAAAAAATGGTTTCGACACCGAAAAAAGCAAAGGGAATAGCGATCAAGACCACCAGCCATTTCCCGTGTGTCCTGATCCCGGCGCGAAAATCCTGCAGCATGAGAAACCCTGACCTTCAACCGTCAGCCAAAAAAAAGGCGCACGGTTGTTGTGCGCCTCGGTTCGGAAACTGCCGCCAACCGATCAGTTGACGGCGTCTTTGAAAGCTTTACCGGCCTTGAATCCGGGCGCATTGGACGCCGCGATTTCGATTTCTTCATTGGTTCGCGGGTTGCGTCCGGTGCGGGCCGGGCGGTGCTTGACGGAAAAGGTGCCGAAGCCCGCGATGGAGACCGGATCACCCTTGCTCAAAGCGCCGACAATACCCGAAAGCGCAGCATCGAGCGCCCGGGTGGCGCATGCGCGGGAAATGTCGGCAGACTCGGCGATCCTGTCGATCAAATCGGATTTGTTCACAATATTCCTCTTGTTATCTGCGGCTCGAATTTTCCCGCCGTCTGTGGCCAGACTCAAACAGCCGCATCCAGTACGGCGAACGCGCTTTATACCAATTGCCCCTCAGTGGGGTCAAGGAGGTAGCCCCCAGAATCTCAATGGTGACTCAAACTGGCGTTTCCAACCACTTTGCCAGTTTCTTCGGATCGAACTTCGTTCTGATCGCCAGCCATGTATTCCTCGTCCGTCAGGGGTTCGGGCATATGCACCAAAGCGATCTGCAATACCTCGTGAATCCATTTCACCGGACGGATATCGAGATCCGCCTTGATGTTGTCCGGAATTTCCTTCAAATCACGGGCGTTTTCGTGGGGAATGATCACGGTACGCACGCCGCCCCGATGTGCCGCCAACAATTTTTCCTTGAGGCCGCCGATTTTGAGAACTTGTCCCCTGAGGGTGATCTCCCCGGTCATGGCAACATCGGCCCGTACCGGGATCCCGGTGAACACCGATACAAACGCGGTACACATGCCGGTCCCCGCGCTGGGGCCGTCCTTGGGAGTAGCCCCTTCGGGGACGTGGATGTGCAAGTCCGTGCGGCGGTGCGCGCCACGCGCTATACCGAGCGCCTGTGACTGGCTTCTCACCACGGTGAGCGCGGCCTGGATGGATTCCTGCATCACATCGCCGAGCGAGCCTGTCTTGATGACATTGCCCTTGCCATGGGTCGCGGATGCCTCGATGCTCAGCAGCTCGCCGCCCACCGAGGTCCAGGCCAGCCCGGTCACCTGACCAATCTGATTGTCGGCCTCGGCGCGGCCGTAATCAAACTTCCGTACCCCCAGCAATTCCTCAATCTCGTCGGCACCCACGGTATCGGTGACGCTGGCTCCGGCGCCGGCGCGCACGTGCCTGGTGACCACCTTGCGTGCAATCTTGGCGACCTCCCGCTCCAGACCCCGGACCCCCGCCTCCCGGGTGTAATAACGAATGATGTCGCGAATCGCCGCCTCATCCACCACCAGTTCAGATGGTTTGAGGCCATTGGCAGCGCGCTGCTTGGGCAGCAGGTAGCGTTCGGCAATCTTGACTTTCTCGTCCTCGGTGTAGCCCGAGATGCGGATCACTTCCATGCGATCGAGCAGGGGCGCGGGAATATTGAGGGAGTTCGAGGTGCAGATGAACAGCACCTCCGAAAGGTCATAGTCCACCTCGAGGTAGTGATCATTGAAGGTATGGTTCTGTTCTGGGTCCAGGACTTCGAGCAGCGCCGAGGCGGGATCGCCACGGTGGTCCATGCCGATCTTGTCCACTTCATCCAGCAGGAACAGCGGATTGCGCACCCCCACTTTGGAGATCTTCTGCAACAGTTTGCCGGGCAGAGAGCCAATGTAGGTACGCCGGTGACCTCGAATCTCGGCCTCGTCGCGGACCCCACCCAAAGACATGCGCGCAAATTTGCGGCCGGTCGCCCGGGCGATCGACTCCCCCAGGGAGGTCTTGCCCACACCCGGCGGTCCCACCAGGCACAGTACCGGTCCCTTGAGCTTCTTCACTCGTTTCTGAACGGCGAGAAACTCGATGATGCGTTCCTTGACCTCCTCCAGCCCGTAATGGTCTTCGTTGAGGATGCGCTCCGCGCGCGCGAGATCATGTTTGATCTTGGAGCGCTGGCGCCAGGGCACACTGACCATCCAGTCGATATAGCTGCGCAGAACCGACGCTTCCGCCGACATCGGTGACATCATCTTGAGTTTGCCGAGTTCGGTATTGACCTTCTCCAGGGCCGCCTTGGGCATCCCGGATTCACCGATCCGCTTCTCGAGCTGCTGAATCTCGTTGGGGCCGTCCTCGCCCTCGCCGAGCTCCTTTTGAATCGCTTTCATCTGTTCATTGAGGTAATACTCGCGCTGGCTTTTCTCCATCTGCTTCTTGACGCGGCCGCGGATGCGTTGCTCCAGCTTGAGGGCTTCGAGCTCAGCCTCGATCAGACGCAGCACATGGTCCATGCGCTCGCGCACATCGAAAATTTCCAGCACTTCCTGTTTCTGCTCGAGCGAGAGCGACATGTGCGTGGCGATGGCGTCGACCAGACGATCGGCTTCCTCGATGCCCGCCACCATGGTCACGACTTCCGCCGGCACCTTCTTGCCAGCGCTGACGTACTGCTCGAACTGCACATTCAAGGTGCGTTGCAGGGCACTCAATTCGGCCGCGGAGGGCTCGTTTGCCACACTCTCGACGGCCTGATACTCGGCCGATGGAAAATCCTCGGACTGATCTACCCGGTCGATACGCACCCGATGGTTGCCTTCCACCAAAACCTTGACGGTGCCATCGGGCAATTTGAGCATTTGCAACACGGTCGCCAGGGTTCCGGTTTGGTAGAGATCCGTGGCCACCGGTTCATCGATAGCCGCATCCTTCTGGGCGATCAGAACGATCTGCTTGTGCAGGGACATGACCGCATCCAGCGCGAGAATGGATTTTTCGCGGCCGACGAACAGAGGTACGACCTGGTGCGGGTAGACCACCACATCCCTGAGGGGCAGCATCGGCAGGCGTAGGGCGCCGGTGTCCGGAGAATTTCGCTGAGTCATGGCACTGGGCTCCGCGGGCCTTAGTGGAAGGGGGTCAGTTTGTTATATGGGGGTGGACGCGGCAATCACAAGCCGCTGTCGAGATCCGGTGCAAGCGTTGCCGGGGCGGGCAATAAAAAGGGACCCGAAAGCCCCTTTGTTCGAACGCATCTCGGTGCCGGGGCAGCGCCCCGACCGGGCGGAAGGTGCCCGGTGTCAGCCTTCGTCACTGGCCGCCTTGGGGCTGTCGCTGTTCTCGTAGACCAGCAGGGGCTGCGATTCGCCACGGATCACTGCCCCATCGATCACCACCTTCTGCACATCGGCGGCAGAAGGCAGGTCGTACATGGTGTCGAGCAGGACGCCCTCGAGAATCGACCGCAGGCCGCGAGCGCCGGTCTTGTGCTCCAGCGCACGCTCGGCGATCTCTTCGAGCGCGTCGCGGCGGATGTCCAGGTCAACGCCTTCCATCTCGAACAACAGGCCGTATTGCTTGACCAGGGAGTTCTTGGGCTCCACCAAGATATTGATGAGTGCGCCCTTGTCGAGTTCATCCAGGGTCGCAGCTACCGGCATCCGGCCGACAAACTCGGGAATCAGCCCGAAACGCACCAGGTCATCGGGCTGCACCGCGGCGAGCAGCTCGCCGATATTGCGCTTGTCGTTGCTGCTGCGTACTGTCGCGCCGAAGCCGATCCCACCCTTTTCCGAACGCTGCTGGATGATTTTTTCAAGCCCCGAGAAGGCACCGCCGCAGATGAACAGGATATTGCCGGTATTTACCTGCAAAAACTCCTGTTGGGGATGCTTGCGGCCTCCTTGCGGAGGCACCGAGGCCACGGTGCCCTCGATCAGCTTGAGGAGCGCCTGCTGCACGCCTTCCCCGGACACATCCCGGGTGATCGAAGGGTTGTCCGATTTTCGCGAGACCTTGTCGATCTCGTCGATGTAGACGATACCACGCTGCGCCTTTTCGACGTCGTAATCGCTCTTCTGCAGCAGTTTCTGGATGATGTTTTCCACGTCCTCGCCGACGTAGCCGGCCTCGGTCAGCGTGGTAGCGTCGGCAATGGTAAAGGGCACGTTCAACAGCCGCGCGAGGGTTTCCGCAAGCAGGGTCTTGCCGCTGCCGGTGGGGCCGATCAGCAGAATATTGCTCTTGCCGAGTTCGATGTCGTGGCGCACCTTGCGGCCGCCCATCTCCAGGCGCTTGTAGTGGTTGTATACGGCCACGGCCAGAATCTTCTTGGCTCGGGTCTGCCCGATCACGTACTGATCGAGAATATCGTTGATCTCTTTGGGGGTCGGCAGACGTTCGCCGCCACTCCCCGCGGCATCATCCTGAATTTCTTCGGAAATGATGTCGTTGCAGAGGTCTACGCATTCATCGCAGATGAATACCGAGGGCCCGGCAATCAGCTTGCGCACCTCGTGCTGGCTCTTGCCGCAAAAGGAGCAATACAGCAGCTTTCCGCTATCGTCACCCTTGGCCGTCACGGGTGCACCCCCATCTCAATCTATCGATTAGCATGGCGTGGGACGTTATCACCAAACCGGCAGAGGGTAAAGAACACTCAGCGTCGGGCGGTCGTCACCTGGTCTATCAGGCCGTATTCGCGGGCCTCATCCGCACTGAGGAAGCGGTCTCGCTCCGTATCCAGCGCGATCTGCTCCACCGGCTGCCCGGTGTGCCGAGCCAGCAATTCATTCAGCTGCTGGCGGATCTTGAGAATTTCCTGGGCGTGGATGTGGATATCAGAGGCCTGCCCCTGAGCACCACCGCTCGGCTGGTGAATCATGCAGCGGGAGTTGGGCAGCGAATAACGCTTGCCCGCCGCGCCCGCGGCGAGCAGAAAGGCGCCCATGCTGGCCGCTTGACCGATACACATGGTGCTGACGTCGGGATGCACGAATTGCATGGTGTCGTAGATGGACAGCCCGGCGGTCACCGAACCGCCGGGGGAGTTGATATAGAGATGGATGTCCTTTTCCGGGTTCTCGGCTTCCAGGAACAGCAGCTGCGCCACGATCAGATTGGCGGTGTAGTCCTCGATCGGGCCGACCACGAAGATGATCCTTTCCTTGAGGAGCCGCGAATAGATGTCGAAGGACCGCTCGCCGCGGGCGGTCTGCTCGATGACGATCGGCACTAACCCGCCGGCGCCGGTGACTGGTGTTCGGGTGCCGAAACTGTCTTGCATGGAGATTGGAATCCTGACGGGCTATGAAGAAAATGGATTGTAACCCCGATACGCCATCGGGCAAGGGGTCCGGTCCCGGCGGGGACTCAATCGTCCTCGTCCTCGTCCGCGGGCGCCGGATCCGGTTTGAGCGCCGCCTCGTAGCCCAGCGGCTCCTCGACGACCTTGGCCCCGGCGAGCAAATGGTCGACCACCTGGTCTTCCATCACGGAGCCCTGCAAGGCATTGAGGGCCTCTTCGTTGGACAGGTAGTAGCGCATCACCTGCTCCGGGTCTTCATAACCGGCGGCAATCTCTGTCAGCCGCTCGCGGACCCTGGCCTCGTCCACGCGAATCTCGGCGGATTTGACGATTTCGGCGACGATCAGCCCAAGCTTTACGCGCCGGCGCGCCTGATCAGCGAACAGATCGTCGGGCAGCATGCTCTCGTCGAAACTCGCTCCGCCACCGAACTGGGCGACCATCTGGCGGCGCACTACCTTGGTTTCTTCAGCCACCAGCGCCTGAGGCAATTCGACCTCGTGACTGGCGAGCAACTGTTCCAGGGTGCGGTTCTTCAATTTGCTGCGCAAGGCGGTATTGAGCTCACGCTCCATATTGCGCTGTACTTCGCTGCGAAAACCTTCCATGTTGCCGTCCTCGATACCGAACGCCTTGAGAAACTCGGCGTCGACCTCCGGCAGGTGTTTCTCCTCGACGGCTTGGAGCGTGATCTCGAATTCGACTTCGGCGCCGCGCAGGGACTCCTCCTGATAGTCCTCGGGAAAGGTCAGAGTGACGGTCTTGCTGTCTCCTGCGCTCATGCCCACCACGGCGTCCTCGAAGCCCGGTATCATGCGCCCGGAGCCGAGTACCAGCTCCGCTCCCTCGGCACTGCCGCCCTCGACCACTTCGCCGCCGCGAGTGCCCCGGTAATCGATTCGGGCACGATCGCCCAGGGCCGCAGGGCGCTCGACCTCGTCCCAGCTGGCGCGCTGCTCCCTCAGGCGCTCGATCATCGCGTCGACGTCGGCATCGCTGACGCTGGCCACGGGTTTGACGATTTCCAGCGCGGCCAGATCAGCGAGCCGGACTTCCGGGTAGACCTCGAACACCGCCGTATACGCCAGATCCTCGCCCGGCTCGTCGCGCATCGGGTCAATCCTGGGCGGCCCCGCGGGACGGACGCCCTCGCGGGAAACCGCGTCCTGAAAGGTGCGGCTGAGGGTCTCTCCGATGACCTCCTGGCGAATGGCACTGCCGAAGCGCTGACGTACCACCCTCACGGGCACCCGGCCCGGGCGGAAGCCATTCAGGCGCACAGTCTTGGCCGCCTTTTCGATGCGCTCGCTGACGGCGTCCTCGACCTCCGCGGCAGGCACTTCGACAGTCAGTCGACGTTCGAGTCCGGAAGTCGTCTCGATGGAAACCTGCATGCTCTATCCTCTATCGAATCTGGGTTGTCGGCGGCCCGGCCGAACCGGTGCAAATGAATGAATGAAAGTGCCGCTTGGCCCCCCGGGCGCGCTCATGCGCCGTCGGGCAAGCTCGGCGCCGTGGCCACCGGTCTCAAGGGGCGCGCAAGATTGCCATGGATCGCGGGCATTCTCAATCAAGGCCGGCGCCCGATCCAGGCGGGACTGCCGATCCGGATCTGGTGCGAAAGGAGAGACTCGAACTCTCACGGGTTGCCCCACTGGAACCTAAATCCAGCGCGTCTACCAGTTCCGCCACTTTCGCCACTTTCGCGCTCATACCCCCGATGATACCGGCGATGTCCGGCGTCCCGCTAACGGTGATGGCCGGCAAAAAGGCCGCGCATCTTCCCACAGCCGCCGGCTACGCTCAACCGAAAGCCGACGCGCTAGTGGGCCGCGTGGCCCACTAGTCATCGCGCGGGCGGGCAATCAACAACAGCGCCGGAGCGCTACCGGCACGCAGTTCTATCCGGCTGGCGGCCGCGGGCAGGAGCATGGCCCGCTCCTCGCCGAGCTGTTGTCCGGCCACCTGCGGATCACCGCCGAGGCTCATCACCAGCGCATAGCGGCCGCCCAGCGCAAGCTCCCAGTCGGTGCCGGGATCCAGGGCGACACGGTCCACCCGGAAATCATCGAACTCGACGATCCGCTCCCGCGTCACTCCGGGCTGCTCCCGCACAACGGGAAGCGCGGGTTCCGGCGGTGGTGCGAGGTGCATTCGCGCCACCGCCAGCTCGGTATCCCAATGGTCCTGGGTCAACACTTTCTGGGCAAAAGACAGGATACGCCGCTCGTAGACCGGCGTCTGGAACTCGACGGTCCGCACCCCGTGCTGCAAGGCGTGGGGCAGGCGCAGCGGCACCCGGACCACGTCGCCCACGCGAATGCGGCGCAGCAGCGTAAAAT
>CAJXRS010000084.1 GCA_913060555.1 uncultured Gammaproteobacteria bacterium | reverse complement strand
CGAGATCTACCCCTCTCTATTCGTCGGCAGCGTCAGATGTGTATAAGAGACAGATCCACAAGCCCGAGATGCTGATCCTCGACGAACCCACCTCGGGTGTCGACCCGGTGGCGCGCGACGCCTTCTGGCGCATGCTGGTCGAGCTGTCGCGCCGCGACGGGGTGACCATCTTCATCTCCACCCACTTCATGAACGAGGCCGAGCGCTGCGACCGCATCTCACTGATGCACGCCGGCCGGGTGCTGGTCACCGACGCGCCGGCGGCGCTGGTCGAACAGCTGGGCGTGGAGAATCTGGAAGCGGCCTTCATTCATTACCTGGAACAGGCTGCGGCGGAAACGCGAAATGACGCTCCGCCACCGGAGGCGGCGCCCCTCGCCAGCGGGGCGCCGGCCCACCGTGCCCAGCCGCGCGGCTGGCGGCGCCTGTTCGACCCGCGGCGCATGGCCAGCCATGCCCGGCGCGAGACGCTCGAACTGCTGCGCGACCCGATCCGCCTGACGCTGGCGCTGGTGGGCAGCGCCATCCTGATGTTGGTGATGGGCTACGGCATCAGTCTGGACGTCGAGGATCTCAGCTTCGCCGTGCTCGACCGCGACCAGACCACGGTCAGCCGCGACTACACCCTCAACCTGGCCGGCTCGCGGTACTTCATCGAGCGGGCGCCCATCGCCGACTACGCCGAACTCGACCGGCGCATGCGCTCGGGCGAGCTGAGCCTGACGATCGAGATCCCCTCCGGCTTCGCGCGCGACCTCGCCCGCGGCCAACCGGTGGCGATCGGCGCCTGGATCGACGGCGCCATGCCGACCCGCGCCGAGACCGTGCGCGGCTATGTGCAGGGCATGCATGCCCACTGGCTGGCCACCAAGGCACGCGAGGCCGGTTACGGCGACCTCCTGACCGGCCTGATCAACATCGAAACCCGCTTCCGCTACAACCCGGACGTCAAGAGCCTGGTGGCCATGGTGCCGGCGATGATCCCGCTGTTGCTGATGATGATTCCGGCCATGCTCGCGGCGCTCAGCGTGGTGCGCGAGAAGGAGCTGGGTTCGATCACCAATTTCTATGTGACGCCCACCACGCGCCTCGAATTCCTGCTCGGCAAGCAACTGCCCTATCTGGCGCTGTCGTTTCTGAGCTTTCTGCTGCTCACGCTGCTGGCGGTGGCCGTCTTCCGGGTGCCGCTCGAGGGCAGCTTCCTGACGCTGGCGGCCGGGGCGCTGCTCTACGTGGGAGCCGCCACCGCCGTCGGTTTGCTGATTTCCAGCTTCATGCGCAGCCAGATCGCGGCGATCTTCGGCACCGCGGTGCTCAGTATCCTGCCGGCGGTGAGCTTCTCCGGCATGATCGACCCGGTGTCGTCCCTGGAAGGGATAGGCCGGCTGATCGGCGAGGTCTATCCGACCACCCATTTCCTGACCATCGTCCGCGGCACCTTCTCAAAGGCCCTCAACTTCTCCGACCTGCATGCCGCCTTCGTGCCCCTGGCGCTGGCGGGGCCCCTGCTGCTCGGCCTCGCCGCCGTGTTGCTCAAGAAGCAGGAGCGCTAGAGGGATGGTCTGCAAAACTACTGCGCGTGCGGCTGGGGAAGCGCTTTGTCCGGCGCTTCCCGTCCGGGGCAGGATGCCCCGGCGTGAATCGAGCACGAAGTGCTTGATTCACGGAGCCCGGCGCGGGCGTGTACCGCGCCGTGGCGAGCTGAAAAATGCCACGGAAGGCATTTTTCAGCGTTTCCCTGGCAGGGTCCGGCGGTGCTCGAAATGCTCATCTATTGGCACATACACTGCGCTTTCTGCGCTCCGGCGGCCGGCGCCATCCACCCGCTCGCTACGTTTTTCAGGCCATCCCTAGACCATGCGTCCTGCCAATATCTTCCATCTCGGTGTCAAGGAGCTGCGCAGCCTGGCCCGCGACCCGATCATGCTGCTGCTGATCGTCTACGCCTTCAGTATCGGCGTCTACGCCGCGGCCACGGCCATGCCGCAGACCCTCAACAAGGCGCCGATCGCCATCGTCGACGAGGACCGCTCGCCGCTGTCCTGGCGCATCGTCAGCGCCTTCTACCCCCCCTACTTCCTGCCGCCCCATCTCATCGGCCAGGCCGAGATGGACGCGCGCCTGGACGCCGGCCTCGACACTTTCGCCCTCGACATCCCACCCGATTTCCAGCGCGATCTACTGGCCGGGCGCCGGCCGACGATCCAGCTCAATGTGGACGCCACGCGCATGAGTCAGGCCTTCGCCGGCAGCGGCTATATCCAGACCATCGTGAACGGCGAGGTGCGCGCCTTCGCGCAGCGCTATCGCGAGGTGCCGGAGCTCCCGGTCGATCTGGCGCTGCGGGCGCGCTTCAATCCGCAGCTCGAAAAATCCTGGTTCGGCGCCATCATGGAGGTCATCAACAACGTGACCATGCTCTCCATCGTGCTCACCGGCGCGGCGCTGATCCGCGAGCGCGAGCACGGCACGGTCGAGCACCTGCTGGTCATGCCGGTCACTCCCCTGGAGATCATGGCGAGCAAGGTGTGGGCCATGGGGCTGGTCGTGCTGGTCGCCACCGCCCTGGCCCTGGCGGTGGTGGTACAGGGCTGGCTCGAGGTGCCGATCGAGGGCTCGCTCGCGCTGTTCCTGGCCGGCGCGGCGTTGCATCTGTTCGCCACCACTTCCATGGGCATTTTTCTGGGCACGCTCGCGCGCTCGATGCCTCAATTCGGGCTATTGATGATCCTGGTGCTGCTGCCGCTGCAGATGCTCTCCGGTGGCTCCACGCCGCGCGAGAGCATGCCGGAGCTCGCCCAGTTGGTGATGCTCGCCGCGCCCAACACCCACTTCGTGATGCTCGCCCAGGGGATTCTCTACCGCGACGCCGGATTCGGCATCCTGTGGCCGCAATTCCTCGCCATCGCCGCCATCGGCTCGGTGCTGTTCGCGCTGGCGCTGGCGCGCTTCCGGCGCAGTCTCGCCACCATGGCCTGAACACTCGCACGCCGGCGCGCCCCCTGCGCCTCTCACTGCCGTTGTACTCCGCTGTCACCCGGGCTTCAGTGCCCCGGGGCCGGGTGCCGCAGCCGCGCCATGCTCGCCTGCATCACCCTGTCGGTCCAGGCGATGCCCAGTGCCGACACGATGAAGGCCATGTGAATGATGGTCTGCCACATCACTCCCGCCTCGGTGGTGTTGGTACAGCGGGTGCCGGGCTCGGCGACCGAACACAGCGGCAGGGCGCCCAGGGATCCGGCCTCGATGAAAGTCTTGAGCAGGTGGATCGAGGAAATGCCGATGATAGCCATCGCCAGCTTCACCTTGAGCACCGAGGCGTTGACGTGCGACAGCCACTCCGGCTGGTCCGGATGGCCCTCCAGGCCCAGCCGGGAGACGAAGGTCTCGTAGCCACCGACGATCACCATCACCAGCAGGTTGGAGATCATCACCACGTCGATCAACGCCAGCACGATCAACATGACCTGCTGCTCGTTGAGCGCCATGGCGCCGTAGACCAGGTGCCAGAGCTCCTTGATGAACAGGATCACATAGACGCCCTGGGCGGCGATCAGGCCGAGATACAAAGGTAATTGCAGCCACCGTGAGGAAAAAATCAGCGACGGCAGGGGGCCCAGGCGGAGGTTGGGTTCGGTGGACATGGAGAAGATGCTCCAGGATACGGCAGGAACGCGCGGCGAATGCTAGAGCAGGCGCGGACCGCTGTAAACGGATCTCTGCCAGCCTTCAAAGCCGGGCGCTGGACAGCGTCTCGGCCAGCTGCACCACCTGTCCCCGCGCCTCGAGGTCGCGGGCGATGCGTCGCGCCGCAGCCGCGGCCTCCTCGCGCGTCGGCCAGGGTCCAGCAAGCACCTGGAAAACGTCCCCGCGAGCGCGCCGCAACGCCGGAATCGGGGGCCCCTGAAAGCGCAGCATGGCCACCAGGCGCCGCGCCGCATGTTCGTACGCGAAGGATCCGAGATCCACGAACCAGTCGCCTTCGGCACTGACCGACCACTCCGGCAGCGGCAGCCGCGGCGCCTCCGGCAGCCCGGCCAGATAGCCATCCCGGGCACGGCCTTCCGCGCCTATGGGCAGTGGGTAGCCGCGCCGCATCTCGACCTGCTCGCGCACCAGCTCCCAATCGACCTGCGGCACCGCACCCGGCTCGCGGCCGCGCAGGGCGCGCTCGATGGCGTCCCGCGCCAGCGCCCCGGCGCCACGTTCGCTCGCCGGCACATGGGCCTCCAGGACCAAACCATCCGGGCCAAAGCCGGCCAGGTAGGGCTGATCCACGACCCGCACCTGGGTGCCTTCCGGCACCGCCTCGAACAGCGGCGCGATGTCCTCCGGGTAGAGCTGGATACAGCCATGGCTCACCCGCATGCCGATGCCGGCCGGCTTGTTGGTGCCATGGATCAGGTAACTCGGCCAGCCCAGGCGCAGCGCGTGGGAGCCCAGCGGATTGTCGGGCCCGGGCGGCACCACCGCGGGCAATGGATCGCCCCGGGCGGCGTGTTCGCGGCGGATCGAGGCCGGCACCGTCCACGCCGGGGCGGCGCGCTTCTCGGTGATCCGGGTGACGCCCAGGGGCGTGGACCAGCCGTCGCGGCCGATGCCGATGGGATGGGTGATCACTTCCGCCGCGCCGCCCTCCGCCGGCGGATAGAGGAACAGGCGGCGCGCGGCGAGGTTGATGACGATGCCCTCGCGCGGCGCGTCGGGCAGGACATGGGCGAGTGGCAGCAACACCCGCTCGCCGGGCACCGGGGTCCAGGGGTCCACCCCCGGATTGGCGGCGACGATGTCGTCGTAACCAAGATCATAGGCCCGGGCGATGTCGAGCAGGGTCTCCTGCCCGCGGACGCGGGTGTACTGCAGCCGCCCCACCACCTGGGTGTCTGCGGCGAGGTGAAAACGGTTGACGGCCTGGGCCTCGATGTCCGCCCCGCCCAGCTGCTCGAAGCGGGCGTCTTCGGGCACCGGGGTCACCAGGCAGCCCGTCGCTGCCAACGCACAGAGCACCGGCGCCACCAGGCGCCGGAAGCGAGCCGACCGTTTTCCGGGACGCGTCATCCCATCCATTGTAACCTCGACCCGGCCCGGGTCCGCTAGGACGAACGCTGGCCGAGCAGGTTCAGGGGAATCTTCAGGTAGGACACGCCATTGTCCTCGGGCGGCGGCAGATCACCGGCGCGGATATTGACCTGTAGCGCAGGCAGGATCAGCACCGGCGCCGGCAGCGTGGCGTCCTTCTCCTTGCGGAAGGCCACGTATTCCGCCTTGGTGGTGCGCGCATTGATCTGCACGTTGCTGCGCTTCTGCTCGCCGACCGTGGTCTCGAACGCCAGCGGCCGCCCGCCGGGACGGTAGTCGTGACACAGGAACAGCCGGGTGTCGTCGGGCATGGCATAGATGCGCTGGATGGAGTCGTAGAGCTGCTCGGCGGAGCCGCCGGGAAAGTCGCAGCGGGCCGATCCGTAGTCGGGCATGAACAGGGTATCGCCGACGAACACCGCATCGCCGATCTTCCAGGACATGTGCGCCGGTGTGTGCCCCGGGGTGTGCATGGCCTCCACCGTGAGTGCGCCGAACGCCAGGCAGTCACCCTCGTCGACCAGCACGTCGAACTGGCGGGCGTCCACCGGAAAGTCCGCACCCAGGTTGTAGATATCGCGGAATACCCGCTGAATCTCACCCATCCGCGCACCCGTCAGGGTACGGGCACCATAGCGTTCCCTGAACAAGGGCATGCCGGTGAGATGATCGGCGTGGGCATGGGTATCGATCACATAGTGCACGCGCAGCCCTTCGCGGTCGATGTAGGCGGCGATCTGCTCGGCCGATGCCCAGCCGGTGCGGCCGTTCTTGGGGTCGTAGTCGCGCACTGGATCGATCACCACGGCGTCGCCGCCGGCGTGCACCACATAGGACAGGGTCGAGGTCTGTGCATCGAAAAAATGCTGGATCTGCACGGCGTGCGGCTCCTCTCAGAGGTCTCGCGCGATCAGGAGCCTGCCGGCGCGGCGCCGTAAACCAGGGGCACGGCGGCCTCTTCGGCAAGCATCCGGAAGGTCAGGCTCTCCTCGATATAGAACTCGACGGTACTCGCGGTATGCCCGCGATAGCCCACCGACAGGTCGCGGCCGACGGTCAGTTCGAAGTCACCCCCACGCAGGCTGAGCACCACGGCGCCGTCCACGCCCGGCGCCCAGATCACCGGGCCGTCGAGCAGGCGTTCGACATGCTGGATGACGGGGAAGCCCGCATCCGTCGTCGTGCGCGTCAGCCCGGTGTAACAACGCGGGCCCAGAGCGATCGCGTAGGGTCCCTGCACTCCCTGCTCGCGCAGTTGCGCCAGCGCCCGGGCGACGACGCCCGGATACCGTTCGTAGTCTTCGGTGATGGTGAGCGCGGCAGCGGCCGCTGCCTGACAGATGCCCGTGATCCCGGCTTCCGCATAGCCCGAGAAGACGACGCGGTCCTCGGCCAGGGCAATCGCCCGGGCGGCGTCCCTGACCGGCTGCAGATCCGGATCCCGGGCGCCCCGCGCCACCGCTTCCAGCTCGGCACGCGCCAGCGCGAAGGGCACCCCCAACTCCACCAGTGGCTGTACCTGGCGCAGCGCGGCAGATACGCCCTGCCCGGGCGCGGCCTGCAAGGGGGCGGTGCGCCCCAGACCGACGGCGGAGGCTTCCCAGCCCAGCGGGCCCAGGAAATCGGCGACCTTGCGGCTGGCCAGGGTCAGGCGCAGGGCATCCCGCGCCTCGTCGTCGATGGCCGCCCAGGCTTCCGCGGTGATGGGCGCCAGATGGCGGCACAGATCATTCATGGCGCCACCCCCGGCTTCAGGCTGCCGATGCCCAGCGAGCCGTCGTTGCCCACCGCTGGCGCTGGGCCGCCGTCCTCGGTAACCGCCTCTTCGGCATCGAGAATGTCACCCTCGCAGAACAGGTAGGTCCGCAGTTGCTCGCGGAACCCCGGGTCCCTGCGCCGCAGCCACTCGATCATCATGCAGGCGTGCTCCTTCTCCTCATCGCGATTGTGCGCCAGAAGGGCGCGCAGTTCTTTGTCTTGGGTCGCCTGGACGCGCTGGTCGTACCAGTCCACCGCTTCCAGCTCCTCCATCAGCGACATGATCGCCCGATGCCGGTCGATCACCTCGGGCCCGAGATCCTCCGCGGATTCGTGCAGGGAGCCGCTAGCTGCTGCCATAGGTTCCTCCTGGTCCATCTGTCAGTGTGGATGTGGGCTTGCCGGGCACAGGCTGCGCCAGGAAAACCCTGGAATCCACCTTGTTTGGGGGGAGACAGCCGGCGAGGAGCTTGGTTCCCCAAGCCTCCCCGGCCGGCTCTCCGAGCCCCGCTGCGGATCTGCCACCCTATCATCCAGCCAAGTCGAAGCGGTCGGCGTTCATCACTTTCGTCCATGCACCCACAAAGTCCTTCACGAACTTCTCCTGGTTGTCATCCTGGGCGTAGCACTCGGCGTAAGCCCGCAGCACGGAGTTGGACCCGAATACCAGATCGACGCGCGTCGCCGTCCATTTGATGGCGCCAGTCCCGCGTTCCCGGAGCTCGTACGAATTCCGGTCCCTGGGCGTCCAGGTCCAGGCCATGTCGGTGAGATTGACGAAGAAATCGTTGGTCAGCACGCCGACGCGGTCGGTAAACACGCCATCCCGGCTGCCGCCGTGGTTGGCGCCCAGCACCCGCAGGCCGCCGATGAGCACGGTCATTTCCGGCGCGGTCAGGCCCAGCAGCTGGGCGCGGTCGAGCAGCAGTTCCTCGGGCTGCACGGCATAGTCCTGTTTCAGCCAGTTGCGGAAGCCGTCGGCGAGCGGCTCCAGGGACTCGAAGGACTCGGCGTCCGTCATCGCCTCGGTGGCGTCGCCGCGGCCGGGGGCGAAGGGCACCTGGATGTCGTGGCCCGCAGCCCTGGCCGCTTCCTCGACACCCATGTTGCCGGCCAGCACGATGACGTCGGCGATACTCGCCCCGGTGGCGGCGGCGATGGGTTCGAGCACGCCCAGCACCCGCGCCAGACGCTCGGGTTCGTTGCCGGCCCAATCCTTCTGTGGCGCCAGGCGGAGGCGCGCACCATTGGCGCCACCGCGCATGTCGGAACCCCGGAAAGTGCGCGCGCTGTCCCAGGCAGTAGCGACCATCTCGCCGACGGACAGCCCGCTGGCGGAGATCTTCGCCTTGAGCGCGGCGACGTCGTAGTCGGTCGGTCCCGCGGGCACCGGATCCTGCCAGATCAGGTCCTCGGCCGGCACCTCGGGGCCGATGTAGCGCGCCTTGGGGCCCATGTCGCGGTGGGTGAGCTTGAACCAGGCACGGGCAAAGGTGTCCTTGAAATACTCCGGATCCTTGCGGAAGCGCTCCATGATCTCGCGGTAGACCGGGTCCATTTTCATCGCCATGTCGGCGTCGGTCATCATGGGGCTGTGGCGGATCGACGGGTCTTCGACATCGACCGGCTTGTCTTCTTCCCTGATGTTCACCGGCTGCCACTGGCGGGCACCCGCAGGGCTCGTGCGGATTTCCCACTCGTGATCCAGCAGCATGTCGAAATAGCCCATGTCGAAGCGCGTCGGATCAGAAGTCCAGGCACCCTCCAGGCCACTGGTCACGGCATCCCGGCCGACGCCGCGGCCGGTCTTGTTCAGCCAGCCCAGGCCCTGATCCTCGGGCTCGGCGCCCTCCGGCTCCGGCCCCAGGAGGGTGGCATCGCCATTGCCGTGGCACTTGCCCACGGTGTGACCGCCAGCGGTCAGTGCCACTGTCTCCTCGTCGTTCATCGCCATACGGGCAAAGGTGACGCGCACCGCCTCCGCAGTCTTCAGTGGATCCGGCTTGCCGTCGACGCCCTCCGGATTGACATAGATCAACCCCATCTGCACCGCGGCCAGCGGGTTCTCGAGTGAGGCCTCATCGCTGGCATCCGCGTAGCGGTCCTTGCCCAGCCACTCCCGTTCCGCGCCCCAGTAGATATCTTTTTCCGGGTGCCAGATATCCTCGCGGCCAAAGGCAAAGCCAAAGGTCTGCAGACCCATGGACTCGTAGGCGACATTGCCGGCGAGGATGATCAGGTCGGCCCAGCTGATCTGGTTGCCGTAGCTTTTCTTGATCGGCCACAGCAGCCGGCGCGCCTTGTCGAGGTTGGCGTTGTCCGGCCAGGAATTCAGCGGTGCAAAGCGCTGGTTGCCGGTGCCGGCGCCACCGCGGCCGTCGGCGAGACGATAGGAGCCGGCGGCATGCCAGGCCATGCGGATCATCAATCCGCCGTAGTGGCCCCAGTCCGCCGGCCACCACTCCTGGCTGTCGGTCAGCAGCGCGGTCAGATCTTTCTTGAGCGCGGCGACGTCGAG
This sequence comes from uncultured Gammaproteobacteria bacterium, assembly GCA_913060555.1. Taxonomy (GTDB): domain Bacteria; phylum Pseudomonadota; class Gammaproteobacteria; order Pseudomonadales; family Porticoccaceae; genus JAGPUQ01. The sequence goes on along the minus strand of CAJXRS010000084.1, from coordinate 1,896 downwards.
CTTTTTCACTTCCTCGCGATAGTTGAAGCCCGGTCCCAGGGGATCGGTCTTGCGGTCGTGCTGGTGGAGAATGTCCAGGTTCAGGGCCTTGGGCCACCAGGCGGTGTTCGCCATGCCGCTTTCGGTGGCACCGCCGTGCAGCACGGGGCAGCGGCCGGCTGAGGGTTCGTTTCGTTCGCGCATCTCCATCTCCTCTCGGGGCCACAGGCCCCAGTCTGGGGTGACTCAGGCCAGCAACCGCGGCCCGGCATCGGGTTTTGACCATCACCAAGCTAAAGCATCCCCAATCATAGATAAAGACGTTTTTTTCTATCGACGCGATAGTTTTTATCTATGAAAATACGTCCCCCTCCGGAGTCGCGTACCGCCATGAATCTACAGACACTCAGGTACATGCTCGCGCTGGCGGAGACGCGCCACTTCGGCCGTGCGGCGGCGCAGTGCCATGTCAGTCAGCCCACCCTGAGCGCCCAGGTCCGCAAGCTGGAGGCGGAACTGGGCGTCGCGGTGTTCGAGCGCGGCCCGCGACTCGAGGTCACCCCGCTGGGCACCGAAATCCTGGCCCACGCCAGAGCCGCGCTCGACCACACCGGAGCGATCGGCGAACTCGCCCGCGCCCAACGGGACCCGCTCGCCGGACCACTGCGCCTGGGCGCGATTCCCACCCTCAGTCCCTATCTGATTCCACTGCTGCTGGCGCCACTGCGCGCCGCCGCCCCGAAGTTGCGCCTGATTCCCAGCGAACAGGTCACCGAAGCCCTGCTGCACCGTCTGCACGCCGGCGAACTGGACGCATTGCTGTTGGCGACAGCGGCCGCGGAACCCGGGCTGACCACCTGGCCGCTGTTCGAGGAACCCTTCTGGCTCGCCTTCCCCCGCGACCACCGCCTGTACCTGCGCGACGAGATTCGCCGCCGCGATCTCGATGAGGTCGAATTGCTGTTTCTGGCCGACGACCACTGCCTGGCGCGCCAGGCGATGGCGGTATGCGGAGTGGACGATCGCCGCGAAACCGCCATGTCGGACCTGCGCGCGGCCAGCCTGGAAACCCTGCTCCACCTGGTGGGCGCGGGGCTGGGCGCAACCCTGGTGCCGGCACTGGCGCTGCGCGGCCCCTGGACCACGGACACCGGTGTGGTCACCCGCCCGCTCCGCATCGCCCGGGCCCGGCGCCGCATCGATCTGGTATTTCGCAGCGGCTTCCCGCGCCCGGCCGCCCTGCACATTCTGGTCCGGGTGATCCGGGCCAACCTGCCCAATACGGTCCGGGTGCTATCGGCGCCGAAGCTCCCCGCGCCCGGCACGGACGGACTTTACTCACAAGTCAGAAATATAGGCTACAATCAGGGAGCTCCGTGGCGACGGATGAGCTCCAATCTATCATGCAACGAGACGGCCGCACACACGATCGAAAGACCCAGGAAGCGATCCGTCTGATGGCGGTAGAACGCATCCACGAGGGAGAAGACGTCGCGAGCGTGATGGCGAGCTACGGCCTGTGCCGCACCACGGCCTACAAGTGGCTGGCCAAGGCACGAGGACGAGGTCGCGGCAAACGTGCGCTGGCCGCACGTAAAGGCACGGGCCGCCCTTCCAAACTGACCATGAGCCAGAAGCGCCAGGTGTTTCGCTGGATCAATGGCAAGAATCCGCTGCAATATGGGTTTGATTTTGGTTTGTGGACGCGTGCGATAGTGCGCGAACTGATTCTGAAGAAATTCGACGTTCGGTTGAGCGTCACCTCGGTGGGCAGCCTGCTGGCCGAGCTCAACCTGACGTCGCAGAAGCCGCTGCAACGGGCGTATCAACGTGATCCGGAAGCGGTCGAGCGATGGCAGCGCGAGACCTATCCAGCACTGGTTTCGCGGGCGAAAAAGGACAAGGCCGAAATCTATT
>CAJXRS010000083.1 GCA_913060555.1 uncultured Gammaproteobacteria bacterium | reverse complement strand
TCTCTATTCGTCGGCAGCGTCAGATGTGTATAAGAGACAGGCTGACCGACGGCGCCGCGGTGGAGTACTACGGCGAGGACCTGCCTGCCGGACAGGCAGGCGGTGTGCTTACCGGCGGCACGGTGCGGCTGATCGACTTCGAGCGGCCTGCCAACAACGACTGGCTGGCGGTGCAGCAGTTCACGGTGATTGCCGGGCAGGCCAAGCGTCGGCCGGACGTAGTGGTGTTCGTCAACGGCCTGCCGCTGGCGGTGGTGGAACTCAAAGCCCCCGGCGGCGAGAACGCCACCCTGGCCGGGGCTTTCAACCAACTGCAAACTTACAAGCACCAGATTCCGGCGCTGTTTCACTGCAATGCCTTGTTGGTGACCTCCGACGGCCTGTCGGCCCGGGTCGGTTCGCTGTCGGCGGACCCCGAGCGCTTCATGCCCTGGCGCACCACCGATGGCACGCGCATCGAGCCCAAGGGCATGTCGGAGATGGCCACGCTGATCGAGGGTGTGTTCGAGCCCGGGCGCTTCCTCGACCTGCTGCGTCACTTCACCGTGTTCGGTGAGAGCCCATCCGGGTTGATCAAGATCATCGCCGGCTACCACCAGTTCCACGCAGTGAAGAAGGCGGTGATCTCGACACTGCGGGCGAGCCACCGGCCCGATCAACCCAGAACGGCCGAGGACCCGGCCGAGTACGGACTGCCCAGCGTCAAGGACCAGCCGCCCGGCGACCACAAGGCCGGGGTGATCTGGCACACCCAGGGTTCGGGCAAGAGCCTGCTGATGGCCTTTTACGCCGGCCTGCTGGTGGCCGACCCGCGCATGGCCAATCCCACGCTGGTGGTGTTGACCGACCGCAACGATCTGGACGATCAGCTCTTTGCCACCTTCGCCATGTGCAAGGACCTGCTGCGCCAGACGCCGGTGCAGGCGCAGGACCGCGAGCATTTGCGCACGCTGCTCAACCGCGCTTCCGGCGGCGTGATCTTTACCACCTTGCAGAAATTCTCTCCCGCACTCCCCTCTCTCTCTGGGAGAGGGGCCGGGGGTGAGGGTGACGGGCAAATGCCCGTCTTGACCGACCGCTCCAACGTCGTGGTCATCGCCGACGAGGCGCACCGCAGCCAGTACGGCTTCAAGGCGAAGGTGGCCAGCAAGACCGGCGAGATCGCCTATGGCTTCGCCAAGTACCTGCGCGACGCGCTGCCCAATGCCTCCTTCATCGGCTTCACCGGCACGCCGATCGAAGCCACCGATGTGAACACCCCGGCGGTGTTCGGCCACTACATCGACATCTATGACATCAGCCGCGCGGTGGAAGATGGCGCCACGGTGCCGATCTACTACGAATCCCGGCTCGCGCGCATCGAACTGGACGAGGCCGAGAAGCCACGCATCGATGCGGAGATCGAGGCGCTGCTGGAGGACGAGGATGAGCCCAGCGCCGAACGCGCCAAGCAGAAGTGGAGCACGGTGGAGGCGCTGGTGGGCAGCGACAAGCGCCTGGCGCTGGTGGCCGCCGACCTGGTGCAGCACTTCGAGGATCGCGTGGCGGCGCTCGATGGCAAGGCCATGGTGGTGTGCATGAGCCGGCGCATCTGCGTGGCGCTGTACGACGAAATCATCAAGCTACGGCCCGATTGGCACAGTTCGGATGACAACGCTGGCCGCATCAAGATCGTGATGACCGGCGCGGCATCCGACCCGCCCGAGTGGCAGCAGCACATCGGTAACAAGACCCGGCGCGATCTGCTGGCCAAGCGCGCTCGTGACCCTAAGGACCCCCTGCAACTGGTGATCGTGCGCGACATGTGGCTGACCGGCTTCGATGCGCCCGCCCTGCACACCCTGTACATCGATAAGCCGATGCGCGGCCACGGCCTGATGCAGGCCATCGCGCGCGTCAACCGCGTGTTCCGCGACAAGCCGGCGGGCCTGATCGTCGATTACATCGGCATCGCCCAGAACCTGAAATCGGCGCTCGCGCAGTACTCCAAGCCCGATCAGGACAAGACCGGCATCGACGAGCGCGAGGCCGTGGCGGTGCTGCTGGAGAAGTACGAGATCGTGCGCGATATGTTCCATGGCTTCGACTACCGCACGGCCTTGAGCGGTACGCCCGGCGAACGGCTGGCGATGATGGCCGGCGCCATCGAATGGATACTCGACAGGCAGCAGCAATGGGCGGCGGCGGAAAAGACGCCAGAGGGCAAGAAGCAGGCGCAGCGGCGCTTTGCCGACGGCGTGCTGGCGCTGTCCAAGGCCTTTGCATTGGCTTCAAGCTCCGATGAAGCGCGCGGCATCCGCGAGGAAGTCGGCTTCTTCCAGGCCATTCGCGCCGCGCTGGTCAAGACAGCTTCCCGCGCCGGTGCGACACGCCAGGATCGCGAGCTGGCCATCCAGCAGATCGTCAGCCGCGCCGTGGTGTCGACGGAGATCGTCGATATCCTGGCCGCCGCCGGCATCCAGACGCCGGACATCTCCATTCTATCCGACGAGTTCCTGCTCGAAGTGCAGCAGATGGAGAAGAAGAATCTGGGCCTGGAAGCGCTGCGCAAGCTGCTGGGTGACAGCATCCGCTCGCGTACCCGCACCAACGTGGTCGAGACCCGTGCCTTCACCGAACGGCTGCAAGACGCCATCGCCCGCTACCACGCCAACGCCATCACCACCGCCGAGGTGCTGCAGGAACTGATCGAGCTGGCCCGGGACATCCGTGCCGCGCGCAATCGCGGCGAGGAGCAGGGCCTGTCCGACGCGGAGATCGCCTTCTACGACGCGCTGGCGGAGAATGAATCCGCCGTAGCAGTCATGGGTGACGACAAGCTGCGCGTGATTGCCCACGAGTTGCTGGTGTCCTTGCGCGAAAACGTGGCGGTGGATTGGGCCCACCGCGAATCGGCGCGCGCCCGGCTGCGGGTGCTGGTCAAGCGCATCCTGCGCAAGTACGGCTACCCGCCCGACCTGCAGGACGCGGCGGTGCAGACGGTGCTGCAGCAGGCCGAGGTCCTTTCCGAAGCCTGGACGGCCTGAGGGCCACGTAAATCGACAGGCATCTTGAATGGAGACGGCTTTCTGATAATATGCGCGCTCCCACAGGTACGGAGCGTGCGGTGCCCGGGCCGAGACACTGAATGGCCGGGTGGCGGTGCGCAACCAACGTCCGCGAGGCAGTCATGAAAGCAGAGATTCACCCTCCCTACGGCAAGCTGACCGCGACCTGCAGTTGCGGCAATATTGTCGAAGTGGGGTCTACCCTGAGCGAGAGTATTCACCTCGACGTGTGTTCGGCTTGTCATGCCTTCTATACCGGCAAGCAGAAGATTGCCGATGCCGGTGGCCGTATCGATCGCTTCAACAAGCGCTTCGGTGCCATGGCGGCCAAGCCCTGACGGCATCGCACGTCCCGTCATGACTCGTAGCGCGCTTGGGATGCGGATCCCGGGCGCGTTTTGCTTTCTGTGCTGGCTTATCCTTTCATTGCCCCTGCACGCCGATCCCTGCACGCCCGCCGGGCACGGCGAATCGGTGCGGGTTGCGCGTGTCACCGACGGGGACACCATTGTTCTCGGTGACGGGCGCCGCGTCCGCCTGATCGGCGTCAACACGCCGGAGTTGGGCCGCGATGGTGCGCCGGACCAGCCGCTGGCGCGGGCAGCGCGCCAGCGGCTGCGGCAAATGCTGGCCGAGGCGCCACTGGTCCTGTACCCGGGTGACCAACGCCGCGATCGCCACGGGCGCTGGCTCGCATACCTCGAAGTGGGCGGTGACAGCGTCGAGCGCGAACTCGTGGCTCGCGGCCTCGCCTATCATGTCGCGATACCGCCGAATCTCGGCTTGGCCGAGTGTCTGCGAATGGCCGAGGCGGGTGCACGGTCAGCGCGCCTGGGCCTGTGGGGCCTGGAGAGCGCCGGGCCGGTGGCGAGCGACGCCGTGAGCACCGGCGGTTATCAGCGGGTGCGGGGGCGTGTCGAACGCCTGTTGTTCGGCGACGCCTGGTGGATCGAATTCGCGGGGGGATTTCGCGCCGTGATCTATCCGGAGCATCAGCGCTATTGGAACCGGGACGAGTTGACCGGCTGGCGCGGCCAGGTCATCGAAGTGCGCGGCTGGGTCTACCGCAGCAGGCGCGGCGAGTGGCGCCTGCGTCTGCCGACACCGGATGCCCGGCTGCAGGATCTGCGCTGAGGTCAGCCACTGTTGGCCAGGTCCACCCGGGCAGTGGAGATCCGTTCCAGATTGCGCAATTGTCGCCGCAATGGCCGCCAAGCATAGAGAAACATGTCCAGCGGGCGCCACAGCGCGACCCAGCCGAGAATCAGCGCGCCCTCGGAGAGGAAGTCGGCGAACAACCCGTGGAGACGGTTTTCGATCAGTCCGCTGAAGCCGAGGCATGCCGCCAGAAATAGCCCGCCCATGGCCAGCGCCGCCCGCGCTTCGCGGAGATGCGCGCGCAGCCCGCGCCGCGCCTCGCGGGCCAGGCCGGAGAAGTAATGATGGATCGCCTCCGCCACTTGGGTGGCGGCGGGATCTTGCTGCTCGCCAGCGGGCAGGTGCAACAGAATCTTGAAAGGCGCACCGGCGGGCAATTCCTCCACCGCACCCAGGAGATAGCGCTCGGCATCCGCATCCAGATCCCGCTCCCGGAAGGGCGATGGGTCCAGTGTGTTGAACAGCTGGACGATGCGGCTGAGGTGCATCTCGATGAGGAAAACACCATGTTCGCGGCGATAGGGCAGGGCAGGCACGACGAAGACTCCGGGCTGTGGGCGGCGGCCTGCGGTAGGCTGCGCGGATGATGGCGGCGGACAGAGGTATGACGTGGCGGGCGGGGCGCCGGGACGCCGGGCAGGTGCGGTCGCGCGGTTTTCGTCGGCAGACCCTGCTGATGCTGGCGCTGATGGCCGCGCTGGCTCTGGGGGTGCAGCCCTCGTGGGCTTCCGGTCTGACCGCGGGAGAAGCGCTTTTTCTGCGCGCCAACGTTGAATTCACGCTGTTCCACGAACTCGGCCACATGGTAATCGATGAACTGGAACTGCCGGTGCTGGGTACCGAGGAAGACGCGGCCGACCGGATCGCGGTGATCGCCATGTTGTTACGCCATCGCGCCCAACCCGTCGAGGAGATGATCCCCTGGCTGTTCGCGGTGGCCGGCGACTGGTACACCGAGTGGGAGTTGGGGGATGGGCGCCGCGGCGGCGGGGCAATCCCTTACTGGGCGCAGCACCCACTGGAGATTCAGCGCTTTCACAATATCGTCTGCCTGGTGTTCGGCAGTGATCCGCAAACCCTGGAGGGGCTGGTGGATACCGAGCTGTTGCCATTCCCGCGCGCCATGTCCTGCGAACGCGAATACCGCCTGGCGAAGCGCGCAGTACAGTGGGTCTTGGCGACCTACGGCCCCGAGGTCGGCGCAGGTGGTGGTGCCGCGATCCGTGTGCGCTATCTGCCGCCGGAGCCCCCGCAGCGCGCGCTGGCCGCTTGGGTCGCAGCCAGTGGGATTCCCGAAGCCGCGGGCGCCCGGCTGGCGGCCAGCCTGCGACTGCCCCGGGAGATCACCGTCGAGTTCAGCCATTGCGCAGACAATCCCGATGCGTTCTGGCGTCGGGATCTGCAGTTGGTTTCGATCTGCTATCAGTTGCTGGAACATTTTCTGGAGCTGGGTCGCTATCGGATCGCCCATAGTGCGCGCGCCTGTGCGATTCCCGAAGTGCGCCGGTGGATGGGCGAGCTGCTTTCCTGCCCGCGCCAATAAGGGGAGCCTTCAGGTGCCCCGCACGCGGGTTGCACCGCAACGTGTGCAGCGCAACAGGGTCACCAGCTTGCCGGACTTGACGTCGAAGCGCTGTCCGTTGCTGACCTGCCAGGCGTGGTGACCGTATTGACAAAGGCCCAGGCGGCGAGGCTTGCGCGGTTTGAATTCGAGGATATCCGCCATCGCGAGCTGGCCTTCCGCCATGGACCGGGCTTGCCGATGCTGACCATTGTGCGCCAGCCGCGCACCGCCGGCCAGTATCCGACATGATCTGGCGCAGGTCGGCGTCGGATCGCCATTGAAATCGGCCGCTGGCTGCCCCAGATAGGACTCCAGTTACCAACCGATCCCGAGGACAGCCCATGCGACAGGAACGCCTCACCAACGCGTTGCAGCACGCCCTGGCCGATGCGCAGTCGATCGCCGTGGGCCGCGACCACACCGCCCTGGAGCCGGTTCACCTGCTCAGCGCGCTGTTGCGCGACGGCGGCGGTGCGACACGCCCGCTGTTGTCCCAGGCCGGCTTCGACCTGCCCGGTCTGGAAGGAGAGCTGGAAGCTCAGCTGGAACGCCTGCCGGTGGTGAAGAACCCGACCGGAGAGGTCGGCGTCTCCCCCGAACTGGTGCGTCTGCTCAATCTGGCCGACAAGCTGGCCCAGCAGCAGGGCGATCAGTTCATCGCGGTCGAAACCCTGCTCCTGGCCGCTTTCGATCACGGCCAGTTGGGGCCGGTACTGAGCCGTTTCGGCAGCAGAGACGAATTCAAGGGCGCGATCGAGCGCGTGCGCGGAGGAGAGACAGTGCAGAGTGCGGATGCCGAAGGCCAGCGCCAGGCGTTGGAGAAGTACACCGTCGATCTCACCGAACGGGCGCGCTCCGGCAAGCTCGACCCGGTGATCGGCCGCGACGACGAGATCCGTCGCACCATTCAGGTATTGCAGCGGCGCACCAAGAACAATCCGGTATTGATCGGCGAGCCCGGTGTGGGCAAGACCGCCATCGTCGAGGGTTTGGCCCAGCGCATCGTCAACGGCGAGGTGCCGGAAGGGCTCAAGGACAAACGGGTGCTGGCGCTCGACATGGGCGCCTTGATCGCCGGCGCCAAGTTCCGCGGCGAGTTCGAGGAACGCCTCAAGGGGGTGCTCAACGAGTTGGCCAAGGAGGAAGGCCGGGTGATCCTGTTCATCGATGAGCTGCACACCATGGTCGGCGCCGGCAAGGCCGAGGGCGCCATGGACGCCGGCAACATGCTCAAGCCGGCGCTGTCGCGGGGTGAGCTGCACTGCGTGGGTGCGACCACGCTCAACGAATATCGCCAGTACATCGAGAAGGACGCGGCCCTGGAGCGGAGGTTTCAGCGGGTTCTGGTCGAAGAGCCTTCCGAAGAGGACACCATTGCCATTCTGCGCGGCCTCAAGGAACGCTACGAGGTGCATCACAAGGTGGAGATCACCGATTCGGCGATCGTTGCCGCGGCGCGCCTGTCGCATCGTTACATCACCGATCGCCAGCTGCCCGACAAGGCCATCGACCTGATCGACGAGGCAGCCAGCCGCATTCGCATGGAGATCGATTCCATGCCCGAGGAGATGGACCGCCTCGATCGGCGCCTGATCCAGCTCAAGATGGAAAGGGAAGTGGTCAAGAGGGAATCCGACCGGGAGTCGGCGGCGCGGCTGGCCGAGCTGGAGAAGGAAATCGCCGAGCTCGCGCGCGACTACGCCGATCTGGAGGAGGTCTGGAAGGCTGAAAAAGCCTCCCTCCAGTCCGCCGCGGATATCCGTAGCCAGCTCGATCAGCACAAGGTGGAAATGGAGGCCGCACGGCGAGAGGGTAATCTCGCGCGCATGGGCGAGCTGCAGTACGGCGCGATTCCGGAGCTGGAGCGCAAACTCGCGGAGGCCACCGAGGCCCAGACCCGGGAGCGCCAGCTGATGCGCGACAGGGTGACCGACGAGGAGATCGCCGAGGTGGTGTCCAAATGGACCGGCATCCCGGTGGCCAAGATGCTCGAGGGCGAGCGCGACAAGCTGCTGCGCATGGAGGATGCGTTGCACCGCCGCGTCATCGGTCAGGACGAGGCCGTGGTGGCAGTCGCCAACGCGGTGCGGCGCTCCCGGGCCGGGCTGTCCGACCCCAACCGGCCCAACGGCTCCTTTCTGTTTCTTGGGCCCACCGGGGTGGGCAAGACGGAGCTGTGCAAGGCGCTCGCCGAATTCCTCTTCGATACTGAGGAGGCCATGGTCCGTATCGACATGTCGGAGTTCATGGAGAAGCATTCGGTGGCGCGCTTGATCGGCGCCCCTCCCGGCTATGTCGGCTACGAGGAGGGCGGTTATCTGACCGAAGCCGTGCGGCGCAGGCCCTACTCGGTACTGTTGTTGGACGAGGTCGAGAAAGCCCACCCGGATGTCTTCAACGTGCTGCTCCAGGTGTTGGACGACGGTCGCCTGACCGACGGCCAGGGGCGGACCGTGGATTTCCGCAACACGGTGGTGGTGATGACCTCCAACCTGGGGTCGGACATCATCCAGCAGCTTGCCGGCGAGGAGCACTACGAGCAGATGAAGGCGGCGGTGATGGCCGAGGTCGGCAGCCATTTCCGGCCTGAGTTCATCAACCGGGTCGACGAGGTGGTGGTGTTTCATCCGCTCGCCCGGGAGCAGATCCGCGGCATTGCCGAGATTCAGCTCGGCCAGCTGCGCCGGCGCCTGCAGGACCGCGAATTCGGGCTGGAGGTGAGTGACGAGGTCATCGACCTGCTCTGCGAGGCGGGCTTCGATCCGGTCTATGGCGCGCGGCCGCTCAAGCGTCAGATCCAGCAGTTGATCGAAAACCCCCTGGCCCAGCAGGTGCTCGCGGGCCGTTTCGCGCCGGGGGATGTCATCCGCGCGGTGCGGCGCGAGGGCAAGGTAGCCTTCGAGGTCTGATCCGCGCGGTGCTCAGGCGCCACCCGGTGGCTTACAGTACTCATCGATGCGCATCGATGAGTCCTTTTGCCATTGCGTGTGTTCCTCGGGGGTGAGGTAACGGTCTTCGCCGGTTTCCTCATCCCGAACGCGCACATGGACCCGAGTCTTGAGGGTTTCCAGGTTCTGCTTGGCGGTTTCGCAGTTGTGTTTGCGCTGCGTTTCCTGGCGGGCGATTTCCTCCGGACTCGGGCCTTCCAGACCTTCTGTGGGATCCTTGGGGCGATCGTCCTCGGCTGCTGCATCCCCGGTTTGCTCGTCGCCTTGCATCTCGCTCCGCGGCGGCACCTCGACCATGACCTGTTCGGCCGCCTGGCCCTCCGGGGGCAGAGCGGAAAAGTGGGTCACGCCCTCGGCGTCGGTCCATCTGTAGACCGCTTCGGCGAGCGTGCCAGGGGCCGCCACACCCAGAGCTATCGCGATGCCGAAAACCCTCGCCAAGCGCTGCGTCAACTGTCGTGCCATCTGCTCGGATCTCGCGATGAAGATGTGTCCCGCAGTATAGCGGCCCGATCGCGCAAAAGTGTGTTGGGGCCGGCAATTATGGTGAGTCGCCGGGGACAGACGATCCGCCGGCACCGATTGGCGGCTGAGGCAGAACCGAGCGCTTGACCTGCTACGAGACCAGACGAATTGTGTGCTGCCCACATCGGAAGCGACTCCGGTTGACAGCCTCGGGGGCGGTGCCTAGAATTCCGCCCCTCCCGTGCGCCAGGGCCGGCGCACGGAACGGGGCTATAGCTCAGCTGGGAGAGCGCTACAATGGCATTGTAGAGGTCGGCGGTTCGATCCCGCCTAGCTCCACCAACGACAAGCGCTGCCGGAGACCGGGAGCGCTTTTTTGTTTTCCGGCGCTGTGCTGGACGGCCCGGGCAACGCTTGTTCCTGTGCCCCGCTGTGGCTACTATCAAACACTTTCACGGAGCCACCATGATCACCGGCAGCATCGTCGCCTTGGCCACACCCATGTCCCCCGTTTCCCAGGCGGTGGATTACCCGGCCTTGGGCCGGTTGGTGGACTGGCATATCGAGCAAGGTTCCTCGGCGCTGGTCGCGGTGGGCACCACCGGTGAGTCGCCAACGCTGGCCGTCGACGAGCATCTCGAGGTGATCAGGTTCTGTGTGCGGCAGGCAGCGGGTCGCATCCCGGTGATTGCCGGCACTGGGGCCAACAGTACCGCCGAAGCGATCGAGCTCACCGAGGGAGCTCGGGCGACCGGTGCCGATGCCTGTCTACTGGTCGTACCCTACTACAACAAGCCCACCCAGGAGGGTCTGTATCTGCACCACAGGGCGGTCGCCGAGGCGGTGGCCATTCCGCAGATCCTCTACAATGTTCCTTCCCGCACTGCCTGTGACATGCAACCGGAAACGGTATTGCGGCTGGCCGAGGTGGCCAATATCGTGGGGATCAAGGAGGCGACCGGCGATCTCGGACGGGCCCGTCGCCTGATCGAAGCCGTGCCGCCCGGATTCGCCGTCTATTCCGGTGACGATGCCACGGCGATGGAGTTGATACTGTTGGGCGGGCAGGGCAATGTCTCGGTGACCGCGAATGTGGCGCCGGGGCTGATGGCCCAGCTCTGTGCCGCGGCCCTGGCCGGAGATCGGCGGCGCGCGGAAATGCTGAACCAGCGCCTCGAGCCCCTCAACCGGGCGCTCTTTCTGGAGGCGAACCCGATTCCGGTGAAGTGGGCGCTGGCGCGCATGGGCCGCATCGCCGAGGCCATCCGCCTGCCCCTGACCCCGCTATCGGTTGATCTGCGTCAAGCGGTCTGCGCCGCAATGGTGGCCGCCGGGGCGCTCGTGGAGAACCCCGGCGAGGAAATCGCGTCCGAGGGCTATCTTGCGGCTCCGAAATGAGGTGAGAGCGATGAAGAAAATCCTGGTAATGATGCTGCTGCCGTCCCTGCTCGCCGGCTGTGGCATGTTTGCCGACGATGGCTTGTTCCGCGATCGCAGCAAGGATTACCTGAGCGCCCGGGAGTATCCGGTGATTCGCGTTCCAGAAGGGCTGGATGACAGAGCCTTGGGGCAGCTTTACGTCATTCCCGAGGTCTCGGAACCCTTGCTCGCCGAGCAGCCCCGATCGGTGCCGCGCCCCCAGCCCCTGGGCACCTCGCTGCTTGAGGAAGACATCAAGGTACAGTCACTGGGCGATCGACGCTGGGTGTGGATCAATCGTGGGCCGGCGGAAGTCTGGCCGCGCGTGCGCAACCTGCTCAATGCCAACAGCATCATCACCGACCACTCGGACGCCGCCGCCGGAGTGATCGAGACCGCTTGGGTCGAATTCGAGGATGATCCGGGGTATCGGCACCGCTACCGGCTGCAGATCGAAGAGGGCATGCAGCGCGATACCTCGGAAATCTCGGCGACACACGAGGTGGCGCTCCTCGAGGGCGGAGCCAGTGACCGGCAGCGCGACGCGGAACAGCGCCGCACCAAGGAAATGCTCGACTTTGTCGCCAGCGGTCTCGCCGGCGGCGATACCCTGGGTTTGGTATCCCTGCTCGCCCAATCCATCGGCGGTGGTGCCAAGGTGGAGATGGCTGTCTCTTATACACATCTCCGAGCCCACGAGACTAGGCATGATCTCG
>CAJXRS010000082.1 GCA_913060555.1 uncultured Gammaproteobacteria bacterium | reverse complement strand
ATCTACACCTCTCTATTCGTCGGCAGCGTCAGATGTGTATAAGAGACAGTCCGGGCACCACGTCGACCGTGGTATGACAGTTGCGGTAGTACTCGAACTGCTCCGGAGACATATAGAAGCGGCAACCCTGTATCTCCCCCAGACAGAGATCGCGACTGCCTACCCGGAAATCATCCACCGCCAGGCACATGGGCGCCGAGCCATCGCAACAGCCACCGCTCTGGTGGAACAGCAGGGGCCCGTGGCGTGCGCGCAGCTGGTCCACCACCGCGCGCGCCGCGTCGGTGATGTCCAGCCGCTCCACGTATTCGGTCACTCGGCCGCCCCCCGGCTCAGAAGAAACCGAGCTTGTCCTTGGCATAGGAGACCAGGACGTTCTTGGTGTTGCGGTAATGGTCGAGCATCATGGCGTGGTTTTCGCGCCCGATACCCGATTTCTTGTAGCCGCCGAAGGACGCGTGCGCCGGGTAGACGTGATAACAGTTCACCCACACCCGGCCCGCCTGGATACCGCGCACGAAGGTCTGCACCTGGTGCATGTCGCGCGACCAGACTCCCGAGCCCAGGCCATAGAGGGTGTCGTTGGCGAGCTCCAGGGCCTCGGCATCGTCCTTGAAGGTGGTCACCGCGAGCACAGGGCCGAAGATCTCTTCCTGGAAGATCCGCATCTTGTTGTGGCCCTTGAAGACCGTCGGCTGGATGTAGAAGCCGCTGGGGTAGCGGTCGTGCTTGAAGGGTTCGCCGCCACAGAGCAGCTGTGCGCCTTCCTGGCGGCCGATATCGATATAACTGAGGATCTTCTCGTACTGGTCGTTGGAGGCCTGCGCACCCATCATGGTAGTGGGATCATAGGGGTCGCCGATCTTGATCGCCGCCACCCGGGACAGGCACTTCTCCATGAAGCGCTCGTAGATGCTCTCGTGCACCAGGGCGCGCGACGGACTGGTACAGACCTGGCCCTGGTTGAGGGCGAACATCACCAAGCCCTCGATGGCCTTGTCGAGGAAGGCGTCATCCTGATCCATCACACTGGCGCAGAAGATGTTGGGCGACTTGCCGCCCAGCTCCAGGGTCACGGGCACGATGTTCTCGGCGGCATACTGCATGATCAGGCGCCCGGTGGTGGTCTCGCCGGTAAAGGCGACCTTCTTGATCTCCGGATGGGAAGCCAGCGGCTTGCCGGCCTCGGCACCAAAGCCGTTGACCACGTTGAGCACGCCGGGCGGCAACAGATCCCCGATCAGCTCCATCAATACCAGCATGGAAACCGGCGTCTGCTCGGCGGGCTTGAGCACCACACAGTTGCCCGCGGCGAGCGCAGGCGCGATCTTCCAGGCCGCCATCAACAGGGGAAAGTTCCAGGGAATGATCTGGCCGACGACACCCAGGGGTTCGTGGATCTCCATCGACACCAGATTCTCGTCGATGTCGCTGATCGATCCGGACTCGGTACGCACCGCCGCCGCGAAGTAACGGAACTGGTCAATCGTCAACGGCAGGTCGGCGCCCAGCACCTCGCGAATGGACTTGCCGTTGTCGCAGGTCTCCACCACCGCCAGACGCTCGATATTGGCTTCCATGGTATCGGCGATCTTGTTGAGAACCGCCGAACGTGCCGCCGCCGGCGTCCGGCTCCAGGCGGGGAATGCGGCCCATCCGGCCTTGACCGCGGCGTCGATATCCTTGGCGTTCGACTGGGGAATCCGGGTGATCAGTTCGCCATCGATCGGCGAGATGTTCTCGAAGTACTGGCCATCGGCAGGAGGCATCCAGCGGCCGCCGATATAGTTCTCGTACTGTGTCTTGAATTGTGGGCGCTGAAAAGCCATCCGTCACCTCCGCTCGCTGTAATGAGTCATTATCTGTTCGCAGCCCTTGGGGGCGGCTCCAGCGGGCGCTGGTGAATCGACGCCGGCAACCCGCGAACGTCAAGTATGCTCCCGGGTCCGCAGTACCGGCAACCTGCAACCCCTTGCCGCAATTGCCCGAAGGCCATTGCCCGCCAACGAAGGCGGCCAGATAATGCCGGCCCCTGCCCCACCATCCCGAGTCGATGTCCGAATTCAAAGCGGTCCCCGCCGCGGTTGCCGGCGCCACCCTGGAATCTCCGCAACAGGACTTTTCCCTGGCGGCCAATTCCCTGGTGGCCAAGCTCGAGCGGTTGCGCCACCTTTTCGGTTGCCGGCTGCCCGACCTGGAGGTCTATCCCTCGCCTTCGCACGGTTACCGGATGCGCGCCGAATTTCGCCTCTGGCACCAGAGCGACCGCTGCCATTACGCCATGTATCGGCCGGGCCGCGGCGGCCGTCCCTATATCATCGAGCACTATCCGCCCGGCGCTCCGGCCATCGCCGAGCTGATGCCCAGGCTGCTCGCCGGCCTCAACGCCGAACCAGAACTGCGCCAGCGGCTGTTTACCGCCGAGTTCCTCACCACCACCGGCGGCGAAGCCCTGGTCTCCCTGATCTACCACCGCGCCCTGGGCACACCCTGGCAGCAGGCCGCCAGCGCGCTCTCGCGGCAACTCGGCTGCAGCCTGATCGGCCGCAGCCGTGGCCAGAAGCTGGTGATCGGCGCCGACCACGTCACCGAGACGCTGAGGGTGGCCAACCGAAGCTACCATTGGCGACAGTATGAGACCGGCTTCACCCAACCCAATGCCGCCATCAATCGGGAAATGCTCGAATGGGCGGCGCGCCACGGCCGGGGACTGGGTGGCGACCTGCTCGAACTCTATTGCGGCAATGGCAATTTCACCCTGGTAATGGCCGGTGAATTTCGCCGTGTGCTGGCCACCGAGGTGTCCAAACTTTCGGTCCGCGCGGCAGAGCACAATCTCCGCGCCAACGGTATCGACAACGTCGACCTGGTGCGCATGGCCAGCGCCGAAGTCGGCGACGCCCTGGCCGGCGTGCGGCCCTTCCGGCGCCTGCGCCATCTCGATCTGGCCAGCTACGAATTCACCACCCTGCTTGTGGACCCGCCCCGGGCGGGGCTGGACGCTGTCACCATCGGCCTCGCAAAAAACTTCACGAATATTCTCTATATTTCATGCAATCCATTATCTTTATTGGATAATGTTGTCCAGCTGGAGGCTTCCCACGGAATTGCCGCGGCGGCGGCGTTCGACCAGTTTCCGGATACGCCACACCTCGAATGCGGGGTCCTGCTGCGCCGCCACTGACCACGCCGGCAGCGACTTCAATCTGGGCCGCGGTCGGCCTCGCGCGCCAGAATGCCGCTCGCCGCGGCCAACGCGAGCTCGCGAAACCCGGCCTCGATGGCGGCGCGCTCCAGGTTGCGGGCATGCTGCTGGCGGCGGTCCAGCGCGTGCCAGGCATCCAGGATGGGCAGGTGCGCGGTAGCCTCGGCGACCCGAGAGAACACGCGCACCTCTTCCTCCGGATGCCAGCCGGGCTCCAACTGGCCGAGCAGATAACTGATCCGCTGGCAGCCCTCGGTCAGGGTGATCTCCTCCGCGATCATGGCTCCGGCGAGCAGCCGGATGCCCAGCCGCGCCTGGGCATGGCGCTCCGCCCGGGCGCGGCTCCGTGCCGCCTCAGCTTCGCGCCGCTGCCGCTGCTGGCGGCGCAGGCGCAGCCCGAGCATGCCGGCATAGGCGGCCAGCGGCAGGATCACCGCCGCGGCCATCAACAGCCAATGGAGTGGCGCCATCAGATCAATCCCCACCAGCGCAGCGCGATCAGGCCGCCGCAGTTCACCACAAAGGAGAGCACGCCGCTGATCAGCACGATATTGGCCGCCAAGCGCCGGTCGCCGCCGAACATTTCGGCGAACACCACGCTGATCGAGGCAGTCGGCGATGCCAGCACCAGAAACAGGATGCCGAGCTCCATGCCGCGCAACCCGGCGCCGTAGCCCAGTGCCGTGCCCAGACCCGGCATCCATATGCACTTGTAGCAAGCCGCTCCCCAGCTCGCCAGTGCCGGCTTGCGCAGCTCGCGAAAATCCAGCGATGCGCCCAACATGAACAACACCAGGGGGACGGTGAGCTGACCGACGATGTTACCGGTCTCGACCAGCAATTGCGGCAGGGGTATCTCCAGCACACCGGCCAGCACCCCGAGCAGAATGCCGATAATGATCGGGTTGCGCAGCACCGACGTGCCGGCCCCATTGGCGGCCAGGGGCTCGCCGTAACGGCGCAGCATCAGGATGGAAAACACATTGCCGAACACGATGAATATCGCCATCGGCAGCGACGCCAGCACTACCCCCTCGCGGCCATAGACGCTCTGCGCCATCGCCAGCCCGGCGATCAGCAGGTTGCCGCGTGCCGCGCCCTGCAGGAACACGCCGCGCTGCTCCCTGCGGGGCAGCATGATCGCCGCCAGCGGCCAGGCGAGCAGCGACAGCACGACCACCAGGCCGGCGCTGACCAGCAGGAACCTGGGCGCCCGGGTCACATCGATCCCGGCGGTCGCCAGCCCCAGGAACAGCATGGTCGGGGCAGCCAGATAGAACACCAGCCGGGAGGCATCGCGCAGAAAAACATCGCTGAGCATCCCGGCGCGGCGCAGCACCGCGCCCAATCCGGTAACCAGATAGATGGGCGTGACGGTGCCCAAAGCGAACCAGACGATATCCAGATAATTCATCGCGACGTGGAAACCAATACGGGCAACTGTGGAAAGACCATCGGCTGCGACCGCGGCCGGTCGGCGCGCAACGGCAACCAGCTTCAGTCAGAGCACATCGGAAACCGGCAGGCAGACAATGCCATCGGCACAGGGCGCCAAGTCTCCGGGCGCAAGTCTACCAGCCGGCATCACGCCGCTGCGGTAGAATTCCGCGCCATGGCGCATGCCCCGAAAATACTGGTATTCGATTCCGGCGTCGGGGGTCTCAGCGTGCTCGCGGCCGTGCGCGCCCGCGCACCGGGCTGCGATTTCGTCTTCGCCTGCGACAACGCCGCCTTCCCCTACGGCGCCAAGGGGGAAGCCGAACTGGTCGAGCGGGTAGACAAGGTTCTGCACCAGCTCGTCCGCCGGGAGCAACCCGACGTTCTGGTGGTGGCCTGCAACACCGCGAGCACCGTGGCACTGCCGCGCCTGCGCGAACGCATCCCGAATCCCGTGGTCGGCGTGGTGCCCGCCATCAAGCCCGCCGCCGCGCGGTCCGCCACCAGGGTGATCGGCCTGCTGGGCACCCCCGGCACCGTCAGCCGTCCCTACACCCGGCAGCTGATCGCCGACTTTGCCGCCGACTGCGAAGTGATCTGCGTGGGCAGCTCGCGGCTGGTCGATATCGCGGAACAGGCGCTGCGGGGTACCGCGCCGGATATCGACGAACTGCGCACCATCCTCGCGCCGCTGTTCGCCAACCCCGCGCTCGACACCCTGGTCCTCGCCTGCACCCATTTCCCGCTGCTCGCCGAGGCGCTCGCCATGGCCGCCCCGCGCCCGGTGCACTGGGTGGATTCCGGCGACGCCATCGCCCGGCGCGTACTCACCTTGCTATCCGGCCCCACGGATGGGCCGGATCTGGGCTTTCGCACCCTGTTCACCGGCGCCGCCGGCAGCGATATCCTGCATCCGGCGCTGTCGGCGCAGGGCTGCCGGGAAATCACCGTACTGCCTTGAGCCGCCCGAGCAAGGACGGGGCATGACCAGCATTTTGCTCGCGCGATTGCCGAACGAGTGATTGGATATCCACCCAATGGGCGATACCGTTTGGTGCGGCGCATGGGGTACAAAGGCACTGGCTCCGGGGCTGATGCGTGTATGTTGGCGATTCACAGTCGACAATTCACACCTTGTCTCTTGAGCCAGCCCTGTTGCCATCTACAGCAAGCACTCCAGCGACAGCCTCAAAGCGTCACTTCACATGCATTGGGGGCGTTGCGTTGGTGATGTGATGGAGAAAGACTTGTTCCCGCTCGGCGTGAGGATAGAGTCAGCTGACAATAAAACAAAAGTCGTGCTCGACGGTCGGAGATGCCTTGGCCCCCCGGAAGCTATTGGCTTGCGTCCGTTTAACGGGGGTTGTGACTCCGTCGTCGACTGGCTGTACGTCGCGACCAGTCGCGTCCTTCAGACTCATCAACAGGCTGTCTAACATATCTTCCTTGGATTGCTTCCTTCCACCGATCCGAACCACGATTCTTGCCTGTGGCGCCAGCAGTGGCGCGACGCCTTCCCACGCTTCTTTCAGGAAGGTCCAGTAAAGGGTCTTGTTGTAATGCCGCCCATCGTCGCACGCTTGAGTGCTCTTGGGGTCTTCGCCCAAAAACCAAAGCCGCAGCCACTGGTCTTCGCGATAGTTGGTGGTGTCGAGATAAGGGGGCGACGTGATTATGTCTGTAACCCTGCCTTCCAGGTGCGGAAATGCGGTCGTTGCCTTGCGTGCGTCGGACTCGGCAATTTCGCCACGATTATCCGGTGGAGGCGTGCGAAAGCGGAAATCGACCATACCGCGCAAAATGCCAAACGCGTCCCGGTATGGCGCTATGTAGCCATGCTTTCGCCACCAGCGCACAGAATAAGCGGGCTTGGTGCTGATCGTCCGTGGCATCCGATTGCTGAAATAGTTCGGGCTCCGATGAGATTCGCCGTGGAGGGCTCCGAGGCAAAGGGCGGCAATGAAGCGGTCGGTGTGATCATCCCGCCAGTTGAGACCGGCCCGGAGGAATCGCACCTGCTCATAGGTGTCCGCATGGAAGCAGGCAGTAAAGAAATCCGCCATGTCCTCTGTAAGGACAGGTGGCGGCGGGACAGAAAAGGAGCCTTCCAATTCTGCCAGTCGTGCAACTACATCGTCACGATCCGGCGGATTGCACTTGGCACCAGTAATGCAAACAGCAACCGGATTAAGGTCACATCCGGCGGCTTCTCTGCCGTTCAGCAACGCCTCAAAAATGGTCGTACCCCGACCGCAGAATGGGTCAAATACAACTCCATTGAAGCGCGACGCGGCGAGGTGCTTCTCCACAAACGCTTCGGGGAACATCGCGAAATATGGGCAGATAGAATGGAACCGATGTCTCATGCTGCGACTGCCCCTCTCCCAGCGTAAGCCTTGATCCACTCAACCACCACCGCGAGTTGGTCGAAGGCTTCTATTGCCACCCCTTGATTGTGGAGCCCTTGTGCTTCTGTCACCCGATAGGGGACTCGAAGACGATGAAGAACATTACCGAGGACACGGCAGTCATCAAAGAATTCATCGTCTGGACGAGCGAAAGGGATGATGTGATAGCACAGCATCATCGTCACAGGCTGCTGCCCGAACCAACGGCTTGTAAAGACCTTTTCCAAATGATGTCGAAGCGACTTCTCGCGCCAGTTATTGCCGGTCGCAACTTGTCCTGCGGCAAGCAGGAAACCCGGAAGCCCGTCGGAGTGAAGACGGGCTGCGAAAACGTCTATCTGGTCGTCCTGCGGCCTGTCAGGCACGCCTACGGCCGCCTGTAGAACACCATCATGAAATACCCCCCATATTTCGGCGAGCTTTGTGTGAAAACTGGTCTTGTCCGGTCGGGGATGACCAAAGGACCAAGCCCGACCATTTACTTCCGCCGCCAATGCCGCCGTCGCGAAATACTGGAAATATTTTCGCAGTTCGATAATTTCGGCGTCCGTCGGATAAACGGCCGATCCGTCGAGTATTGGCGATACCGCCTTCAGGTGGGAGAGAATAAGCGAGAGGATATAGGCGGCCTGCCCGTAGGACGGATCTTCGCCGACGTATGTTAGGACATCACCGTTATCGTCCAAAGCGAATGGGTATGCCTCGCCAAGCGCGTCGCGTCTTCCGTCGATGCGTCTGACCGCTCCGGAAACGATCTCTTCCCGGTCGGTCATTTCTTCATCAACGGTTTCGTAATCGTCTTCGGCACCAATCTCTGTTGCGTTGATTAGGTCCCTCGTAAAGGACCTAGCTTCTTCTGAAAAAAATGCAGTCAGCTCAAGATAATCTGCGGCAAAATCAAAGTTTGGTTTTGTAGTGGCGATTTCATCATGCGGAAAATAAAGCTCAACTGCCACGATCATCTCCCATGGCCTCGCGGAACTTCTTTCTCATTCGATCATAGATAGTTTGCGCCGTTTCTGACAAATCCTCCGCTATATTCAGAAGAGATTGGTCACGTCCGTCATAGCCTCGAAGACTATTCGCTGCTTCCCGCAGAACGCTACGGGCTCGAATGAGCGACGCCGAAAGGGTTTCATCGGCTGGCCGGGTGCTTGAGTGCGCTTCCGCCAGTGTGCCACCTGCCCGCAGGATATGGAGTCCTTCAGCGCTCGCGAGCGTTTCACCAAGGTTTTTGATGTCGGGATTTTGCGATTGGACAACTGGCTCCTTGTCGTCTTCCTTGGAGCCGTAAATCCAAACCAACACTTCTCGTAGTCGGTCCAGCTTGTCGGCCGTGACCGGATCGGGTTGCGGGTCATACCGGGACCAAGCGGTCTCGAGTCCCAAATAGGCCATGTATGTCGAGCGGGAGAGGGCCGTATACAGGTGGGAGAAATTGAACTTGGTGATCTTGCGATCTGTCAGGGAAAAAACACCCTCGCGCTCAGCCTGATCTAGAACATAAATCGCGGCAACCATTCGCTTGATGGTGTCGTGCCGGTCGCCGATCTTCTCGGAAATTTCCTCCAGCGACACATTTCCGGAGTTGTACCACCCGGCCGCGAATTTTGCCTTGGCGTAGGATTCCCACTTCGCCGCGCCGTTGATGTGCTTGAAACCGATGAATGACCGAGCCGCATCCCGGTCCGGGACGCGATAGACGGATACTTCGGCAAGCGATGCCTCCACCGCTTTTCTGATTTCAGGGACGCCGATCTTAATACGCTCATTTTTGGCGATGGCATCGACAAGCGCAGGCTCACGAAATAGGCGGATAGCCGCAAGCCTACGATTCCCTTCAAGCACTGTGAACTTTTGATCGGCTGGAGCTAGCCAGACTATTAGCGGCTCAATGTCCAGATAGCCATTCGCTGCGATTGACTGAAGCAGTTCGCCCAGCTCTTCGCCGCGATAAAGCTGAGCTACGATACTCTCCTCAGTAGTGCGGGCACTTGTGCCGACGAGCCGCGGATTCTCCTGGTCGAGCTTCAACCAATCGACGCTGACTTTTGTCGTGTCTTTAAGCGGGACATCGGCAAGATTCTGGATCGCAGTGTTGGTCATTCTTCTTGCTCCGTCATGAGCGTTACGTCGGCGCGTCGGACTAAATCGGCTAGGCTCATATGTAACTCGGCGCGCACCATTCGGCACTGCTCTGGCGTGATGGTCACCTGTCGCCCCTCAAGGAAAGCTCCAAAAATCAGTTAAACCCTATAAAAAACAATAACATTGGTAGCCCTTGGTGTCTACCAAAGACCCGACCGCAAGATTGCGGGGTGGCCGGTGGGCAACCTCTGTGAAGAGAGGCAGGAGCAAGACAGGCGTCAACTCTAACTTCAACTTCTAGACCTGACGCCCGCCTTCGGTGACCCCCTCCTTCGCCGAAGTACGCCGAAGTGATAACCAGCGCATAGCAACGCGCTTGCAGAACCAATTTGGTCAGGCGCGATTGATCCCGCAATGGGTCATCCGGCCTCGATGCCGCTCGGCGTCACGAATTTCCGGCCGGAACCTTCGCCGGCAACACCAGCGTGCCCTCGTTGCCGCGCGCCGGCACACTGAGATAGCGCACTCCGCCGATCTGGATATAGCTGGGCGTCACCACCGACTCGGGATGGCGCTCAAAATCCGCCCTGGCTTCCGCGCAACGGGCGTAGGTCGCCAGCCGCCGGCAGTTGACTTCGGTCGCGCGCATCACCCGATGTTCTCCGGACTCGCCCTGCGCCACCACCTGCGCCGGCGTGGTCCAGAAGGAATCGACCAGCTCGCTGCCGTCGTGGACGCCGTCCTGGCCGGGCGGAAGTTCGGCGAGGAAGAATCGTGTGTCGAAACGCTTGGGGCGTTCGGGCGGCGTGATCCAGTGCGCGAAATAGGTCAGCTCCTCGACCGCTGCCCGCAGACTGTGACGCGCGAGCAGGGTCGGGAAATCGAGCTCGCCCTGTACCAGCCGCGCGCGCTCGGGCGCGAGCTCCGCGAGCAGGCCCGGGGTCGGCCAGTCGCCGTCCGGCGTTTTCGCGTAGAGAATTCCCACCTCCTCGAAGGTTTCGCGAATCGCCGCCATGCGATAGCCGTGCAGCGGATCGTCGGGCGTCGCACCATCGGCCGGTTCCAGCGCGCCGCCCGGAAACACCAGGGCGCCGCCGGCGAAGGCGGTGGCCTGATTGCGCAGCGCCATGAGGATTTCCCAGCCCGCCGCGCGGTCGCGGCCGATGACCAGACTGGCGGAAGGACGGGCGGTTACCGGGGCTTGGGTCGTCGTCATGCGCTGTTCCTCGATCAGCTCGGCAACCCGGTCCAGACACCCGGGGCAAGCTGTTATAGTCAGGCTCGATTACAGTCAGGCCCGATTGTAGCCCGACCCTCCCGCGAGTCCCGCGTTCAAGGATCGATCATGGCCCCAGTGTCCGCCCCCCGTCCGCTGCCCACGGCCCACGGCCCGCGCTGAACGATGCCGGCGCCGCTCGTCGATCTCGCCCCGATTCGCGCCGCGCTCGCCAGCGGTGAACTGGTGCTGACGCCCAACCAGCGTCTGGCGCGGGGGATCGAGCAGGCCTGGGGGCAGGAACTCGCCGCAGCGGGAACCCGGGTCTGGGAGCGCCCGCGGGTGTACGCGCTCGAACACTGGTTCGAGCGCATCTGGCAGGAATTGCGCGATGCCGCCTTCGCGCCGGCGCTGGCGGGGACGGTGGCGAGCGCCGCCGTGGAGACCCGCCTCTGGGCGCGTGTCATCGCCGCGCATCCCGACAGCGTCGCGGGTAATCCCCAGGGTTTCGCGCGGCTGGCCCGCAGCGCGCGCCAGCTTCTCGAACGCTGGGATCTCGATCCCGCCCGGCTCGATACCGACGGCCATCGCGGCGCCGAACTGCTGCTCGCCTGGCTGCCGGCCTGGCGCAAGGCCATGGCGGCCTGCGCGCTGCTCACCCGGGAACAGAGCCTGGAGGTGCTGCCCGCCGGGATGGCCGCCGGCCTGCTGGCGCGCGAGCCGGCGCTCCACCTGCTCGGCTTTGCCACCTTGCCTCCGCGTTACCGGCGCATCCTGACCGGGCTCTGCGATCGGGTTATCGAGTTGCGACCCCAGGGAGTGGATGCCAGCCCGCGTATCGCCGCCCTGCCCGATCCGGCCGCGGAAATCGCGGCCGCCGCCGGCTGGGCGCGCGACCAGTTGCACGCCGATCCGCAGCGGCGCATCGGGGTGATCTTCCCCGACCTGACCGCCGACCGCGCCCGGATCGAGCGTCAGTTCCGCGACCTGCTGGCGCCCGGCCACGGACTCCCGGACAGCGGCTGGCAACCACCGCCC
>CAJXRS010000081.1 GCA_913060555.1 uncultured Gammaproteobacteria bacterium | reverse complement strand
TTCGCACCAGCACAGTGGCTCTGAGCGTTACCTAATTAACCGCATGGCCCACTAGGCCACCGGAGGGCCCGAATGGAAGCGGAATTCGGTATCCGAACGCTCGATCAGCTCCCGCTCGCGGGCAGCGAACAGGGCGACACGATCTTCGAGGTCATCGGCGGCGGCCCTTGCCAGGTCCAGATAACCCTGAAAATGCCGTGCTTCCGAGCGCAACAGCGACCCATAGAAGCCCGCCAGCTCGTCATCCAGATAGGGCGCGACGGCGGCAAACCGCTCGCAGGAACGGGCCTCTATGAAGGCGCCCACCACCAGGGTGTCCACCAGGCGGCCGGGCTCTTCGCGGCGGACCAACTCGTGCAGGGCGCCGGCGTAGCGCCCGGCGGGCAGGTGCCGGTAAGCAACGCCGCGCGCCTCCATCAGCGCCAGCACCTGCTCGAAATGCCGTAGTTCCTCGCGGGCGAGCCGCGACATGAGCCGCAGCAGTTCGCCCCGCCCAGGATAGCGATAGAGTAGCGCCACCGCGGTGCTGGCCGCCTTCTTCTCGCAGTTGGCGTGATCGATCAGCAGCTCCTCGGGGTGCGCCAGCGCCGCTTCGATCCAGGCCGCCGGGGTGGCGCAGGGCAGGAAATCCCGGATGGCTTCCAGGGCCATCACCACCTTAACCGCTCATCATTTCCTTCAACGCCTGGTCGCGATCGCGGTTCACTTCCTGCACGGAGGTGTTCTGCTCCATCAGCGCCAGCCACTCGGCGAGTCCGGGAATCTCGTCGACCAGCTTGCGGCCGAGCGCTTTCTGGATCGCCATATCGCCCAGGGTCGCCGCGTAATAGAGCACGAAGTCCGCGTAGCTGAGCTCCTTGCCTGCCGCATAGGGCTGAAAATGCAGCAGCTTGTTGAGCGCCAGCACTCCCTTGTCGAGCTGTGCGGCCACGGCCTCCCGGGTCTCGTCGGTCAATGGTGCACCGAAAAACACCGCTCCGAACAGCTGGCGGGCCACCAGCTCCAGGTAGAGTTCCGTGCTCTTCATGAGCTCGCGGACCTTGGCGCGCCGGAAGGGCTCGGCGGGGAACAGGGGCAGATCCGAGGAGACATCCTCGATGAAATCCAGGATCACATTGGTCTCGGTGATGAAACCCTCGTCCACCTCCAGGCAGGGAATCTTGCCCATGGGACTTTTCGACAGGAACGCCGGGTCGGCGCCCGGCCGCACCTGCACCTCCTCGAACTGGAAGCCTTTTTCCAGCAGTGCGGCTTTGACCATGTTGTAGTAATCGCTGACGGCAAAACCATAGAGCTTCAGCATTTCGAGCATCCTCCGGGCAGTGGTTGGGTTATCCGTGGCGGCGCAGCAGGCCGGGCTCGACATAGCGCTGGTAGTGGGCCACCGAAAGCGCATGCCAGTCGCGCTCCACCGCGCGACACAGCTGGACCGGATCGGCAGTTCCCGCATCGGGTCGCGGCCGAAAGCCGCAGGCCTCGACATCCCGGATGCGGCTGCCAAAGCGGCGCAGCAAGTCGTAGAGCCAGCGGTGCGGATCGCGGGCCGGGTCCCGGGGTACCAGGTACCGTTCCAGGGCCGCGGCCACCAATGCAGCGTCGAACAGCTCGACGCGATTGACCATCACCCGCACCAGAAAGGCGTCCAGGCGCTCGAGCACCAGGCGCCGCTCGGCTTCGCTGAAAGCGTTCCAGCCGTTGACCTCATGGGCGAAGCGCATACAGCCCCGGCAGGTACTGTCACCGATGCCGGACGAACAGATACCGATGCAGGGGGTAGCCGGATTGAACGCGAGAGGCCTAGTCATGATGGTGCACTCTACACCGGCGGGCCGTTCTTTCGCCATACCGCGGGCAGCGACGCCACCGCCCACCGGGCACCCACAGACCGGGGGTTTTGGCGTAAAATTTCGCCGCTAGGTCCCGATGGCCCGGGCCGCTCTGCCCGAGCCATGGCCGTCGTCCGGGGCACCCGCGACCCACTGTCCGAGGAGGAATATCTGCCGTGCTAGCTGAGTACCGGAAACACGTCGAGGAGCGCGCCGCCGAAGGCGTGCCACCCAAGCCCCTCAACCCGGAGCAGACCGCGGCCCTGGTGGAACTACTGAAGGAGCCACCCGCCGACGAGGAAGAATTGCTCCTCGAACTGATCACCAACCGGGTACCCCCGGGCGTGGATGCAGCCGCCTATGTGAAAGCGGGCTTTCTGTCGGCGATCGTCAAGGGCGAGGCGAGCTCGCCGCTGATCGACCGCGCCCACGCGATCCGCCTGCTGGGCATGATGCTCGGCGGCTACAACATCGTCACCCTGGTCGAGGCCCTCGACGACGATGAACTGGCACCGCTCGCGGCCAAGGAGCTCAAGCACACCCTGCTGATGTTCGACGCCTTCCACGATGTCGCGGAAAAAGCAAAGACGGGCAACACCTACGCCAAGGAAATACTGCAATCCTGGGCCGACGCCGAGTGGTTCCTCGAACGCCCGGAGGTACCGGAATCGATGACCGTAACCGTATTCAAGGTGCCGGGCGAGACCAACACCGACGACCTCTCGCCGGCGCCGGACGCCTGGTCGCGGCCCGACATCCCGTTACACGCCAAGGCCATGTACAAGATCCCGCGGGAAGGCGTGGAAAACGCCGAGGCGCAGATCGACCAGCTCAAGCAGCGCGGTCACCCGGTGGCCTTCGTCGGCGATGTGGTCGGCACCGGCTCGTCGCGCAAGTCGGCCACCAACTCGGTGCTCTGGTATATCGGCGAGGATAGCCCAGGCGTTCCCAACAAGCGCGCGGGGGGCATCTGCATCGGTGGCAAGGTGGCGCCGATTTTCTTCAATACCATGGAGGACTCCGGCGCGCTGGTGTTCGAGGCCCCGGTGGACGACCTGGAGACCGGCCAGGTCATCGAAATCCGCCCCTACGAAGGCAGGATCCTCGACCGGGAGAGCGGCGAGCTGCTCTCCGAGTTCAGCCTCAAGTCGGAGGTGCTGCTCGACGAGGTGCGCGCCGGCGGCCGCATCAACCTGATCATCGGCCGCGGCCTCACCCGCCGCGCCCGGGAGGCGCTCGACCTGGCGCCGACCGAGGTATTCCGCTCAGCCCATCAACCGGCGGATACCGGCAAGGGCTTTACCCTGGCCCAGAAAATGGTCGGCCGCGCCTGCGGACTGCCCGGTGTGCGCCCGGGCAGCTACTGCGAGCCGGCCATGACCACCGTCGGCTCTCAGGACACCACCGGACCCATGACCCGAGACGAACTCCAGGACTTGGCATGCCTGGGCTTTTCCGCCGATCTGGTGATGCAATCGTTCTGCCACACCGCGGCTTACCCCAAGCCGGTGGACATAGATACCCAGCACACGCTGCCGGATTTCATCATGAACCGCGGCGGGGTCTCCCTGCGTCCGGGCGACGGCATCATTCACAGCTGGTTGAACCGGATGCTGCTGCCCGATACCGTGGGTACCGGTGGCGATTCCCACACGCGCTTCCCGATGGGCATCTCCTTCCCGGCGGGATCCGGACTGGTGGCCTTTGCCGCCGCCACCGGGGTCATGCCCCTCGACATGCCCGAATCCGTGCTGGTGCGCTTCAAGGGCCAGATGCAGCCCGGTATCACGCTGCGTGATCTGGTTCACGCGATCCCCTATTACGCCATCCAGGAAGGCCTGCTGACGGTAGAGAAGAAAGGCAAGAAGAACATCTTCTCCGGCCGCATCCTGGAAATCGAGGGGCTCGACAAACTGACCGTGGAACAGGCCTTCGAACTATCCGACGCGTCGGCAGAGCGCTCGGCGTCCGGCTGCACCATTCGCCTCAGCGAAGAATCCATCGCGGAGTACCTGCGCTCCAATATCACCCTGTTGCGCTGGATGATCGCCGAAGGCTATGGCGATGCCCGCACCCTGGAGCGGCGCGCCCGCAGCATGGAGGAGTGGCTCGCCAAGCCGGAACTGCTGCTGGCGGATGCCGACGCCGAATACGCGGCGGTAATCGAGATCGACCTCGATCAGATCCGCGAACCCATCGTCTGCGCCCCCAATGACCCGGACGACGCCCGGCTGCTCTCCGAGGTTGCCGGCGACAAGGTCGACGAAGTGTTCATCGGCTCCTGCATGACCAACATCGGCCATTTCCGCGCTGCCGGCAAGCTGCTCGAGCAGGTCAAGCCCGGTTCGCTGCAGACCCGCTTCTGGATCGTGCCGCCGACCCGTATGGACGCCCACACACTGATGGAAGAGGGCTACTACAGCATCTTCGGCCGCGCCGGCGCGCGCACCGAGATGCCCGGCTGCTCGCTGTGCATGGGCAACCAGGCCCGGGTGGAGCCGGGCACTACGGTACTGTCCACCTCGACCCGGAATTTCCCCAATCGCCTGGGAGACGGCGCCAATGTCTATCTCACCTCGGCTGAGCTGGCCGCGGTGGGCGGCGTACTCGGCCGCCTGCCTACACCGGAAGAGTATCTCGAATACGCCGCCGACATCGGCACCAAGGCACAGGAGATCTACCGCTACATGAACTTCGATCAGATCGCGTCATTCCAGAAGTCGGCCGACGACGGCAAGCGCATCGCCGCCGAACTGATCGTCGAGGTCGCCTGACCGCAAGAGCCGGCGGACCGTCGGCTCTGTGCTTCACCTCTACCCGTTACTGACCGCGGCCGATACCGGCCAGGTAACGGTCCAGATGATTGGCAAACTGCCGCCGCTCGGTCTGCGAGAGCGGCGGTGGGCCGCCGCTCTGGATGCCGCTGGCGCGCAGGGTATCGAGGAAATCGCGCATCATCAGCCGCGCCCGGATATTGGCTGAGGTATAGCGCTCGCCCCTGGGATTCAGCACCGTGGCCCCCTTCTCGATGGCTTCGTGGGCCAGTGGGATATCCGCGGTGATCACCAGATCACCTTCCTCGACCCGGGCCACGATCTCGTCGTCGGCGCTGTCGATGCCGCCGCCAACCGCGATCGTACGCACGTTGCGGCGCTGAGGCACCTGCGGCGGGCGGTTGGCGACCAGCACCAACTCCACCCCGGTACGCTCCGCGGCGCGCAGCAGAATCTCGCGGATCACGACCGGGCAGGCATCGGCGTCCACCCACAGGGTCATGGTGCTGCCCCGGCAAATCCATCAGCCGGCAACCTGCCGTTGCGGAACACCGGCCAATTGGTGAACCAGCACACATAATAATGGGCAGTGCATTGTTGACCCATCAACTGGATCCACCTATACTGGCCGCTCAAAGCTAGCCCGCTCTGGAGCCGCGAACCTACTGTCTCGCGGTTCTTTTTTTGTCCGCTCACTGGCGCGGCATACCGCCGGGCCCGCTCCCTTGGGACATCATCCCCTCCATGCCCTGCATCATGCGGCCCAGGTTCTTGCCCTTCATTTTTTTCATGGTCTTGGCCATCTGCTTGTGCTGCTTGAGCAGGCGGTTGAGATCCTGAATCGAGGTGCCCGAGCCCTGGGTGATACGCCGTTTGCGCGAACCGTTGAGAATCTCGGGGTCGGCGCGCTCGGCCTGCGTCATGGAGTCGATGATGACCTGCATGGTCTTGAACTGTCCGGTGACATTGCTCTGCTCGACCGCCTTGGCCATATTGCCCATCCCCGGCAATTTGTCGAGGAGCCCGGTCATGCCGCCTAACTGCTGCATCTGCTGCAGTTGATCACGGAGGTCTTCCAGGTCAAATCTCTTGCCTTTCTCGAACTTGCGGGCGAGCTTTTCGGCCTTGCCCTTGTCGACCTTGCGTTCCACCTCCTCGATCAGCGACAGCACATCGCCCATGCCCAGGATGCGGGAGGCGATACGCTCCGGGTGAAAGGGTTCCAGTGCGTCGGTCTTTTCACCCACACCCATGAATTTGATCGGCTTGCCGGTCACCTGGCGTACCGATAGCGCGGCGCCACCTCGGGCATCGCCGTCGACCTTGGTGAGAATGACGCCGGTGAGCGGCAGCGCCTCGTCGAAGGCCCGCGCCGTATTCACCGCATCCTGACCGATCATGGCGTCGATCACGAACAGGATTTCGGCCGGTTCCAGCGCCTCGCTCAGAGCGCGGATTTCATCCATCAGTTCGGCGTCGATGTGCAGGCGGCCGGCGGTGTCGACGATCAGCACGTCGGCAAACCCGCGCCGCGCCTCCGTCAGAGCCCGCTGCGCGATGGCGAGCGGCTGCTCCCCGGCTTCGCTGGGCAGACAGGTGACCCCCACCTCCTCCGCCAGGAGGACAAGCTGCTGGATGGCGGCGGGCCGGTACACGTCGGCGCTGACCACCATGACCTTTTTCTTCTCGCGCTCGCTGAGATAACGGGCGAGCTTCGCTACCGAGGTCGTCTTGCCGGCGCCCTGCAGACCCGCCATCAAGATCACCGCCGGGGGCCGCACCGCCAGATCGAGACCGGGGTTGGCGTCACCCATCAGGTGTTCCAGCTCTTCCTGAACCAACTTCAGGAACTGCTGCCCCGGATTGAGGCCGCGACCCACTTGCATGCCCAACGCCCGGGAACGGACCCGGTCGATGAACTCCTTGACCACGCTGAGCGCGACATCGGCTTCCAAGAGCGCCATGCGCACATCGCGCAGCGCCTCGCGGATGTTGTCTTCACTGAGACGTGATTTGCCGGCGACCTTGCGCAGGCTTTCGCCAAGGCGATCGCCGAGGTTTTCAAACAGTGCCATGGGAAATAGTCCAGCTGACTCCTGAAGCCCGCATTATAACGACGTAGTGGACAACGGCCGCCCTTGCTTCCCGGCATCCAGCGGATATGCCACACTCTGGACCCCGTGTTGACCCCGCCGATCCATGACCCCCTGGTTACCCACTGCAGTGGCGGCGCTCTTCTATTCGCTGGCGTTCGCATTGCGGGCGTTCGATTTTATCCAGGTGCGCCAAACGCTCAAGCAGCCGTTGTTGCTGCTCGCCGGCCTGGCGGTAGCCGCCCACGGCATCGCCGCCTGGCACCAGGTGTTCGACGGCGGGGCGGTCAATCTCAGTCTGCTGCCGCTGTCGACCAGTATTTTCTGGGTGATCAATCTGATCGTGGTGCTGAGCGCGATCCGCAATCCCTTGGAGAATCTCTACCTGCTGCTGTTTCCACCCACCGTGGCCATGCTCTTCGTGGCCCTGGCGAGCCAACAACATACCCGGGAAATGGCTACAGTCCCCCCCGGGCTGGGTGCCCACATCCTGCTCTCCCTGCTCTCCTACAGCCTGATGACCATCGCCGCCCTGCAAGCGCTGCTGCTGGCCTGGCAGAACCGCCGGTTGCACCACCATCAGCCCGGCGGCCGGCTGCGCACTCTGCCGCCACTGCTCATCATGGAAATGCTGCTGTTCCGCTTTCTGCTCGCCGGCTTCGTGCTCCTCACCGCGGGATTGCTGCTGGGCCTGATCTACGTCGAGGACTTCTTCGCCCAACACCTGTCCCACAAGACGGTGTTCTCCCTGGTCGCCTGGACTCTCTACGCGGTGCTGTTGTGGGGGCATTACCGGCGGGGCTGGCGCGGCCGGGTGGCGAGTTACTGGGCGCTGGGTGGATTCTGTGCGCTGATGCTCGCTTTCTGGGGCACCAAGTTCGTACTCGAGGTCGTGATTGGCTGAGGCACGGCGGGCTTGGCGCCGCTCACCCGGCAAAGGGGTTCGCCCGCGCCGCCCGGCGGCGCGACCGGAGCAGGATCGCCCGGCGCTCGGTCTCGCCGAGCGAGCACCAAGCGCGGATTTCCGCGCCGCTGCGATGGCAGCCGATACAGATATCGGCGGCGTCCAGCGCGCACACCGAGATGCAGGGTGAGCGCACCCGCCCCCGATGAGGGTCAGCCACTTACCGGCTCCAGCGCGTCGAGAAACTCGGCGGCCTTGCGGCGGTAAGTGGCTGCGGATTCAGCCAGACTCGCGATGGCGCGCTCGTCGAGTTGCCGCACCACCTTCGCCGGGGTACCCAAGACCAGGGAGCCGTCGGGTATCTCCATGCCTTCGGGAACCAGCGCATTGGCGCCGATCAGGCAGTTCCGGCCGATAAGGGCACCGTTGAGGACCACCGCATTGATGCCGATCAGGCTGTTGTCGCCCACCGTACAGCCGTGCACCATGGCGCAATGGCCGATGGTGACATTCATCCCGATGCGGGCCTGAATACCCGGATCCGTGTGCAGCACAGCATTGTCCTGGACATTGCTGCCGGCGCCGATCTCGATCAGGTCGGTATCGCCGCGCAGCACCGCGTTGAACCAGATACTGGCACCGTCACCAAGTACCACCATGCCGATCACATCGGCACTGGGCGCCACGAACACGTCTTTGCCAAGGCTCGGGCGGTGGCCCTGATAGGCGTAAATCATTGCGGATACTCCTCCTCCAGCTCGATCAGATGGGCGCGCAGCTCAGGCGACAACCGGTGATGCAGGTAGGCGAAACTCAGTCGCGCGCCCAGGCCGACATTGAGAAAATGCACGAGAACGTTCAGGGTGAACCCCCAGATGCGATATTCCCCATAACGATAACAGGGCAGCTCCTGAACCTCTGCTCCCACCTCGAAGCGGTCACTGACCAGATGCCGCTGGTCGATCAGATAAGCGATCGGCACGCGGAACACCGCATCCAGCTCCGCCGGGTCTGGGTGCAGCGCAAGATCCGGCGGCACGCTGGCCAGATAGGGCGTGACCGGAGTGCCGGCCCGGGTCTCCCGCTGCGGCAGGCGCGCAATCGGGGTCACCCGTCCGCGCGGCAGAGCAACCTCCTCTTCACTCTCGCGCAGCGCGGTATCCAGCAGACTGGTGTCGCCCGGCTCCCACATTCCACCGGGGAAGGCAACCTGGCCGCGGTGACTGTTGAGATGCTCGGCGCGTTTGACCAGCACCACCTCCGGATCTGTGGATTCGGTGAGCGCGACCAAGACCGCCGCTTCCCTTCGGGCCGCCGCCGGCAGCGCGGGCGCCGGCGGCCACTGGCGCAGCCGCTGACTGATTTGCGCTAGAATTGGAAACCCGGCTTCGTACCCCATGCTGTTCCGAATCCGCAGACGGCAAGTCGGGCGCTTGTCGATGCCAGAGCCCTCGCGACACGGGGGCAACAACCTGGCCCAGGTGTCGCCAGCGGCGACGCAGCACCTACAATCGCGAATAGATCGCCTGTCATGAATTTCTGTAGTGCGTGCGGCAGTGTAGTCAGTCTCCGGGTCCCGTCCGGGGACGATCGGCGCCGTCACATCTGCGATTACTGCGATACCATACACTACCAGAATCCCTGCATCATTACCGGCTGCGTGCCCGTACACGGCGAGCACATTCTGCTCTGCAAACGCGCCATAGCTCCCAGGCGCGGCTACTGGACCTTGCCGGCGGGCTTTCTGGAAAATGGTGAAACCACCCTTGAGGGTGCGGTCCGCGAGTGCCTGGAAGAAGCCAATGCCAGCGTCGAAAACGCCAGCCTCTACACTATGATCGACATTCCCCACATCAACCAAGTGTATATGTTTTTCCGCGGCGAACTGAAAGAGCCGATGTTCAGTCCGGGAGAGGAATCGCAGGAAGTGGAGCTGTTTCGCGAAGCAGACATCCCCTGGGAGGAGATCGCCTTTCCATCGGTACGCAGGACGCTGGAGTATTTTTTTCAGGACCGCAGGGAAGGTCAATTCCGGGTGCGCACCGACACCATTCGGCGGGGCTGACCCTCGGGCCGCAACCCGGGGTCGCAGTGCATCGGAGTTCCGGAGTTGGTGCACACCCCCCTCACGGGGCTTTTCATTTGGCGGTGAGGGAGGGATTACTCGGGCTTATGCCCTCGCCCTGCGGGTCGCCCGCCGCGGCGGGCGCTCTCTCCGCCCACTGCGTGGGCTCCGAGTCGAACCCGGGTTCTCATCCCTTTTTCGTTCCGCCATGAAAAAGCCCCTCACGGGGCTTTTCATTTGGCGGTGAGGGAGGGATTCGAACCCTCGATACGTTGCCGTATACACACTTTCCAGGCGTGCTCCTTCAACCACTCGGACACCTCACCAAGGGGCCCGGGACTTTACACAAAGGCTCCCGTCAACGCAATGAGGCCTTGGCGCGCGCCTGGCGGACAGGTGCGAATCCGGCCCGATGCAACGCACAGGGGCCCAGCCGGGCCAATGCGGCGCGGTGTTCGACGGTGCCGTAACCCTTGTGGCGAGCCAAACCATAACCGGGAAAGCTTGCGTCCAGCTCCTGCATCTCCCAGTCTCGGGTAACCTTGGCGACGATGGCCGCAGCGCTGATACAGGGCACCAACGCGTCGCCGCCAATCACCGCCCGAGCTGTGTAGGCCCAGTCCGGCAATCGATTGCCGTCGACCACCACGAAGTCCGGCTGCGGCTTCAGCGCGGCCACCGCTCGGTGCATGGCCAGCAGGCTGGCCTGGAGAATGTTCAATCGGTCAATCTCGGCTACGCTTGCCCGGCCGACCGCCCAGGCTGCCGCCCGACCGGTGATCGCCTGGTACAGCCGTTCACGGCGCGCGGCGCTCAGGCATTTGGAGTCGGCGAGCCCGACGACGGGCCGGTGCGGATCCAGGATCACCGCAGCGGCCAATACGTCGCCGGCCAGGCAGCCTCTGCCTACTTCATCGACGCCGCAAAGTCCGGCAACACCTGTATCCAAACCTTTCATCGGGCTGTCTCCGCCACCAGGGGAGCCAGGGCATCGGCGGCTCGTTCACTGGCTCCCCGGCGCAGCACAGCGTGGAGGCGCTCGAACTCGGAAACCAGGGCTGCGCGCGCCTGATCGTCCTCGAACCAGTACAACAGCGCACCGGCAAGGGTGTCCACCTGAGCACGGTCCTGCAACAACTCCGGAACCAGCTCATGTCCGGCGAGCAGATTGGGCAGAGAGACGTGGTCGAGCCGTACCATGCGCGACGCCAGCGCATGCGTCAGGCGCCCGGTGCGGTAGGCTACCACCATGGGTTTCTTGAGCAGCATGGCTTCGAGCGCGCTGGTTCCGGAGGCGAGCAATACTGTATCCGCTGCGGTCATCGCCAAATGCGACTGGCCGTCGAGTACCTGTACGGACAGGCCCGGCCGGTCCGCCAGCAGGGCATCGATTTGCGCCCGGCGCGCAGCATTCGCCGCGGGTATCACGCAACGCAGTTCGGGCAACGCAATCCGACAGCGCTCCAAAGTGTCCAGAAACAGCGCGCCCAACTGCTCCACCTCTCCGCGCCGGCTACCGGGCAATAGTGCCAATACGGGTACCGAAGCCGGAATCCCGAGCGCTCGGCGGGCGGCACCGGTATCCGGATACAACGGTAATTCATCGGCGAGGGGATGGCCCACCCAGGTCACCGGCACTCGATGTCGCTCGTAGAACTCGGCCTCGAAGGGCAGCAGTGCCAGCATATGATCGACCGCCCGGGCGATCTTGCGGATACGGCCCTGCCGCCAGGCCCATACCGAGGGACTGACGTAATGCGCGGTTCGCACGCCGCCGCGGCGCAGCCGCAGCTCCAGGCCAAGGTTGAAATCCGGGGCGTCGATGCCCACGAAAAGCGCTGGCCGATGTTCGCGAAAATACTGGAACAGCCGGGTCCGCATGCGCAGCAACTCGGGCAGCCGCTTGACGGGTTCGACGAAGCCCATCACCGCCAGGCGCTCCATCGGATAATGGCCGATCAACCCTTCGGCCAACATGGCATCGCCGCCGACGCCCTCGAACCGGGCACCCGGAAAATGCCATCGCAAGGCGCGCATGAGCCCCGCCCCCAGGCG
The DNA here is from genome assembly GCA_913060555.1 of uncultured Gammaproteobacteria bacterium. Taxonomy (GTDB): domain Bacteria; phylum Pseudomonadota; class Gammaproteobacteria; order Pseudomonadales; family Porticoccaceae; genus JAGPUQ01. The sequence continues at coordinate 88 of CAJXRS010000081.1, read as the reverse complement.
ATCGCCGGATACCTCGCCGGCGACCAGGCCGATGAGCGGACTCTGGCCCACGGCAGGTCAGCGAATGATGCCGCGACTGGAGCGCCGG
>CAJXRS010000080.1 GCA_913060555.1 uncultured Gammaproteobacteria bacterium | reverse complement strand
TTCGCACCAGCACAGTGGCTCTGAGTGTTACCTAATTAGCCGCGTGGCCCACTAGCCAGGATTTCCGCGGAGCCGGCTCCGCAGGAGATCACGGTGCGCAACGCCGCTTCGACACTGACGCCGGCGAGGATCTCGACGCAGTCCGCGGGCAGATGATAGACAAATCCGGAGGTCGGAAAGGGCGCCGTGGGCACATAGACGGTGTAGCTGCCGTCGGCGTGGCGGCTGGTGACGATGGCGGTCACCCGAACCGGCGACTCCTGGCCGTGGATGCGGGCCAGCGCCACCTCACCGCTCAGCACACGGGCGCCCTGATGGCCACCCAGGAGTTCGCGGACCAGGTCGCGGGTGATCCGATAGCCGGGCACCACGCGGGCCAGCGTTCCCTCCAGGACGTCGTGCAGCCAGTGCCCAACCCGGGTCCGCACGGCGAGGCCGATGGTCAGGCAGGCGGCGAGCAGCAGGGCAAGCACCGCGATCAACGCCAGCCATCGATGCAGGCCCGCGCGTTGCGAAACCAGCTGGGTCACCGGGTCGAGCAGGTCGGCAAAAAACAAGAACAGCCATTGCATCACCATCAGCAACAGCAGGCTGGGCAGCACCACGGCCAGGCCGGCGAGGAAAACCAGGGTCAGGTTGCGTCTCATCTGCAGGACGTCCAGGCGCGAAGAGGTGCGAGCATAGTAGAGGAAGCCGGGATCCCCACAACCGGATACGGCTTGGCATTTGCCATTCGCTTGGGGTTAACTAGAGCACATAACCAACAGGCACCGACAACATAACCAAGAGATACCGACAAGCACTACAGTGTCGGAGTTCTTTTCAGCCTCGCCAACCTGTCAATTACCTAAACCGAGGACCCCATCATGAGCAAACCCGTGATCTCTGCCGATTCGCATATCGCCGAGCCGCCGAACTGCTACATCGATTTCATCGATCCGAAGTTTCGCGACCGCGCGCCGCACATGGTCGAGCATGAACAATATGGCGATATTTACGTCATCGACGGTCTCGAAAAACCCGTGCCCATGGGGCTGGTGGCGGCAGCGGGCCGCAAGCCCGAGGAGCTGAAAGCCAGCGGCATGAAATTCGCCGACCTGCCGCGCAGTTCCTGGGACGCCAAGTATCGGGTCGCCGATCAGGACCGCGACGGCGTGGCCGCCGAACTCATCTATCCGACCGTGGGCATGATGCTCTGCAATCACCCGGACATCGACTATCAGGTCGCCTGCTTCGACGCCTATAACCGCTGGCTGGAAGGCTATGTCGCCGACGCTCCGGCGGGCCGGCTGTTCGGCCTGGGCCAGGTCGCCCTGCGTTCGGTGGACGAGGGCATCAAGGAACTGGAGAGCGCCAAACAGCGCGGTTTCGTCGGCGTGATGATGACCGGCAACCCGCCGGAATCGGATTATCACGACCCCATGTACGATCCGCTCTGGGAGGCCGCGATCGATCTGGATCTGCCGCTGTCCTTCCATATCCTGACCTCCAAGGCGGACTCCCTGACCAAACAGCGGGGGCCGAAGATCAACAGCTTTCTCGCCATCATGCGCGGCTGCCAGGACATTCTCGGCACCTTCGTATTCGGCGGCGTCTTCGAGCGTCATCCCAGGCTCAAGGTGGTGTGCGCCGAAGCCGACGCCGGCTGGGTGCCCCACTTCATCTACCGCATGGATCATGCCTACGACCGGCACCGCTACTGGATGAAGTGCCCGCCCCTGGAGAAAATGCCCAGCGAATACTTCCAGAGCAACATCTACCTGACCTTTCAGGACGACTGGACCGCGTTCCGGCATCGCGACGAGATGAACCCGCGGCGGCTGATGTGGGCCAACGACTTTCCGCACAGCGACTCCACCTGGCCCTGGTCGCAGGAAGTATTGGCCGAGCACACCAAGGACCTGTCCGCGGAGGAGAAGGACTGGATCCTCCACGACAACGTGGTCGAGTGCTACAACCTGCGCATCTGAAATCCACGAGGGCGGATTTCCCGCCGCGGGGTCAGGGTTCCGGTGAAGGGAACCCAGCCTGCGCCGCGGCGGGCAGCCGCCGGGAGAGCAAGCCATGAACTACGATATCAAGATCATCGGCGGGACCATCGTCGATGGCACGGGCGCGCCGGGCTACCGGGGCGATCTGGGCATCAAGGACGGCGAGATCGTCGCCCTGGGCGAAGCCCCAGGCGAGGCCCGCCAGACCATCGACGCCCAGGGACGCGCGGTGACGCCCGGCTTTGTCGACATCCATACCCACTACGACGCCCAGGTGCTCTGGGACCGCATGCTGACCATCTCACCCTGGCATGGGGTCACCACTGTGGTCATGGGCAATTGCGGCTTCGGGGTAGCGCCCACCCGGGCCCAGCACAGGGACCTGATCATCGGCACCCTGGAAAAGGTCGAGGGCATGAGTCCCGCGGCGCTCCGCGCCGGTCTCGGCGCCGAATGGCCGTTCGAGACCTTTCCGCAGTATCTCGACGCCATCGAACGCGCGGGCACGGCGATCAACGTGGGCGTGCTGATCGGCCATACCCCGACGCGGCTCTATGTCATGGGTGAGGACGCCACCGAGCGCGAGGCCACCGCCGAGGAGGTCGCCCAGATGCGCCATATCGTCGATGAGGCCCTGGAGGCCGGCGCAATCGGATTTGCCACCTCCAAATCGCCCACCCACGTCGGCTACAAGGGCCGGCCGGTGCCCAGCCGGGTCGCCTCCTACGAGGAAATACGCTCGCTGGTGTCGGCGCTCAAGGGTGGCCGCGGCATGATGCAGGCCACCGCCGGCAAGGAGCTCTGGTTCGACGAATACGACAGGCTGGCCGAGGAGAACGACATCACCATCACCTGGACGGCGCTGTTGGCCGGCATGGTCAGCGCCGATGCCCACATCCAGCAGCTGGAACGCACCGCGGAGCTGATCGGCCGCGGGCGCAACATCGTGCCCCAGGTGACTCCGCGCCCGCTGTGTTTCGAGTTCCAGTTCAAGGAGCCGTTCCCGTTCGAGAGCCTGTCGGTATTCAAGCCGGTGTCCGCCGCCGATGCCGAGGGCAAGAAAAAACTCTATGCCGATCCGGAATTCCGCACCGCGGTAAAGGCCAAGATGGCCAGCGTGCGACCCTCGTTCCGCACCTCCTGGGAACAATCGGTGATCTCGATGTGCGCGAGCCATCCCCAGTACGAGGGGCGCACCGTGGCCGAGGTGGCCGCGGAACTCGGCGTCGAAACCATGGATCTGGGCTTCGATCTCGCCCTGGCCACGGATCTCGAGGCCCGCTTCCGGATGCCGGTGGCCAACGCCGATGAAACCGTGGTCGAAGAACTGCTCAAGAACCCCAACACCGTGCTCGGCCTTTCCGATGCCGGCGCCCACGCCAGCCAGCTGTGCGACGCCTGCCTGCCGACCTACCTGCTCGGCCACTGGGTGCGCGAGAAAAATGCGATTCCCTTCGAGACGGCGATCCGGATGCTGACCTCGCGGCCGGCGGAAGTCTTCGGCATCAGGGACCGCGGCCGCCTGGCGGTGGGCAAGCCCGCGGATGTGGTGGTCATCGACCCGGACCGCGTCGGCGCCGGCGGCCTGGAGCGGGTCTACGACCAGCCGGCCGGCCAGGACCGGCTGATCTCACAGGCTTTCGGGATCGAGGCGGTGATCGTCAACGGCGTGCTGCTGCGCCAGGGCGATCAGGATGTGATCGGCGACGGCGCCGCCCTGCCCGGCCGCCTGCTGCGGCGCGGCGTGAACGCCTGACCGGGAGCCCTGGCCCCGTACCGGCGTCGAGTCGGCACGGGGCTTCAGCTCCGGCCGAAGGCGCCGGACTCCTCCATGGCGCGGATTTCCGCGGCGCTGAAACCCAGCGCTCGGGCCAGCTCCGCGTTGTGCTCGCCCAGGGCCGGCGGACGGGGGTCGAACCGGCCCGGCTCGTGGCGAAACTTGATGGCGATGCCGAGGTGCTCGTTGCCCTGCTCGTCCTCGACGATCATCTCGCGGGCACGGACCTGGGGATCCTCGATACCCTGGCGGAGGTCGTTGACCGGCGCGAAGGCGGCATCGACATCGGCAAACCATTCGATCCACTCGGCCTGGGTTCGGCGCTTGAAGGTGTCGGTGAAGAAATCCTTGACCGGCTGCTGGGTGGGCCCGGGCGGCGGCTCGCAATGGGGCAGCAGGTCCAGGCGGTCCATCTTTTCGAGGACGTTCCTGGCAAAGTGAATTTCGGAGGCGCCGAGGACGATGTACTTGCCGTCGGCGGTCTCATAGATGTTGTACATGGCGTAACCGCCCCAGGTGCGCTCCTCCTTGACTACCGGGGGCTTCCTCTCGGCGAACACAGTACCCAGATTGTTGGGAATGCTGGCGATCAGCGAGTCCATCATCGCCAGGTCGATGTAGTCGCCCTGCCCGGTCTGGTTGCGGCGCAGCAGCGCCATCAGCACCGCGGACAGACCCATCATGGAGGTGAGCATGTCGGCGTTGGGAATGGCGGGGATCGCCGGTTTGCCGTCGAAGCCCAGGTTGGCGCTGAGAATGCCCGCATAGGCCTCGGTGGCCAGGTCGTGGGCCGGCTTCTTCACGTAGGGGCCGGTCTGGCCGAAGGCGGACAGCGAAGCGTAGACAATGCCGGGGTTGCGCGCGCGAACCTGCTCGTAACCCATGCCCAGGCGGTCGACGACCCCGGGCCGGAAGGCCTCGATCACCACGTCGGCGCGTTCCGCCAGGCGCAGGGCCATCTCCAGGCCGTCCGGGTGCTTGAGATTGAGCTGCACGCTCTTCTTGCCGCGGTGCGTATTGGCGAAATACACCGATACGTCGTCCCGCTTGGGGCCGATCTCCCGGTTGGGTTCGCCGCCATTGGCCGGTTCGAGCTTGATCACCTCGGCGCCGTGATCGGCCATCATCTGGGTAAGCGCCGGGCCGGGCAGGAACAGGGACAGGTCGAGAACCTTGATGCCTTCCAGTTTCATGCGGTGGAACCTGGTGGATACGAAAGAAAGTTCAGGGACATGATAGCCGGAGTCCGGGATCAGGATCCGGGGCTCCGAGTACGCTGGCAGATGCCCATGAATTGGTAGAGCAATTGGGCGGCGGCGAACTGATAGGCATGAAACCCCGGGATCGGCGCGAACTCCATGAGATCGAAACCGATGATGCGCCGCTGGCGGGCGACCGACTCGAACAGCGCCAGGGTCTGGTACCAGCCCAGGCCGCCGGGCACCGGGGTGCCGGTACTGGGAAACACGCTGGGGTCGAGGCCGTCGACGTCGACCGTGAAAAATACCTGTTCCGGAAAATCAGCGGGCAGTTCGATGGCCATGCAGTTGCCGGTGACCAATTCCCGGGCATCGTGGGCGACCACGCCATGATCGCGCCGCGCCTGGAGTTCCTCCAGGCAGCAGGCGCGCACCCCAAGCTGTACCAGAGGCACGCCCGCTTCCACCACCAGGCGCATCACCGAGGCGTGGCTGTAGCGATTGCCCTCGTAGCTGTCGCGCAAATCGGCGTGGGCGTCGATCTGTACCACGCCAAAGGTGCCGATGCCGCTGTCCAGCAGGCCTTGCACCACGCCCCAGGTCACGGTGTGCTCGCCGCCGATCGCGACCGGCAGGGCGCCGGCACGTACCGCCGCTTCGGTGGCCACCGCGATGGCTTCCAGCACAGCTTCGATGTCGCCATCCACCGCCACGGTCGCCTGGGTGTGAATCCCGAGTAGCGAGGGATTGCTCGCGCCATCCCAGGTCTCCAGCTGCCAAGAGGCTTCGAGAATCGCCGCGGGGCCGGCGGCGGTGCCGCCGCCATAGGACGTCGAGCGCTCGAAGGGCACCGGAATGACGTGGAAGGCCGCCAGCTCGGGCGGTGCATTGGCGACTTCGGAGCCCAGAAAAATCGGGGCTTCAGGCTCGTTCATAACGCTCCTTTCGTTGCGGACCATGGGGCTGCCAAAGGTCGCCGATTATAGGCGACCTTTGATCGTGCATGATTTACATCAACGCAATGGCCACCAGTCCACTGTGGCCCTGGTGCTAGACTCCATCGACTTCGATTCCGTCACCCGTGCCCAATGGCGCCGATATTCCCCATTATCACCCTCCGAGGATCCGCATATGAAACCCCTGATCTCGGCAGACTCTCACATCGTCGAGCCGCCCAACTGCTATGTCGATTTCATCGACCCCAAATTCCGAGCTACCGCACCCCATATCGAGAAGAACAAGCATGGTGTCGATACCTTCGTTATCGAGGGCATGAAGCATGGACTGCCCCTCGGCCTGCTGGCCGGAGCCGGGATTCCAGCGGCGCAACTGCGCGCGCAGCGCAACGCCAGCTTTGTCGATCTCGCCCGCGCCAGCTGGGATCCCGCCGCCCGCATCGCCATCCAGGACGAAGAGAACATCTGTGCCGAGCTCATCTATGCCTCGGTGGGCATGGTGCTGTGCAGCCATCCGGATTTCGCCTACAAGTCGGCTTGTTTTCAGGCCTATAACCGCTGGCTGCAGAGCTTCTGCGCGGGCGCGCCCGGGCGTCTGTTCGGGCTTGCCCAGACCGCGGTGGAGTCGATCGACGGCGCCATCGCCGATTTCCGGGCCGCCAAGGAAATGGGCATGGCGGGCATGATGATGACCGGCAATCCCCAGCATGAGGACTACGACCATCCCGACTACGATGCGCTCTGGGAGTGCGCGGTCGACCTTGATCTGCCGATCTGCTTCCACATCCTCACCTCCAACGATCACGGCGTCGAAACCGCCTTCAAGGCAGAGCGCGGCCATGCGGCGAACGGTTTCATGAACATCATTCGCGGCGTGCAGAACGTGGTGGGCGTGTTCGTGTTCGGCGGCGTCTTCGAGCGCCATCCCAAACTGCGCATGGTGGTGGCTGAGGGCGATGCTGGCTGGGTGCCTCACTACATGTACCGTGCCGATCACGCCGCTGAGCGCCTCGGCACCGGCCTCGAGCGGACGATCTCCAAGCCGCCCAGCAGTTACGTAGCCAACAACATCTGGTTTACCTTCCAGGACGACGCCACGGCATACCAGACCGAAATTCTGGTGGGCGACCGGGCGCTGGTCGACAGCGGCCGGCTGATCTGGGCCAGCGACTACCCGCACACGGATTCCACCTACCCGCGCTCGCAGCAGATCCTGGCCAAACAGATGGCGCGCCTGAGTGAGACGCAGCGCAATGCCATCGTCCACGATAACGTCAAGCAACTGTTCAAGCTGCCGATCGCCTGACAGGCATGGCGGGCGGCCGGAGCGTCCCCGCCATGTCATTCATTCCTGGCACGGATACTGTGCGATGAACAGGGTCACCGCACGTGAGACGGCCTTGGAGCGCGCTTCGGCGCCGGCAATCTCCACGCCCAGCAGCGCACGCAGGTGCAGATCGGCGCGCACCAGGCTGAGGAATTCTCGCGCCAGCAGTTCGACAGGCGCAGTTGCCCGACCCAGCTCATAGTGGCGCAGGTAATCCGCCAGCTGGGTGGCCACCCGCCCCGGTCCCTGCTGGAAAAACACCCCGCCCAGATCGGGAAAGCGGGCACCCTCCCCCATGACCATGCGGTACAGCGCCAGGCTGCGGGGCTCCAGCAGGACGTCGAGATAGGTGCGCGCAAAGGCCGTCAGGGTGGCCGCCAGGCCGCCGCTCGCACTGACCGCACGGTGGTCTATGGGGGCGGTCATCTGTGCCACCAGGGTTTCGATGATGGCGGCAAAGAGGTCGGCCTTGGAGGGAAAATACCGGTACAGGGTCGTCTTGGAGCCACCCGCCCGCTGCACGACGCGATCCATGCTGGCGCCCGCGTAACCCTCTTCCATGAACACCGCGATGGCCGCTTCGAGAATGAGCGCACGTCGCCTGTCGCCGCGCCGGGAAGCCATCGCCTGCGCCATGCCCTGGTCTCCTCTACTTCTCCTCTCCTGCCGGCTGCCCTCAGGCCTGTAGCAATGGTCATTACCCTGCACGGCACCCTCCGGGACTGCTCCGGCCGCGCCGGATACCGCGTCAGGTCCCAATGGTCATGGGAGATCCTTGCTCAGCGGCAGGCCGTATTGGTACTGTACCGTACAGTATAGTTCCGAGGCGGACAATCGCGCGGCGTCGGAGTGCAACCCCATCCGCGCGCCCCGCTTACACCAAGCCAACGCAACGGTCTCGACATGAAACGCAAACTGATGATGGTGGTCCTGGTGTTCGGCGCGCTGGCCGGTATCGTTGCTGGGGGGAGCCACTGGTGGCTGGAGGCGCGCCATTGGGAGAGCACGGACAACGCTTATCTGCGCGCCGACATCACCGCGATCAGCGCCCGGGTACCCGGGCCCGTGGCCCAGGTGCATGTACGGGATAATCAGCTGGTCCAGGCCGGAGACCTGCTGTTCTCGCTGGATCCGGCCGCCTATCTGGCACGCCGCGATCGGGCCCGCGCCCGAGTGGCCCAGCGCACGGCGGAAGTGGCGCACCTGCGGACCCGTGTCGACCACCACCGTGCCACCATAGGCGCCGCCGAGGCTGAGGTGCGCACCGCTCAAGTCCAGCTACAGAAAGCCCGTCTGGATCTGCAGCGCGCCGAGACCCTGGAGGCCAAGGGGTTCACCGACCGCCAGCGCTATGATCACGCCAAGACCGATGTGCTGAGCGCAGAGGCGGAGCTGGGTCGCACCCAGGCCAACCTGGCGGCGGCCAGAGCCAGGCTGAAGGTGCTTTCGGACGAGATCGATGAACTGCACGCCAATCTGGATCTGGCCAAGGCGGAGCTGCGCCTGGCAGAGATCGATCTCGGATTTACCCAGGTACGGGCGCCGCGGGCCGGCGTAATCGGCAACAAGCACATCGAGGAAGGCGAATACGCCAGCGCCGGTGTGCGCAAGCTGGCGGTGGTCGACCTCAGCGACGTCTGGGTGACCGCCAACTTCAAGGAGACCCAGCTGACCAAGGTCCTTGCCGGCCAGCGTGCAGTAGTCGAGGTTGACGCCTTTCCCGGCGAGAAATTCTCCGGGGTAGTGGAGAGCCTGTCGCCGGCCAGCGGCGCCGAGTTCAGCCTGCTGCCACCGGACAACGCCACCGGCAACTTCACCAAGATCGTGCAACGGGTGCCGGTGAAGATCATTCTCGACCGCGATCACCCGCTGCTGGAGCGCCTGCGCCCGGGCATGTCGGTAATCGCCAATATAGACACCCGACCGAGTTCCGGGCCTGGCGAGGAATTGGCACAGGGCGCCGGGCCCTGATCGCCCCATCGCATGCTCGCCCGGGGTCGGCCTGAATGAGTGAAGCATCCGTGCCCGCGGCGGCGACTGCCGCCGATTCCGAGCGAGTCTCGGCCAGCACCTGGATCACGGTGTTCGGGGGCGTGCTGGGCGCCTTTATCGCGGTGCTCAACATCCATATCACCAATGCCTCCCTGAAAGACATCCAGGGCGCCCTGGGTGCGACGCTCGAAGAAGGCTCGTTCATTTCCACGGCCTACCTGACCGCAGAAATCGTGGTGATTCCCATCACCGGCTGGCTGACCCAGGTGTTCAGCCTGCGGCGTTACATTCTTTGGAATACCGTCTTTTTCATGGGCTTCACCACGCTCTGTGCCATGGCCTGGAACCTGGAGTCCATGCTGGTGTTCCGGGCCCTCGCCGGCTTCACCGGCGGCACTTTGATCCCGCTGTCGTTCGCCATCATCCTCACCCTGCTGCCGCCGGCGAAGCAGGCCATCGGCATGGGCATGTTCGCCCTCACCGCGACCCAGGCGCCGACCATCGGCCCCACCCTGGGCGGTTATCTGTCGGAGAACTACGGCTGGGAGACCATCTTCTATTTGCAGCTGCTCCCCACCGGGATCATGTTCTTCCTGCTCTGGCGGGGTTTGAAACCCGGCCCGCTGAATCTGGGGCTATTGAAGAAAGGTGACTGGTGGGGCATCGCCGCCATGGCCATTGGCCTGGGCTCCCTGGAAATCGTGCTCGAAGAAGGCAACCGCAAGGACTGGCTGGAATCCGATTTCATCGTGCGCGGCGCCTGGCTCGCGATCATCAGTCTGCTGTTGTTCGTGATCATCGAGCTGCGCCGCAAGGATCCCTTCATCAATCTGCGCCTGCTGGCGCGGCGCAATTTCGGACTGGCCAATATCGTCAATATCGTGCTCGGTCTGGGCCTGTACGGCTCGGTGTTCATCATGCCCTTCTATCTCACCCAGGTGCACGGCTACAACGCCATGCAGATCGGCCAGGTGATGATGTGGATCGGCTTGCCGCAACTGGTGGTGGTGCCCATCGTGCTGCGCCTCATGCAGACGGTTGACCTGCGCATTCTGCTCGCCATCGGCGCCGGAGTTTTCGGGCTCAGCTGCCTGATGAACGTCCAGATGACCGCTGACTACGCCCACGATCATATCCTCCTGCCCCACGTCATCCGCGGTCTGGGCATGCCCTTCATCATGATTCCGCTGTCGGTGATCGCCACCGCCGGCATCGAGCAGCAGCAGGTGGGCTCGGCCTCCGGGCTGTTCAATGTAATGCGTAACCTGGGTGGCTCCGTGGGTATCGCCCTGCTGGCGACCTTTGTCTCGGTCCGCGAACATTTTCATTCCAACCACATATTGGAAGCGGTTTCGCTCTACGCCCCGGCGACGGTGGATCGTCTCGAGGCCATGACCGCCTATTTCCTGCAATTGGGCGCCGACCCCGAGCTGGCGCAGATGCGCGCCCTGCTGTCGATCGACGCCGTTGCCCGCCGTGAGAGCTATGTGATGGCTTTCAACGACGCCTTCTTCGTCATCGGGTCGGCTTTCGTGATCAGCCTGATGGTGATTCCCTTGCTGAAAAAGGTGCCCCCGGCGGGCGGTCACTGAGCCGGCATCAAAGATAGGGTGACCAGAGCCAGCAGAGCGCGTTCCTGGTGCGCGCCGCCAGCGATTCGGTGCTCAATTCGGCACCTGTGACCGGCCGGGCGTTGGCGACCCTGGCGCGAAACTCGCCACCCAGTCGTGCAGCGAATGCCGGATCGTAGACTTCGACGCCGAGTTCGAAATTGAGCCGCAGACTGCGGGGATCGATATTCGCGGATCCGAGCAGCACATAGTAGTCATCGACGATCACCAGCTTGCCATGGTGAAAGGGCGGCGGCTGATAATGGACGCGCACCCCGCGCTGCAAGAGATCCGGCAGCAGATGTCGGGTCGCCCAGTGGACGTAGGCGAGATTGTTGACGCCGGGCAGCAGGATTTCCACCGCCACCCCGCGCAGTGCCGCGCTCTGCAGGCCGGCGATCAACTCGCGGGACGGCAGGAAGTACGGCGTCATGATGCACAGGCTGCGCCGCGCCGCGCCGGTCGCCGCCTGCAATACCAGAGCGAGCTGATCGAGGTTCTTGTCGGGTCCGTCGGCGATCACCCGGCAGTGGCTGGACCCCATCGGCTCCGGGGGAACAACTGTGATTTCGGTCTCTTCGCCGCCAGCCTGTTGCCAGACGTCGACAAACACCGCGTCCAGGTCCTGGAGGATCGGACCCCGAAGGCGGAAATGCAGATCGGCCACCGGGTGGCGCACACGAGACGGATCGAGCAGGTGGCGATCGCCGATATTCATGCCGCCGGTGAACCCCAGCCGCCGGTCGACCAGCAGCAGCTTGCGGTGATTGCGCAGATTGATATTGAGGTTGGACGGCAATGGCCGCAGCGGATTGAAGCGCAGCAGCTCCACGCCGCCGCGCCGCAGCCGGCGTCCGATACCCGGCGAATACCATTCGCCGAGGCCGTCGATCAGTACCCGAACCCGCACACCGCGCCGGCGGGCGTCGATCAGAGCGCCGGCGAAAGTGCGCCCCTGAGCATTGTTCTCGAAGATGTAGGTCGCCAGATCGACCGACTCCGTCGCCGCGGCGATGGCAGCCAGCATCGGCGGGTAGGCCTGCTCGCCATTCCATAGC
>CAJXRS010000079.1 GCA_913060555.1 uncultured Gammaproteobacteria bacterium | reverse complement strand
GCCGAAGAGGCACGCCTCAAGCGTGAGCGGGAGGTTGCAGAACAGCCGCGCCCGGCGGAGGCGGAGGTCGTCGTTCCGACGCCGACGCCGACGCCGATGCCGACGCTGGAGCCAGGCGCTGCCGGCGAAGGCAAGGGCGGCAAGAAGCGCGACAAGCGCGAGTCGGAAGGAGCCGACCTCGACGACGACAAGCCCAAGAAGAAAAAGCCACTCAAGGGGCAGCGCAAACAGCGCACCGAAAAGCTGGAAGTCCTGTCAGAAGGGATCGAGGAAGACGGCAGGCCGCGCTTGCAATCGTCGCGGCCGGTGGTTCGGGCCCACAACGTTCATGTGTTTCAGAAACCAACCGGGAAGATTGTGCGAGAAGTAGAGATTCCAGAGCAGATCGTGGTGTCCGACCTGGCCCAGAAGCTCGCCGTGAAGGCGGGCGTATTGATCCGCGAATTGATGAAGATGGGGACCATGGCCACCATCAATCAGGCGATCGACCGCGATACCGCCGCCCTGGTGGTGGAGGAGATGGGCCACAAGGCCGTCTTTGTGGCGTCCGCCGAGGTCCAGGCCGAGGAATCCCTGCGCGAGGAACTGGATATCAGCTCGGCCGAGGCGCTGCCCCGTGCTCCCGTGGTTACTGTCATGGGCCACGTCGATCACGGCAAGACCTCGCTGCTCGATTACATCCGCAAGAGCCGGGTGGCCTCCGGAGAGGCTGGCGGCATTACCCAGCATATCGGGGCCTATCACGTCGATACGCCCAACGGCCGCGTCACCTTTCTCGATACCCCGGGGCACGCCGCATTCACCGCGATGCGCGCCCGTGGTGCCAAGGCCACCGATGTGGTGATCCTGGTGGTGGCCGCCGACGACGGCGTAATGCCGCAGACCAAGGAAGCGGTTGAGCACGCGCGCGCCGCCGGAGTGCCCCTGGTGGTCGCGATCAACAAGATGGACAAGGCCGATGCCAATCCGGACCAGGTGTTGAACGAGCTCTCCGCCCTCGAGGTCGTGCCTGAGGAGTGGGGTGGGGATACCCAGTTCGTGCGCGTGTCCGCACATAGCGGAGAAGGCATAGACGCGCTGCTGGAGGCGGTGTTGCTGCAAGCCGAAGTGCTGGAGCTCAAGGCGCCGGTTGAGGTTCCCGCGCGCGGCGTGGTTATCGAGTCGCGTCTGGATCGGGCCCGCGGCGTGGTCGCGACCCTGTTGGTTCAGGCGGGCACCCTGTGTCAAGGCGATTTCGTCCTCGCCGGGGAAAGTATCGGCAAGGTCCGCGCCATGGTTGGGGACGACGGTGGCACGGTGCGTGAAGTCGGCCCCTCGATGCCGGTGGAAATCCTTGGCCTGGATGTTCCGCCCGGCGCTGGTGACGAATTCTATGTCACGGCGGACGAGCGCAAGGCACGGGAGATCGCCCAGCTGCGCCAGGACCGGACGCGCGAAGAAAGAGTCGCCCGCCAGCAGGTGGCCAAACTGGAGAATGTCTTCGCCGGCTTCGAGGGCAGGGAACAGAAGGTGCTGCCGGTCGTCATCAAGGCCGATGTGCGCGGTTCCCTGGAAGCCTTGATGACAGCCCTGCAAGACTTCGCCACCGACGAGGTTGGAGTCAAGATCGTCAGCTCCGGCCTCGGCGGCCTGACCGAATCCGATATCAACCTGGCGGTTACCACGGGCGCCGTGGTGCTGGGTTTCAATGTGCGAGCCGATGCCGCCACGCGGCGGCTGGCCGAGCAGGAAGGCGTCGATATCCGCTACTACAGCGTGATCTACAACCTGCTGGACGAGATCAAGCAGGCGCTGTCCGGGATGCTGGCGCCCGAAGTCCGCGAGCAGATCGTCGGTATCGCCGAAGTGCGTGAGGTGTTCCGTTCACCCAAATTCGGCCAGGTGGCCGGCTGTCGGGTGGTCGAGGGTGCCCTGTATCGCAGCAAGCCGATTCGGGTATTGCGCGACAATGTGGTGATTTTCTCCGGCGAACTGGAGTCTCTGCGCCGCTTCAAGGACGATGTCTCGGAGGTGCGTTCCGGCACCGAGTGCGGGGTGGGTGTGAAGGGTTACAACGACGTGCGTCCCGGCGATCAGATCGAGGTCTACGAAGTCAAAGAAATTGCCCGGCAACTCTAGCGGAGCGCACCCATGGCCAGGGAGTTCAAGCGTAGCGATCGCGTCGCCGATGCCCTGCAGCGGGAGCTGGCGGAATTGCTGCGCACCGAACTCCAGGACCCCCGGGTGGGTATGGCCAATATCACGGCAGTAGAGGTCAGCCGCGATCTCGGTGTCGCCAAGGTGTTCGTGACCTTCATCGGCGAGCCGCACACCGAGCGGCGAGAGGAAGCCCTGTCGGCATTGAACGGTGCCGCCGGCTTCCTTCGCGCCCGCCTGGGGGAGCTGATGCGCATGCGCACCATTCCCCGGCTGAGTTTCATTTTCGACGTCTCCGGGGAGCGTAGCCAGCGGGTGGCGGATCTGATTGATCTGGCGCTGGCTAGTGACAGCAAGAAACATGCTGGAGGCGATTGAGATGGCGAGGAGCAGGCGCGGGCGCGCCGTAGACGGCATTCTCGTCCTCGACAAACCTGAGGGGCCCACGTCCAACCAGGCGCTGCAGTCGGTGAAGCGTCTGTTCGACGCCGCCAAGGCCGGGCATACCGGCAGCCTGGATCCGCTCGCCACCGGGGTGCTGCCGATTTGTTTCGGCGAGGCCACCAAGTTCACCCAGTTTCTGCTCGAGGCCGACAAGGTCTATACCGCGACCTTCCGCTTCGGGGTCACCACTACCACTGGTGACGCTCAGGGCGAGGTGCTTGAGCGCCGCGCCGCCGATGGGGTGTCCGCGCAGGCGGCGGAGCAGGCCGTGGCCGGTTTCCGTGGCACGATCGCGCAGATCCCCTCGATGTATTCGGCGCTCAAGCAGGGCGGGCGACCCTTGTACGAACTTGCCCGGCAGGGGATCGAAGTCGAGCGGGCACCGCGCCAAGTGAAGATTTACGAGTTCCGGATCGATGATTTTCGCGGCGGCGAGCATTCGGAGCTCGACGTCTTGATCCATTGCAGCAAGGGCACCTATATTCGCACCCTCGCCGAGGATCTGGGCCAGGTGCTGGGCTGCGGCGCCCACGTCATCCGCCTGCGGCGGATTGCCTCCGGCCCCTTCGGCGAGGCGGAAGCTGTGAGCCTGGATCACATCCATTCGCTGCGCGAATCGGCGCCGGCCAAGGAACTGGATACCTTGCTGCGGCCCACCGACGCCGCACTGGTCGACCGCCAACCGCTGGAATTGACCGATAGCCTGTCCTGGTACTTCCTCCGCGGCCAGCCAGTAACCGTGTCGGGGGTACTGAGTGCGGAGGTCGGAGAGGGAGATATGGTGAGAGTCTTCCGTGCCCCAGGCGAATTTCTCGGTCTGGGCGAGGTGCTGGAGGACGGGCGGATCAAGCCGCACAGGCTGGTGCGCAGCATCGGACATTGAGCGATATCCACGACCGCATGGGGTGGTCGTGGCAATCTGGGCGGCCTGTAAATATGCGCGGGTCGACCCCTATTCACTGGCATATTGGAGAGTGAGATATGGCACTGAGTGCACAGGAAAAGGCAGCGGTGATCGAAGACAACGCCCAGGCTTCAGGTGACACCGGGTCACCCGAAGTACAGGTCGCGCTGTTGAGCGCCAACATCGACAAGCTCCAGCAGCATTTCAAGGAGCACGGCAAGGATCACCATTCCCGGCGAGGTCTGATCCGCATGGTCAATCAGCGCCGCAAGCTGCTGGATTATCTGAAGCGCAAGGACGTCGAGCGCTATCGCAAGCTGATCGTCAAATTGGGCCTGCGCCGCTGACGCACTTGTCCGGCGGCCGAGGCGCCGCCACAAACCAGAAAAGGTGAACGCATGAATTCGGTGGTAAAAAAGACATTCAAGTACGGACAGCACGAGGTCTCCCTGGAGACCGGGCGCATCGCCCGACAGGCGAGCGGGGCCGTGCTGTGCAGCATGGACAACACTGTGGTGCTGTGCACCGTGGTGGGCGCCCGGGAGGCGCGCGAGGGGCAGAACTTCCTGCCGCTGACCGTGAATTACCAGGAAAAGACCTATGCATCCGGACGCATTCCCGGCGGGTTCTTCCGCCGCGAGGGGCGACCCAACGAAAAGGAAACGCTCACCTGCCGGCTGATCGACCGACCCTTGCGGCCGCTGTTTCCGGACGGCTTTCGCAACGAGGTTCAGGTGATCGCCACCGTGATGTCGGCGGATCGCGACGTCGATCCCGATATCCCGGCGCTGATCGGCTGTTCCGCAGCGCTGGCGATTTCCGGAATTCCCTTCAACGGTCCCATAGGTGCGGCGCGGGTGGGCTATCACCCCGAGCAGGGTTACCTGCTCAACCCGCGCTACAGTGAACTGCAGGATTCATTGCTCGACATGGTCGTCGCCGGAACCCGCGACGCGGTGCTGATGGTCGAGTCCGAAGCCCGCGAGCTGCCCGAGGACCTGATGCTGGGTGCCGTGCTCTACGGCCACCAGGAAATGCAGGCGGTCATCCAGGTCATTGACGAACTGGTTCGCGACGCCGGCAAGCCGCGCTGGGATCAGCCGCCCGCAGAGGACCATAGCGCCCTGCTGGCGGCCATTCAGGAGCAGGTCGGTGAACAACTCGCCGCGGCCTACCAGACTACCGAGAAGCAGGTCCGCCAGGCACAGCTTGCCGAGTTGCGAGCGTCCTGTATCGAGCGGCACGTCGACGAAGCCGCCGGAGTCAGCGCAGATCAGGTCTCCGCCCTGTTCAAGAAGCTGGAGAAGAAAGTGGTGCGGGGCCGGATCATCGCCGGCGAGCCCCGGATCGATGGCCGCGACAACCGCACCGTGCGGCCGCTTGCCATCGAGATCGGCGCCCTCGCCAATGTGCACGGCTCGGCGCTGTTCACCCGGGGCGAGACTCAGGCCATTGTGGTCGCGACCCTGGGTTCGCTGCGCGATGCCCAGATCATCGATGCCCTGGAGGGAACCCGGCGCGACCGCTTCATGCTGCATTACAATTTCCCACCGTTTTCGGTCGGTGAATGCGGCCGGGTCGGCGCCACCAACCGTCGCGAAATCGGCCACGGCCGCCTGGCGCGGCGCGGCATCGGGGCCGTGCTGCCCGGAGAGGACGAATTTCCCTACACCATCCGCGTGGTATCCGAGATCACCGAGTCCAACGGCTCCAGTTCCATGGCCTCGGTGTGTGGATCCAGCCTCGCGCTGATGGATGCCGGGGTGCCGCTCAAGGCCCCGGTAGCCGGCATCGCCATGGGGCTGGTCAAGGACGAGGCCGGCTTTGCGGTATTGACCGACATTCTCGGCGACGAGGATCACCTCGGTGATATGGATTTCAAAGTAGCCGGCACCGCTGGCGGCGTCACCGCGCTGCAGATGGATATCAAGATCGACGGCATTACCGAGGAGATCATGGAAGTGGCCCTCGAGCAGGCATTGGCGGCCCGCCTCCACATCCTCGGCGAGATGAACAAGGTGATCGCCAGCAGTCGTACCGAGGTGGCCGACAACGCGCCGCGGTTCCGCATTCTGAAGATCGATCCCGACAAGATCCGCGATGTCATCGGCAAGGGCGGCTCCACCATCCGCAGCCTCACCGAGGAGACCGGTGCCACCATCGATATCGAGGACGACGGCACCGTGCGGATCTATTGCGACAACCGCGAGGGCTTGGAACAGGCGGTGTTCCGCGTCGAGGAGATTACCGCTGAAGCTGAGGTCGGTAAGATCTACGAGGGTACGGTGGCCCGGATCGTCGATTTCGGCGCCTTCGTCACCATCATGCCCGGCACCGACGGTCTGGTGCACATCTCGCAGATCGCCGATGAGCGTGTGGAGAAGGTGACGGACTACCTATCGGAGGGGCAGAAGATCAAGGTCCGGGTGCTCGACGTCGACGCCCGGGGGCGAATCAAGCTCTCCATGAAAGATGCCCTGGAGGAGGGCGAGCGCTCGGAGCGCAAGTCCGACGAGCCCAAGGCAGAGCCGGTTCCGGTGGCCGATGCGCCCCTGACCACCGACTGATCGATCGGGTCCAGGGCCCAAAAAAAGCGCCCGCATCCTCGGATGCGGGCGCTTTTTTGTGGCTGGCTCCCGCGCGATGGGCGGGCGGCAGGCAGTGCCCAGCCGCTCAGATGGCCAGACTGAGGCCGCCGTCGGCGACGATGATGGCGCCGGTGATGAAGTCCGAGGCCGGGCTCGCGAGCAGCACCGAGATGCCCCAGAAGTCTTCGGGCACGCCGAAGCGCTTGACCGCGGACTTCTCGGAACAGTATTCGACCGCGCGAAGATTCGCGTTGGGCCCGGTGCAGGGCATCATCTCGGTGTCCACCAGCCCAGGCAACACCACATTGACCTGGATGTTGTCCGGGCCCCAGGCGCGCGCCAGGCTCTGGGTCATGTGATCCATGCCACCCTTGGCCGCCGAGTAGTGCACCAGCTTGGGGTGGCCGATCTGGGTGATGACGGAGCTGATGTTGATGATCTTGCCACCCCCGGCCTTTTTCATTTCCGGGTAGACCGCCTTGCAGCACAGGAAGCAGGAAGTCAGGTTGATGGCGATGAAATTATTCCAGACCTCCAGGGTCATCTCTTCGGGTCGCACCCCGTAGCTGATCGCCGCGTTGTTGACCAGGATGTCGATCCGGCCGAAGTGGTCCACCGTGGCCTGGACCATCCGATTGACGTCGTCTTCCCGGGAGACATCGGCCTGTACGGCCAGCGCCTCGATGTCCATGCCGGCGAGTGCCTCGGCCGCACGGTCGAGTTTTTCCTGCTTGCGGCCGACGACGACCACCTTGGCGCCGGCCTTGCCCAGGCCTTTGGCGATGCCCAGTCCCAAGCCGCCGTTGCCACCGGTAATCACGGCGACTTTTCCTTTTAAATCAAATAGATCCTGCACGATATTTATCCTCTTTCTATGCTTTCGGTCAGATTGCCAGGCTCAGCCCGCCGTCCGCGACAATGATGGCGCCGGTAATGAAATCGGAGGCGGGGCTGGACAGTAGAATCGAGATACCTTCGAAGTCCGCCGGCATGCCGTAGCGGCCCACGGAGGACTTGTTGACGATGTAGTCGATGATGGGGCCACGGCTGTTGGGGCCTTCGCAGGGCATCATTTCGGTGTGTACCAGGCCGGGGAGGAGTGCGTTGACCTGAATGTTGTCCGGCCCCCAGGCGCGTGCCAGGCTTTGCGTCATGTGGTCCATGCCGCCCTTGGCCGCCGCGTAATGCACCAGCTTGCCGAAGCCCTTCTTGGTGATCGCCGAGCCGACATTGATGATCTTGCCGCCGCCGGCTTTTTTCATCTCCGGGTAGCAGGCCTTGGCGCACAGGAACACTGAAGTCAGGTCGACGGCCATGAACTTGTTCCATAGCTCCAGCGACATCTCTTCGGGTTTCACGCCCCAGCTGATGGCGGCGTTATTGAACAGGATATCGATGCATCCCAGGCCGGCTACGGTTTCCCGAACCATGCGCTCGACGTCTTCCTCGACCGAGACATCCGCCTGTACCGGCAGTACCCGGGCGTCCATGGCCTCCAGTTCTGCGGTGGCGGTCTTCAGCTTCTCGGCATTGCGCCCGACGATGGCGACCGCTGCACCGGCCTTGGCCAGGCCCTTGGCAATGCCCAGGCCCAGGCCGCCATTGCCACCGGTAATCACGGCGACCTTTCCTTTTAAATCAAATAGATCCTGCACGATATTTATCCTCTTTCTGTGCTTTCGTTCAGATTGCCAGACTCAGTCCACCGTCCGCGACAATGACCGCACCGGTAATGAAGTCGGATGCCGGGCTGGCCAGCAGGACGGAGAGCCCTTCGAAATCTGCGGGCGTGCCGTGGCGCTTGCAGGCGGATTTCTCGATTGCGTAATCGATGATCCGTCCGCGGTGGTTGGGGCCGGAACAGGGCATCATCTCGGAGTCCACCAGACCCGGCAGCACCACATTGACCTGGATGTTGTCCGGGCCCCAGGCGCGCGCCAGGCTCTGGGTCATGTGATCCATGCCGCCCTTGGCCGCAGCGTAGTGCACCAGGCGGCCGAAGCCGAGCTTGGTGATGATGGAGCTGATGTTGATGATCTTGCCGCCACCGACCTTCTTCATCTCCGGGTAGACCGCCTTGCAGCACAGAAAACAGGAGGTGAGATCCACGGCGATGAACTGGTTCCAGAGCTCGAGGGACATTTCCTCGACCTTCACGCCCCAGCTGATCGCGGCGTTGTTGACCAGGATGTCGACCCGGCCGAAGTGGTCTACGGTTTCCTGCACCATGCGATTGACGTCGTCTTCCAGCGAGACATCGGCGCGGACGGACAGCACGTCGAAACCCTCCTCGCGGAGCTGGGCGGAGGCCGTGTCCAGCTTTTCCTGGTTGCGGCCGGAGATGACCACCTTGGCACCGGCCTTGGCGAGACCGCGGGCGATGCCCAGGCCCAGGCCGCCGTTGCCGCCGGTGATGAGGGCGACCTTACCAGTCAGATCGAAGATATCCACGCTGTTACCTCCTCGCAGGTGCGTCTGAAATGTATAAATTCGGATGTGTTGGCGGGTCTTCGGAACCGGTCGGCTGCGGTGAAACTGGCCCGGTCGGACGCCAAGGCGGCAATTCTGGTGAAATCTCGGAGAAAAATCTACCCTCTGGTAACTTGTCGCCCGGCACGGGCGCAGGGGGTTCGAGCCGCCGCCCGGAATGGTGGCCGGCGGCGGTAGCAGGGGTTCAGCGTGCGGCGGCGATGCCGAGGCCCACGGGCTTGCCGTCTTCCAGTTGATCCAGGTATTCCGAGAGGCCGTAACCGACCACGCCATTGCATCGATATTCGGTCATCGCCTCGGTGATCCGGGTGGCCAGTTCGGTGCCGTCGTCGGTGACCCTGCGGTTGCGCAAGGGGATCAGCGATAGCACCTTGCCGGTGATTTCGAACTCCTGGCCGCGCTCGGTGCGGCACCAGGCCGTCATGCCGGTCTGGTGGAAGTGCGCATCCCAGTCGGATTGCACCCGGGCGTCGACGATCAGGTCGTAGCGGCCCTCGGTGAACACCATGCCGCCGCAGTCGAAACTGCCGTCGCGCATGCCCATGGTCATGATCATGGCGCCGAAATCCGGTGCCAGGGAGATGGGTAGCCAGCGGTACCAATGGATGTTCTGCCAGTATCTGGGCCCCCAGGAGTGATCGCGCAGGCCGAGGCCATCGATCTCCCAGGACTGCTCGCCGACGCGGATCCGGCCGGTCGCCGCGACATGCTGCTCGAAGTGGGCGCGCGCCATGGCCGTCTGGAGGTCCAGTGCGACCGGCGAGCCGTCCGGGTTGAGGTGCTCGCCACCGTACATGGGCGAGAGACCGCGATAGTCGAGCGCGATTTCGCAGGGCAGGATGGGGTTGGTCTTGAAGGCCCGGCTGGGGTCGAGCATTTGATTGGGGTCGGCCAGCACCGCGATCTTGCCCTCATAGGTCACTCGCTGGCGCTGGAAGGGTTCGAGGATTTCGAAGTGGGCGCCGCCGACATGGTGCTCCGTATTCGAGCTGATGGGGGCTCTGTGGAACATGAAGCCGACCTTGCCGTCGGGCAGGTACAGGCAGACGCTGACCTCGGCGTGGCCCTCGTTGACCCGGTTGCCGATACGGATCCAGCCGCCGACCCGCTGTCGGGCGTCGTAGATGTTGTAGTAGGCGCTCTCGTTGAAGTTGCTCGCCGCTTCCGGGGGATGATTGTATTCATCGGCGGGATCCAGGCGCACCCGGTCGCCGGGTTTGGTGATGAAGACGGTCTTGGCCATGGTGTTGCTCCAGTGGTGGACTCGAGTCGGTGGTCCATTGCAGTTCAGCTTAGGTTTCCGCGGTCCGGTCTGCAATCTGGGCTGCGGCGAGCATTTTGTCGGCCGGTGGGATCCGTTATATTCGCGGAGTAACGGGGCACCCGTGACCACAACGATAAGGGGGGCGCATGCAAGATTTCAGGCTGGAGCCGGCGGACGAGTACAGCCATCGACCGACCGCTGAGCCCAACTTCAACGAAAGTGTCTACACCAACGGCTGGGATCCCCGGCTGCGCATGGGTGCCTGGATGCGCCTCGGCAACCGGGTCAACGAGGGCCATGCCGAGCTGTCGGTGTGCATCTATCTCCCGGACGGCCGGGTCGCCTGCCAGTTTCGGCGCCCGCAGATCGACAGCAATGAGCGCCACGCCGCCGGCGGCATGGCGTACGCCGTGCTGGAGCCCTTTCACGCCGTGGAGATGTCCTACCGGGGCGAGCTGATGGTGCTCGACGATCCCCAGTTGTTGCGCAATCCGGCGGCGCTGTTTCGGGACGCGCCGCGCACACCCGGTGCCGTCGAGTTCCGCCTCGACGGCGTGTCACCCCTGCATGGCGGCGAACCCAGGGCACCGGGCCAGGAGACCATGTACGGGCGCGATTTCTCGCTGGGGCACTTCAACCAGCACACCCGCACCCGGGGGCGGATCCAGGTCGGCGAGCAGTCCTGGGAGATCGACGGTTTCGGTTGGCGCGATCATTCCTGGGGCCCCCGCTACTGGCAGAACATCTATTTCTATCGGCTGTTCACCGCCAACTTCGGCGCCGACCGCGGCTTCATGCTGCTCAAGCGTACCGATCGCGAGCGCCGCGTCCATCGCATTGGCGTTCTGCAGTTCGACGGCGACTACGAAGAGATCATCGATCTCGACGTGGCCACCGAGTGGGATGAGCGCAAGGATCCGCGGCAGGTCCAGCTGGGCGTACGCACGGCGCAGCGAGCGGTGCGCATCAGCGGCGAGGTGCTGACCATGGCGCCGCTGCGCAACCGGCGCCAGGTCGGCGACCAGGAACTGGCCTGCCGCATCGCCGAGGGTTTCACGCGCTGGCGTTGGGAAGATGGCCGCGAAGGTCTGGGAATGACCGAGTACATCGAATTTCTCGAAGACGGCGAACCCGTCGGCTATCCCCTCTGAAGGCCATGGTGCAAGACGCCCGGGCGGCCCTGCTCGCCGATCTGGCACCACGACTCGAGACGGCCGTGCGCCGGCGCTTGGGCAGCGCCGCGCGCATCGCCAATCTTGAGGCCGCCACCCTGGGCGCGTCCAACCGCACCCTGCTGTTCGATCTGGTGGAACCTGCCGGTACCCGGCGCCTGGTGCTGCGCCAGGAGACCTACCGCTCGCCGGTTTCGCCATTCCTGCCGCCCGCCGATCAGTACCGTATTCTCCAGGTGGTGCACCGCCGCGGCCTGCCGGTGCCCGAGCCCATCTTCGAGCTGGCGCCCGAAGACGGCCTGGAGCGCGGCTTCGCGATGACGTGCATCGCCGGTGAGACCCTGCCCAAAACGCTGCTGACCGATCCGAACTATGCCGACGCCCGGCAACGCTTTGCCGCCCAGACCGGGGAAATCTTTGCCCGGCTGCATGCCATTCCGGTGGCCGAGGTGCCATTTCTCGCCGCCAGCGCCGACTCGCGCGATCCGCTGGCCGCCCAGGTGGCGCGCTACGACAGCTATGGCGAGTACCATCCGGCCATCGACGTGGGCATTCGCTGGCTGGAGCGGCACCGGCCGCCGGCGCGGCCGGCACGGCTGATCCACGGCGACTACCGGGTGGGAAATCTGCTTCTCGACGCCACGGGCATCGTCGGCGTGCTCGACTGGGAATGTGCTCACCAGGGTAGTCCCGCAGAGGATTTCGGCTGGGTCTGCCTGCGCTCTTGGCGATTCGGGCGAATCGAACGCCCGGTCGGCGGTATGGGCCAGCGCGGCGAACTCCAGGCCGCCTATACGGCCAATGGTGGCGAAGCGCCGGGCGAGGACGAGGTGCTCTGGTGGGAGGTGTTCGGATCCCTGAAATGGGCGATTCTCAATATCATGCAGGCCGAGGGCCATGTGCGCGGTGTGCGCCGCTCACTGCCGTTCGCCTGTTGCGGGCGCAACGCGGCGATGATCGAGTACGATCTGCTGATGACCATCGCGGGCCGCTACCGGTGAACGTGGAGCGCCGCCCATGACCCAGGATCGACCGGATATCGCGGAAATTCTGCACACGGTACGGGAGTTTGCCCAGGGCGTGGCGGCGCGCACTGCCGGCAGCGAACGTTACGATGCCCTGTGCGCGGCCTTTCTGCTGGAGGTGGTGGACCGCGAACTGGCCGCGGGCGATGGGCCCGCGCGACGCCAGGCGGAACAGCTGCGCGAACTGCTGGGCGGGAAGCCGGATCCGCGG
>CAJXRS010000078.1 GCA_913060555.1 uncultured Gammaproteobacteria bacterium | reverse complement strand
GGCTCGGAGATGTGTATAAGAGACAGGCCTCCCGTTCGATGAAAGGCCGCAGTTCAGCCCGCAATGCTTTCTCGGTCACCAGATCCACCGGGGAACCGAACAGATCCTCCAGATAAAACTGCACACCGAAGTAGCGCGCGGAGGTTGCCGGACCCTCGAAGCCGACCAGAACGTCCACGTCGCTGTCGGGTCGCGCCGTGCCGCGCGCGGTGGAGCCGAACAGCGCCAGGCGGGTCACCCCGAAACGCGCGGCCAGCACCGGTTTGCTGGCCGTCAAGGCCGCCAAGGCCTGCTCGCGATTCATGCTTCGTCCTCCTCAAAAAGTCCGCCCTGTCGGGGTGCGATTTTCTTGCCCCCCTCTCCCGCTCGTGGGAGAGGGGCCGGGGGAGAGGGCGCCGCCATCGGCCCCTCGAACATGGGAAGAGCCGCGACATTCAGGCTGTAGTCGTCGTGGCCCCATTCGCAGCGGGCCAGTACCATCTTTGGGATTTTCTTCAGCGTCAGATTCGGCCAGCGCTCTGCCGCCCGGGCGGCGGTCACGCCACGGAAGGCCGCGCAGCACACCAACAGGCTCTGCTCGGGGCCGACCTCATCGGACAAGGCCTGCAACTGCTCGGCGGACAGGTTCTGCGTGGTGACGTAGATGAAGTCGCGCTCGCTGGAATGGCCGTGCTGCCACCAGTGGGTTTCCGACGGTGCGTAGCTGAAGCCTTCCAGCTTGGCCAGCGCCTCGGCCAGTTGCGTGGCGTTGTACTCGGGGTTGATGACCGGATTGCCCCAGCGGTCGTGGACGATCAGCGTGGGCGCGAGGCGGTAGTAGCGGAAGCCGCCACCACCCTGCCAGCCCACGGCCTTCGTGATGCCGCCGGTGTCCTCACCGTCGATGACCTTCTTCAGGCGCGGAACGATGTGCGTGTGGCAATGCTCGCCCAACTCGACCATGATCCAGCGGCGGCCCATTTTGTGGGCGACGGCGCCAGTGGTGCCGGAGCCGGCGAAGGAGTCCAGCACCAAGTCGCGGGAGTTGGTTGCCAGCATTAAGACACGCTCAAGCAATCGTTCTGGTTTAGGTGTGTCAAAGAAATCACCGTCAACGAACTCCCGCACCTCGCCATTGGCTTCGCGTGTAGTTCCCACATCTTTGGCAAACCAAAGAGTTTCCGGAACGCGCCCTTCTTGGTCTGCCAAATAAATCTTGCGTATGATTCGTGTTTCATCGCCAGAAAACTTGATTTTTCCTTCAGCAAGCTCCTTCTCGAAGGTCTCACGACCGAAACGCCACCCTTTCGGTGGGTGACTGATGAGTTTCCCGCTTGGCGTAGTGATGTCATACATCAAGTTGGGCCGAACAAGCGAATTTCTCACATCTCCCGAACGCCACGGGCCGCGAGGATCATTGTCGGGATTCGAGTAATTGACGTTGTGTTCGTCTTGTCGAGGCAAATCCTTCAGCACAAAAGAAGATGACTTCTGGTAGACAAGGACGTAGTTATGGTGAACGGAAAACTTTCCTCTATACCCTTTCGATTGAACGCTGTGATTCCAGATCGAGCAAGCTAGAAAATTGGCGCGACCAAAAATCTCGTCGCACAACACCTTCAAGTAATGCGCCTCGTTGTCATCAATCGTGATCCACAGCGATCCATCATCCGACAGCAACCGCCGGATGATCTCCAGCCGGTCGCGCATCAGCCCCAGCCAGATCGAATGCTCCAAGCCGTCGTCGTAATGCGTGAAGGCGCTGCCGGTGTTGTACGGCGGGTCGATGAACACACACTTCACCTTGCCGGTGAACTCCGGCTCCAGCGCCTTCAGCGCCAGCAGGTTATCTCCGAAGATCAGCCGATTGTCGAAGATGTCGTTCTCCGTCACCCGATGCTTGGCGTGATACGACATCGAAGGATCTTCGAGCAGAATGCGCGGCTCCAGCTTCGGCCGCCTCTCCTTGCCGATCCAGGTGAGTTCCAGTTTCTGCTTGCTCATTCCGTATTCCTGTGTTCTCAGACGCGCGCACGTGCACGTGCCTGGACACGCGCTCGCAGCGTTGCCTGCACCTGAGCGTAAAGTCGTGCGTTGGCCTGCTCTCGATCCGCCAGCACTACGGCGACGGCATAGGGCTCGTCCCCATCACGCCCATCGGACCAAGGACTGTCTTGTCGGGTCACCACGACGAACACCTTGTGACCGTTGACCAACGCCTGTCTGAAGCGCCATCGAGAGACCTGCAACGTGCCGTTCTTGCGGGTGTCGTTGGGTAGCCAGCGGCCGTTGGCGCGCTCGCTCATGCCTTCTTCCCGATTGCGCCGGTAGGCTTGGGTGACCTCATCCAGGCTGCCAGCCGTCACCAGGTGGAACCACAGTTTGGCTCTGCGGTAGTCCAGCCGCGTGGTGCGCACGGCAGGGCTGTAGGCGAGCGCGACGGTCACCTCACGCGTGCGGCGGCCACCGTCCCAGAAGCTGTCTGGTAAAGGTAACTCGAAGAAGTGGTGCTGATCGTTGCCGACGCGCTCTTCGGCGAGCAGGGTGACGGTGTGATCAAGCGAGCGGAAGAGCGCCGTATCGTCAACGCGCCCATACCCGACGAGGCGCAGGAGTTTGTCGCGGCCTTCAGCATTGCTTCCGGGGTTCAACAGCGCTTCGCAGGCTTGCGGCCAGCGGGCATGGGCGCCGATCAGTGCGCGCAGCAGGCTGGGCGAGGCATCGGGCACTTCGGCCAGTAGCCGTGCGGCTTGGTGGGCGACTTGGGGCGCGGCGTAGCTGGTGCCGATGTCTTCCTTGAACGCCGGCCCCAAGGCAAAGCCGCCATTGAGCGACACCACGCCCAGACCGGCATGGTCTGTGCCACCTCCAGTACGCCGCAAGGCGATGTTGCCGGCATGCGCGACCACGTCGGGCTTGATGGCGCCGCTGGCAGAAGGGCCGCTGCGAGCCAATGGAAACGGCTGCTCCGCCCGAGCCAATACGTGGTCTTCAATCGTGTTGGGATGGCGCTGAGCATTGCGTGTGGCCTCATTCAGGCTCAAGCCGCCAACGGTCAGGGCGTTGAGCGATGTGGCGGGCTCCAGCAGGCGGGCGTGGTCTTCGAGCAGGTAGTCTGGGTAACTCGCGCGTGTATCGGCTGGCAACTGGGATGACAACAAGTTGCCCGCTGGTACTACGAACAGGACACCCAACTCACGCGTCAGCCGATCCAGCGTGTAGGCGAGCCCGCGCACATGCCGGCCATCGTAGACCTTGTTCAGGTCGCCATAGCTCAGGTTGAAGACCCGGCAGCCGTATTGCGCATGCAGGTCACGCACGGCTTCCTCGACCGCCTTTTCGACGAACTCGGTTTGATCTTGTCCGTCGTCTTCGAACACTTTGCCGGAGAACAAGCGAAGCTGCGGGACGAACTGCCCTTGCTGAATAACGCTCTGGACATCGCCGTACAACGCAAGCCCGCCGACGAAGGTGCCGTGCCAGTGGGGCGCAGTGTCATCGGTACTGCGATGCGGCGCGAGGTAGCCCTGCGCGTCGCCAACCGCTGCGCCGAGCAGCGAATGTCCACGCGTCAAGCCGGAATCCAGCACGGCAATGGACGGAGCATCGTCATCGGGGGGATCAATCGGAGGAAATTGGTTGATGTCGGTGTGAAGCAGTTGTACGGCCACGCCCAAGCGGGGTGGCAGGTCGGCAGTCCGCACATCGCGATGGTGCAAGATCTGCTCGGCCTGCGTACGGTTGCAGCGCACACGGACCATGACGAGCGAAGGTTGCTGGATGCCGTCGAGCCGCTCAATGCCTTGTGCATGCAACCAGTCGAGAAAGGCACGCACCATTTCCTGGCGCTTGTCTTGTCGCTCCTGGGGCCATAGTTCGACATCGAGCATGAAGGTTGGCGTGGCTGAAAATCCTTGCTCAAGCAAGGCCGCGCCGGTGCGGTCCTGGGGTGTCCAGTGGTCGAAGTCTTCGATAACGTAGAACAGTTCCTTGCGGGTAACAACGCCATCACGTGCAAGGGTGGCCAGGCGGCTCTCGAACTCGCTCAAGCCGGCATCAGTGGCGAATGCCAGCACGATGGATTCGTCTTCCTGGCTGACGATCTCCACGCCAGGAATGGCATCGAAGGGGGGCACACTCTTGTCGCCCGCGCGCAACCGAATCTTGAGTAGCTTGCGGTCGTCGAACCCGCCGACGTCCTCTGCCATCGCGCGTTGCCGCGCTTAGCCAAGCCGCCCGGCTAACGCGGCACCATGCGCTCTCGGATCGGCAGGTTTAAAGCGAGGACGTTTATCTTGGGGACGGTGGCGATCCGTCTGATGCTCTTCTCGCCCCAGTCGCAAGTGTTCATAGGCCATGCCTCCCCCTCCATCCCTTAACTCTTATGACGATACTCACGGGCAAGCGCGGTATCGAGGTGGCTTTTCTCCAGGAACTCCCGGCCGGACAGGATCATTTCCTTGACGGAGCGCCGAAGAACCCGCTCGATGTCGGCGTGCGACATACCCTTGAACCGGGATGCCACCTGGCCATCGTCGGGCTCGAAATTGCGGCGGACACCGGAGAGTTTCAATGTTAACAGGCGCCTGATCTGCTCCAGATTCGGCATCTCGAAGCGCACAACCTCATCGAAGCGTCGCCAAACCGCCTTGTCCAATAAGGTTTCATAGTTGGTGGTGGCGATCAGGATGCTCTCGCCTCGATAACCGTCCATCATCTGCAAGACGGCATTCACGGAGCGTTTGAGCTCACCATGATCGGCGCTGTCGCCACGATCCTTGGTCAGGGCATCAAATTCATCGAACAAGGCGACCACGGGATGCGTTGCGACGTAATCGAACACTTTACGCAAATTGGCGGCCGTCTCCCCCAAAAACGACGAGATGACCGAGTCCAGCCGAACGAGGACGAGCGGCATAGACAGGGAATGTGCGATGACTTCGGCGGCCAGCGTCTTGCCGCAGCCGGGAGGCCCGCAAAACAACAGCTTCTGCGCGGGTTGCAGGCCATAGGATCGAAGCACGTCCGTCCGGTTGTGCTCCATCAGGATTTCATCGAGTGCCGACTGCGAAGCATCCGAGAGAATGATGTCTTTCTCCTCTCGAATCACGGCACGCTCTTCCAGTAGCGTAAGGCCGTTGTCTTTATTGGTCGGCAGGCTGGGCAAATTTTGCAGCTTCCGCGCATTCTTCCCGATCGTTGCTTGATCGCCGTAAAGCAAACGCTCAAGATCATTTGCGAGCAGATGATGGTTCTTCTCGCGCTCCTCTTTGATTACCGCCTCGGACGCTGCGCGAAATCCCGAAGCATCACCTTGCGTTCCCGATTGAATGAGTTGCCGCAGTAATTTTCCGCTGGCCATATCTCGCCCTCCTCAATTCTTGACACGCGTAAACCGCGGCCTGGTGATGCGCAGATCTAACCGTGCTACTTGATTAGTCATTACACCAGTTCCCATTCGACCGTGAACAGCGTGCACGCCTCCACCCGCTGCTGGAGCTGCGCCTCCAACTGATCGATCAGGTCATTGCGCTGCGCTTCGACTTCGTCCTGCCGGGCAAACAGCTCGCGGCGCAGCCTGTTGCGCTTGCCTTCCAGCTCGCGCTGCTTCTTCTGCCATGACAGCTTCTCTTCCAGCGTCGGCGAAATGGCGGCGCTGCGCCGCACTTCCTTGATGTCGCGGTCGATCGCCTTGATCTCCTGCTCCAGGCCGAGCTTCAGGTCGTCTGCCCAGGCGTCCAGCTTCTGGACTTCCTCCTGGAAGTAGCCGAGGTTGCGCTGGTTGATGTCGCGCAGCAGGGCGGCCTTGCGGGCTTCGAGGTCTCGCTCCAGCGTCGATTTCCCCTCACCCCGGCCCTCTCCCCCAAGGAGCGAGGGGGCCATGGCTGCCGGCAGGCGCAGGAGCTTTTCGGGATCGTCTTCCGCCAACACGACGCCATGACGGGTGCTGGCTGCAACCAACAGGTGCTGCTCCTGATTTCCCAGCGCGGTGACTTCCAGCAGTGCCAGGATGAGCCAGCCGGTCTGGCCGCGATAGGCTTTGAGCGTGCTGATCTGGGTGCCGTGGGCGTCGTAGTCGAATAGCAGCCGGGCGTTCGGCAGGTCACGGGCTTTGGCCCGATGCACGACCCAACCCGCCAGCGGGTGGCCGAGCCGGTACAGGTGCGCCTCGCCGCTGCGCCGGGGTAGTTCGTAGCGGCCGAGCGAACCCTTGGTCAAGGCTTCGCCCTCTCCCCCGACCCCTCTCCCGCAAGCAGGAGAGGGGAGCAAATCGCCGGGCAGGTGATGCAGCACGAATCCATGCGTGTCAAAGCTTGCGCAGGCGGCCAGCTCGGCTCGGGTCAAATCCATCAACATGCGCTCGTACTTGCTGCGTGCCGCGCGGCTGTCTTCGGCGCGCACGCGCAGTTTTTCCTGCACCTGTTCGTCGAAGTTCTCCAGCAGGAGTTGGCGCGTCTTGACCATCGCTTCGCTGATCTCGCCGGACAGATCGAGCTGCAATTGCTCGAAGCTGGCTCGGATTTGCGCCGGCTCGCGGCAGTTCTGGTAGATGTCGGCGATGCGCCGCTCGAAGTCCACACCCGAACCGATGGCGCCCAGCACCTCGTCGCTGGCCCCGAACACGCCCTCGAAAAGCTGGAATTTCTGGTCGAGCAGTTCGTACACGCGCGCGTCGGCCTCATTGCTGCGGTCGACGAAGTTAACCACCACCACGTCGAACTTCTGGCCGTAGCGGTGGCAGCGTCCGATGCGCTGTTCGATGCGCTGCGGATTCCAGGGCAGGTCGTAGTTGATGACCAGCGAGCAGAACTGGAGGTTAATGCCCTCGGCGCCGGCCTCGGTGGCGATCATGACCTTGCCGCGTTCCTTGAAGTGCTCGACCAGGGCCGCGCGGGTGTCGGCGGTCTTGGAGCCGGTAATGCGGTCGGTACCTTCGTGGCGTTTCAGCCAGTCCCTGTAGGTAGCCTGTGCGCGTGCGTCGCTGTTGGTGCCGTTGAACAGCACGATGCCGTCGCCGTAGGGCGTGTCGGCCAGCAAGCCGAGCAGATATTCCTGCGTGCGCCTGGACTCGGTGAAGATGATGGCTTTTTTGGCCGCTCCGAGACGCTCCAGCTCTGCAAACGCTCGATCCAGCGCGGTGAGCAGCGCCTTGCCCTTGGCGTTGTCGCGAATGTTGGTTGCCAGCGTTTTGAAGTGGCGCAGCTCCTCGATCTCCTGCGCGATGGCATCACGCTCGGCGCGGCTCGCTGCCTGGGTGCCCGACTCCTGGTCTTCGTATTCGTCGGCGCCGCTTTCATCAAGATCGGCGTCGAGCGACTCGTAGTCCTCGTCCAGTTCTTCGGCGAGATCGGGAACCACGGGAGCTTCATCCAGCATGCCCTGGAGACGCTTGGTCATTGTTTCCAAGGCACCCGCAATCGCGTGCGTGCTGGAGGCCAGCAGCTTCCACAGCACGAGTGAAATCAGCTGGCGCTGCCCGCCGGGTAGGGCCTTGAGGTTGGGGCGGCGCAGATAATCGGCGACGAGCCTTGAAAGTTCCTGCTCTTCGCTCGATGGTGTGAACTCCTCGACGATCGCCCTGCGCGCCGTGTACGAAACGTAGGGTTGCACCTGTCTGCGCAGGGTGCGCTTGCAGATGGGCGCCAGCCGGTCACGCAGGCTGCTGACGGATTGCTCCCTGCCAGTGAATTGCGAGCGGAAGCTGTCGAGGTCGCCGAACACGCGGTCATCGATGAAGCTGACCAGTCCATAGAGTTCGAGCAATGAGTTCTGCAACGGCGTCGCGGTCAGCAGCACCTTGGAGTGAACGCGCGACAACGCCTCCTTAAGAGTCTTGGCGATGACGTTGCTGGTCTTGTAGACGTTGCGCAGGCGATGCGCTTCGTCGAGCACGACCAAGTCCCAGTCGATACCCTTGACGTCGTCGGCCTTGGCCTTGGCGAACTGGTAGGAACAGATGATCGGGCCGGACGCCGTCAGGAACGGGTTCTGCCGCTCTTGCTTGCCCTCTTTTTGTTTCTTCAGGGCGTTGTAGCTTTTGGCTTCGAGGATCAGTCCTTGCAGGCCGAACTTGTCCTGCAACTCCTGGTGCCATTGCTTGCGCAGGTTCGCCGGGACAATGATGAGCACCTTCCGCCGCCGTTCGGCCCAGCGCTGCGAGATGACCAATCCAGCTTCGATGGTCTTGCCCAGACCAACTTCGTCGGCCAGGATCACGCCGCGCGAAAGGGGATTGCGGCAGGCGAACAGCGCTGCCTCGACCTGATGCGGATTCAGGTCCACCTGCGCATCGACCAAGGTCGAAGCCAGCGACTCCACGGCGTCACCCGCCGCGCGCCGGGTCAGCAGCCAGGCGTAGTACTGGCTCTGATGCGGTGTCAGAAGCGGCTGCGTCATCAACGATCTTCCCCGCCTGGTATCGGCTCGAATGGGGTGATCCGGTAGCCGATCATTCTGCTTGCGCCTTCTTGTTGTTGATGCTGTCGGCGATCCAGCGATCCAACTCCGAACGGCGAAAGCGCCAGGTTCCCCCAAGCTTGAACGCCGGAATCTCTCCTTTCTGGGCCAGGCGATAGACCGTTCGTTTGCTGGCTTTGAGGTAGGCCGCGACCTCCTCCAGGGTGAGGATCTCGTTCTCGACTTCGGTCATCCGGAAACCATCCGATCTGGCCCTTCGTAGATTTCGATTGCCAAGTTTGGCCAATTCTACTAGGGCGCGGTAGGCGCTGGCCACCTCCGCAATCCGGGGAGCGTTGCATGGTTGATCGCCGGCTCGGCCTGATCGACCGCCTCACCGAGCGCGCTGCCAGCACCCCACCGCAGGAATGCACCCGCCATCACTTCGATCACGCCCACGCAAGCCACCCGGAGGTCCGCACTGGCCGCACCGGGCCGGTTGGGCCTCCGGGTTCGCGGCGCATCCGCGGCCGGACCATTGCCCTGCCAGGGAAACAGGACCTCACGCCACAGGGTAAAGTCTTCGCAACGCCGGTGGGCATCCGCCGGGTGCCGGCACAATGGCTGGAATTCTTGACGGCGTCCGGCCCAGGGATCTTATTCGGGCAGTAGTCGCCATTCTGCTGCCACCGCTGGGGTATTTCTCCAGGTCGGCATGAACGGCGCCTCCTGGCTCAAGATCCCGCTCGCCCTGCATGGCAGGCCCGGATTTTGCACGTTGCACTAAGGTTAGGTAGAAAAACGGCGGAAGGTTCTTGAAAATAAGGGTGTCGAGACCTCAAGGACAAGAACCTCCGCCGTGACAAAATGCTACCAGACTTTCCTCGAATTTCCATCCGTCAAGCGTCGTAGAGTCGAAGCCGATTTCCGTGGCGGCGACATCACCAGCAACGGCGGTATACCGCTGCTTGCACAGGTCGATCGGCAAATGGGGCTGACCCAGGCAGCGGCCAAAGTCATCGGGGATAGTCGCCGACAGGCCAGCTGCGAACACTCTCTGCTGGAACTGTTGCGGCAACGGGTCTTGTCTATGCATTGGCTCTGGACGCTGGGCTATGAAGACCTGATCGACCACCACGCGCTGCGCAATGATCTGGCGCTGCAAACCGCGATCACGGGTCGAGACACTGGCCAGCCCGTCGACCCTGTGCCGCCTGGAACATCGAGCCGATCTCCAGACCGCTGTTGCTATTTCACCGCCACGCTCGTGCAACATCCGGGTCAGAAGACCTGATCCCAGCCTTTCAGTGCAGTCTTCCATGTGACCACAGCCTTTGCGTTCCCCGGCGGCTTGCGACAGGATTGACGGCCGTCCACGGAGCATTGCGAAGCCATGAGCCTGTCATTCAAGGAGCTGGACAGTCGACTCACACCCATCGGCGTGCTGAGCCTGCGGCGACGGCGCGAGCACGCGCTGGGCGTCGACGTGCTCGAAATCAAACTCGGCGAAGACTATCTGATGTCGAGCCTGTTCACCGTTTCCGAGGTCGCGCTCGCGCGTTTGGGGTTGGCGGCGCTCCCCGGCGCGGTGCTGGACGTCGTCGTCGGTGGTCTGGGTCTCGGCTATACCGCGCAGACGGTTCTGGAAGACCGGCGGGTCGCCTCGCTCGTGGTCGTCGAGATGCTGGAGCCCGTCATCGACTGGCATCGGAGCGCGTTGTTGCCGCTCGGCCCCGGGCTCACGTCCGATCCGCGCTGTCGATTGGTGCAGGGCGATTTTTTCGCGCTCGCGAATGGATCTGCCGGTTTCGATCCGGTAACGCCGGGACGGCGGTTTGATGCCATCCTGCTGGATATCGATCATTCGCCGGAGGCGCTGCTCGATGCGCGCAGCGCCGCCTCCTATCGGGCCGAGGGGCTGCGTGCGCTGGCTACGCATCTGAAACCCGGCGGCATCTTCGGGCTGTGGTCGAACGACCAGCCGGACGCCGCATTCACCGAACGGCTGGCGAGTGTTTTCGACGCGGCCTGGGTGGAGCCCGTGACCTTCCACAATCCGCTGCAGGACCGGCCGTTTACCCAGACCATTTACTTGGCCAGGGTCGCCGCCTGACAGGAAGGCAGGCAGGAGGCAGGAAGGGAAGAGCAATATGGCGTGAAAGAGCATATAGGGGATCAGGCCTTGGCGCTTGAGCCAGGCTTTGGTCACTCCGGTTTGCGTCGCCAATGTCCGGGACAGGTGCCAGTAGCCCTGGTTACTGAGGCCGCCGGCCTGGGTCACGGCGGCAAGGGAACCCGTCACCCTGCAAATTCGATGGTAGACCCCTGGTGCGCATGGCGATGGCCCGGCCCCGAACGGCTCGGGCAATTCAGCGGATACGCAGCACGTCTTTCACGAAGTGGGTCGCAAAACGCGCGGCGCGCTGCTGGAGTACCGCCAGCGGGCGGGCGTCGAGGTAGTTGAGCTGCACCATGCGTCGCTCGCCCACATAGCGGCTGTGACCGTGCCAGGAGTGATCGGTGCGGCGAAAGGCGAGCAGGGTGCCGGCCAGCGGCGGCACCTCGGCAGCATAGTCCGCCAGATCGTCCGGTGAGCGCAGC
The DNA here is from genome assembly GCA_913060555.1 of uncultured Gammaproteobacteria bacterium. Taxonomy (GTDB): domain Bacteria; phylum Pseudomonadota; class Gammaproteobacteria; order Pseudomonadales; family Porticoccaceae; genus JAGPUQ01. Next base: position 1,383 of record CAJXRS010000078.1, on the reverse strand, counting down.
AGGCGCAGCCGACCCTCGGGCGACGGCCACTCCGGGTTGAAGTAGAGCAGCACGGTGAGGATCTTGCTCCTGTGATCGGTGTGGATGTCGCCATCGGTACGCTCGCAGTACTTGCGCACCGTAATAGTGGTGGGCATGGTCTCCAGCGGCAGATCGAAGCGCGCACCGAGCGCGCGCGCGAACTCCCGGCCCTGCAGTTCGCTCATCAGTTCCGCGAAGGCGGGCCTCGGCCGGAGATCTTCCAGCCGGTGGTTGGCCGGGGTGTCGATGTCCGGGTAATGGTCCCATACCGCGTGCTGGGCGGCGGTGGCGAGGGCGTCGGGTACCACCAGATGGTCGAAGGGCTCGCGCACCAGGGGCGCGCGGCGCAGCGCGTCGAGATCGATCAGGGGCACGCTGGTCGCTCCGCTCGGAATCACCGGCGCAGCCTACACCCAGAGCAGCGGATCTCGCCAGCGCATTCCTTGATCGGAGTCAGCTGCCGCCGCTGCCGGCGGTGCGCCGCCTTGTTATAGTTGCGCCCCCGCCGGTTGTTACACTTATACGATGGATCATTGCGTCTTCATCCAGACCAACCACAAGCAGATTGTCGGTGCCAAGGTGGCCGCCTACGCGCTGCGGCGTTTCTCCGAGCACAACGAGCGCTTCGGGGTGCGCATCATCGACACCCGCGACTATCCCTGGTTCGCGGCGCGTGAAGGGCAGAGCTACCTGCGCGACGGCGTGCAGCGGGTGTGGCTCAACGACGACCTGCAATCCTTCACTCCCACCCGCTTCCTGCCGCCCGGGCTGATGGACTTCCAGGGACGGGCGCTGGTGATCGACCCGGATGTGTTTGCCGCCGCCGACATCTGGCCGCTGCTCAGCCGCGACATGGGCGGCAAGGCCATCCTCTGCCGGATGCGCTCCGGGCCCAAGGGTCTGGTGGACAAGTGTTTCGCCAGCAGCGTGATGCTGCTCGACTGTACCCGGCTGCGGCACTGGGACCCGGAGCGGCAGTTCAACGCCATGTTCGACGGCGACTACGACTACCAGCCCTGGGTATGCCTCAAGAACGAGCCGCGCGAGAGCATCGGCTTCTTCGAGCCCGAGTGGAACGACTTCGACCGCTTCACCCCGGCCACCCGCATGCTGCACACCACCCGCCGCAAGACCCAGCCCTGGAAGACGGGTCTACCGGTCGACTGGCGGCCCAGCGAGCGCTTCCGGCTGTTTCCGCCGGTCGCTTGGCTATTGCGCCTGCGCCGCCACCTGTTCGGCGAATACGGACTGATGGGCAACTACCGAGCCCACCCGGACGTCAATCAGGAACGCTTCTTTTTCGGGCTGCTCAAGGAATGTCTGGCCCAGGGCGTGATCCTGTCTCTTATACACATCTGACGC
>CAJXRS010000077.1 GCA_913060555.1 uncultured Gammaproteobacteria bacterium | reverse complement strand
TCAGCAGAAAGTTGTGCGGGTCCGCCTCCAGGCCCAGCTTGTTGGAGACCCGCGCCGCCATGGGTACCGCGGAGACCCCGGCGGAGCCGATCAGCGGGTTGATCGGCGTCTTGCTCAGCCGGTTCATGAGTTTGGCCATCAGCACCCCCGCCGCCGTGCCCAGGCAGAAGGCGAAGGCGCCCAGGCCGAGGATACCCAGGGTTTCCCAGTTGAGGAATTTCTCGGCGCTCATCTTCGAACCCACGCCCAGGCCGAGAAAGATGGTGACGGTGTTGATCAGCGCGTTCTGAGTGGTATCGCTGAGCCGATCGACCACCCCGCATTCGCGCATCAGGTTGCCGAAGCAGAACATGCCCAGCAGCGGCGCGGCGCTGGGCAGCAGCAACCCCACCAGCACCAGGAGCAGCAGCGGAAACAGGATCTTTTCCACCCGAGAAACCGGGCGCAACTGCTGCATCACGATGCGCCGCTCGTCCGGGGTGGTGAGCAGGCGCGCGATCGGCGGCTGGATGATGGGCACCAGCGCCATGTACGAATACGCGGCCACCGCCACGGCGCCGAGCAATTCCGGGGACAGGATGCTGGTCACGAAGATCGCCGTGGGGCCATCGGCGCCCCCGATGATGCCGATCGAGGCGGCGTCGCGCAGCGAGAAATCGAGCCAACCGAGCTGCCCCATGGCGACTGCGCCGAGCAGGGTCACGAAGATTCCCACCTGGGCCGCGGCACCCAGCAGCAGGGTCTTGGGGTTGGCGAGCATGGGACCGAAATCGGTCATCGCGCCCACCCCCATGAAAATGATCAGCGGGAACAGCCCGGTGGCAATGCCCGCCTCGTAGATGTAGTAGAGCAGACCACCGGGACTTTGCAGATGGCCCTGGGCATCGTACACGGGCACGGCCTCGAAACCTGCGCCGGGCAGGTTGACCAGCAGGGTGCCGATGCCGATCGGCACCAGCAGCAGCGGTTCGAACCGGCGGTGAATCGCCAGGTAGAGCAGTATCAGCCCTACCGTCATCATCGCCGCCGGCCCCAGGCCCATTTGCGCCACGCCGGACTGCTGCCACAGAATCGCAAGCTTCTCCATACCGCGCCCCTCAGGCGATCGCGAGCAGGGTGTCGCCGACCGCGACCTGGTCCCCGACCTTAACCGCGATTTCGGTGACGGCACCTGCGCCGGGGGCGCTGACCGCGGTTTCCATCTTCATCGCCTCCAGCATCAATACCTGCTGCCCGGCCGCCACGGCATCACCGGGCTTGACCAGAATCTTCACCACGGTGCCGGCCAGAGGCGCGGGCAGCGGGGTTCCCCCGGCGGCGGTCGCCGCGCCAGCGGAAGACTGCGCCGCGCCGGGCTCGGCTCCGCCCACGGCAGCGATCCCGGTGACGTCCCCACCCTCGGCCACGGTAACCGTGTAGGAACGGCCTTCCACGGTGACCGTGTAGACCTCTTCGCCGGCCTCCGTCCGCACCGGCTCGGAACGCACATCGGGCGCCGGCTCGAAGGCCGAGGGGTCGCGGCGGTGGGCGAGAAAGCGCAGCCCCACCTGGGGAAACAGTCCATAGGTGAGCACGTCGTCCAGCTCCCGGTCCCCTTCGGCGAGGCGGATGTCCTGCTCCGTGGCCTGCTCCCGGAGCTCGTCGCGCAGGCGGTCGAACTCGGCGCCGAGCAGATCCGCCGGCCGGCATTGAATGGGCTCGGCGCCGTCGAGCACGCGCTGCTGCAATGCCTTGTCGACCGGCGCCGGGGTGGTGCCATACTCGCCCTTGAGCACTGCCTCGGTCTCCCGGGACAGCACCTTGTAGCGCTCCCCGGAGAGCACGTTGAGCACCGCCTGGGTGCCGACGATCTGTGAGGTGGGGGTGACCAGCGGAATGAAACCGAGATCTTCGCGTACCTTGGGTATCTCCGCGAGCACCTCGTCCATGCGCTCGGCGGCGCCCTGCTCGCGCAACTGGTTCTCCATGTTGGTGAGCATGCCCCCCGGCACCTGGGCGACCAGGATGCGGGAATCGACGCCCCGCAAAGAGCCCTCGAAACGGGCGTATTTCTTGCGCACCTCGCGAAAATAGGCGGCGATCTCTTCGAGCAGATGGATATCCAGCCCGGTATCGCGCCCGGTACCCTGCAGGATCGCCACCAGGGCTTCGGTCGGCGAGTGCCCATAGGTCATGGACATCGAGGAGATCGCGGTGTCGACATTGTCGATGCCCGCCTCGATGCATTTCAGATAGGTAGCCGTCGACATGCCGGTGGTGGCATGGCACTGGATGTGGATGGGGACCGAGACCGTCTCCTTGAGGCGGCGCACCAGCTCATAACCCGCGTAAGGGGTGAGAAGGCCGGCCATGTCCTTGATGCAGATGGAATCGGCGCCCAGGTCCTCGATCCGCCGCGCCAGATCCAGCCACAGATCCAGGGTATGCACCGGGCTGATGGTGTAGGACATGGTGCCCTGGGCGTGCTTGCCCGTCTGGCGCACGGCGCGCAGCGCGGTCTGCAGGTTGCGGACGTCATTCATGGCGTCGAACACCCGGAACACATCGACGCCGCTGACGGCGGCGCGCTCCACGAATCTTTCCACGACATCATCGGCATAGTGCCGATAACCGAGAATGTTCTGGCCCCGAAACAGCATTTGCTGCGGGGTGTTGGGCATCGCCTTTTTCAGTTCACGGATACGTTCCCAGGGATCCTCGCCCAGGTAGCGGATACAGGCGTCGAAGGTGGCGCCGCCCCAGGATTCCAGCGACCAGAAACCGACCTGATCGAGTTTGGCGGCGATCGGCAGCATATCGTCGAGCCGCAGGCGGGTGGCGAACAGCGACTGGTGCGCGTCGCGCAGCACCACGTCGGTGATGCCCAGGGGGCGAGGTTGATCAGACATGGAAAAGCGGGCTCCGTCTCGGAAAAATCGTTGCGGCGGCGGCCCTCAGCCCTTGCGGTGGCGGTCGATCGCGGCCTGGATGACGGCGCGCAGGCGGTCATCGACCGGCGCTGATTGAGCGGGCTGTGGTGGGGGTGCGACAGGCACGGGCTCCGGCAGCCAGCGGCGCACCGCGGCGGACAATGCCACTACCGCGATCACCAGCAGGATGAGGAACACGAACACCGTGCCCATGCCGTAGATCATCAGATCCACGCCCTGAGCGACCAGTGATCCCTCGTTCGCCACAGGCACCTCCCAGAGGGCCAAAAGATCGGCGGATTATACACGGGCCGGTCGCGGGCCAGGCCAGGCCACACCCGCTCCGCGATCCCTGGCCCACGGCCCGTCCCGGTCGCTGGCGGCTGCTTCATTGCAAAACCGCCGGGGTGAATCCGCCGCCGCATTGCCCGGGATCCGCGCCAGTGCTGGCCTGCTTGCGCCGCCGGCCGTCTTCGCGGCGCTTCTCGCCAAACTGCTAGAATGCGCGCTCTCCAACCCCCGGATCTGCGATGAGCGTTCGCGCCCTGATCGACCAACGCCTGCGCACGGCAATGGCCGCCTGCGGGATTCCCGCGCACCTCGAACCCCAGCTGGCCCGGGCCTCACGACCGGAGTTCGGCGATTTTCAGGCCAATGGCGCCCTGGCCGCGGCCAAACAACTGAAAACCAAGCCCAGGGAGCTCGCCGAACGGATCCTGGCGCAGGCCGAACTCGACGGCATAGTCGCGCGCGCCGAGATCGCCGGGCCCGGCTTCATCAATCTCCACCTGGCGGACGATTTCCTCGCCCGGCTGCTCGACGATCTGCGCCACACCCAGCGCCTGTGCCCGGCGGTCGAGGAGCCACAGCGGGTGGTGGTCGATTACTCCTCGCCCAACCTCGCCAAGGAGATGCACGTCGGCCACCTGCGCAGCACCATCATCGGCGACGCCGTGGTCCGGGTGCTGGAATACCTGGGCCACGAGGTCATCCGCCAGAACCACATGGGCGATTGGGGCACCCAGTTCGGCATGCTGATCGCGGAACTCGAGGACCATCTGGGGGCTGGCGAAGCGCCGGACATGGCGCTCGCCGACCTGGAGCAGTTCTACCAGAACGCCAAGGCACATTTCGATCTCGACGCCGGGTTCGCCAGCCGCGCCCGCCACCATGTAGTGCAACTGCAGGCCGGCGATCCCCACTGCCGCGCGCTCTGGCTGCGCTTCATCGACATTTCCATCGCCCACAGCGAAGCCATCTACCGCCGCCTGAACGTCACCCTCAGCCACGCCGACATCCGCCCGGAGAGTTTCTACAACCCGCAACTGGAGGAAATCGTCACCCAGTTGACCGACCAGGAAATCGTCCGCGAGGACCAGGGCGCGCTGGTGGCCTTTCTGCCAGAGCTTGCCGACCGGCAGGGCAACCCGGGGGTAGTGATCGTGCGCAAGTCCGACGGCGGCTACCTCTACGCCACCACGGACCTGGCGGCGCTGCGCTATCGCGGCCGGGAGCTGGGCGCACAGCGCATCCTCTATTTCATCGACGCCCGGCAGGCGCTGCACATGAAGCAGATGTTCGCCCTGGCCCGGAAGGCCGGGCTGGTCGATCCGGGCTTGAGCCTGGAGCACCATGCCTTCGGCACCATGCTGGGCCCCGACGGCAAACCCTTCAAGACCCGCAACGGCGGCACCGTCAAGCTCGCCGATCTGCTCGAAGAGGCGGTCGCGCGGGCCGCTCGGCTGGTGGCCGCCAAGGACCCCCAGCTGATCGAGACCAGCCCCGAGGAGATCGCCCGCAAGGTGGGTATCGGCGCGATCAAGTACGCCGACCTGAGCAAGACCCGCACCCACGACTATGTGTTCGATTGGGAGGCGATGCTGAGCTTCGACGGCAATACCGCGCCCTATCTCCAGTACGCCTATACCCGTACCCAGAGCCTGTTCCGTCGCGCCGCCGCCCTGCCCGGCGCGGTACCGGGCGCCATCCGCATCACCGAGAACGCGGAGCGGCGCCTGGCGCTGTTGCTGCTGGAGTTTCCGGACATACTCCGCCAGGTCGCCGCGGACGCCTACCCGCATGTGCTGTGCAACCATCTCTACGAGCTGGCCACCGCCTTCACGGGTTTCTACCAACAGTGCCCGGTGCTGAAGGCCGAGATCGATGCCGAGCTGCGCGCCAGCCGGCTGGCGCTGTGTGATCTCGCCGCCCGCACCCTGGCCACCGGCCTCGAGCTGCTGGGTATCGAGGTCATGGCGGAGATGTGAGCCCTGCGCCACCCAGTTCGCGCCGGTACAGCTCCGCCATCGCCGCATCGAAACAGCAGAAGATCACCCGCTCGACCGGGGTCGGTCGCGCCAGCGCGGCGCGCACCTCGCGCACCGCGATGGGCACTGCCCGCGCTGCGGGAAAGCCGTACACCCCGCAGCTGATCGCCGGAAATGCGAGCGATGCAAAGCCCTGCTCGGCGGCCAGCGCCATGGCGTTGCGGTAGCAACTCGCCAGCAGCGCCTCCTCGCCGGCACCACCGCCGTGCCATACCGGCCCCACCGCATGGATGATCGCCCCTGCCGGCAGCCGGAAACCCAGGGTCAACCGCACCTCGCCAGTGGGACAGCCGCCGATGGCGCGGCAGGCGGCCTGCAGCTCCCGCTGGCCGGCGGCGCGATGGATGGCGCCATCGACACCGCCGCCTCCCGCGAGGCGCTCGTTGGCGGCATTGACGATGGCGTCCACCCGCAGCGCGGTGATATCCCCCTCGATAGCCTCGATCATGATTCCCTCCGGTCGACTGCGGCGCGCCGCACACCGGGACCGGAGCCAGCCCCAGGGTCATCAGTGCGTCGGCCCGCGCGGCAAAAACCTGACAATTTGCTTGAACTGGAAAGCTCAAGCTGTTAACAATGCGAGCAAATCTGTTCCGTCAACCTGCGAACCTCAGGGGGCTGCGCCCAATGTGTTCGACCTGTGACCTGCGCCGCGTCATCCGTACCACGCTCAAGCAACTCGGCGACTGGTCGCGGGCTGCGGAAAACCTGCTGCTCGGCACCGCGCTCGCCGAATCCGGCGATGACGCCCGCCTGCGGCGCGGCAGACGACTGGGAATCTATCGTATTTCACCGGCCGCGCACCGGGCGATCTGGGACCGCTACCTGGTCCACCACCCGGAACTGGCCAGCCGGGTGCGGGGACTCGCCGGCCAGCACGGCTTTCTGCGCGATCCCCACGGCGAGCTGGCAACCAACCTGAAGTACGCAACGGCAATCGCCTGGATGCGCTACCGGCAGCGCCAGGTCACCCTCCCCGACCAGCAGGACATCGCCGCGCTGGCGCGCTGCTGGCGGCGCTGCTTCCACCGCCGCGCCGACGCCGAAAGTCAGGACTTCATCTCGCGCTGGGCAGCCGCCGAACACCGCGCGGCAGCGGCCTGAAGCCGCTCAGCGCAGGTTGCGCGCGGCGATCCGGACCTGTTCCTCGCGGCGCAATTGCAACCCCGTGAAATCGAACAGCGCCGGATCCCCGAGCTGGGACGGGGCGACATTGCAGATCGCCGAAAAGATGGTCTCGGTGCGCCCCGGATACTGGCGCTCCCAGTCGCGCAGCATCTGCTTGATCACCTTGCGCTGGAGATTTTCCTGGGAACCGCAGAGGTTGCAGGGAATGATCGGAAACTCCCGGTACTCCGCGTAGCGCGCCAGGTCGTCCTCGCGGCAGAAGGCAAGCGGCCGGATCACCAGGTTGCGGCCGTCGTCGGAGAGCAGCTTGGGCGGCATGGCCTTCAGCTTGCCGCCGTAGAACATGTTGAGAAACAGGGTCTCGACGATATCGTCGCGGTGGTGACCCAGGGCAATCTTGGTGGCACCGATCTCCTCGGCGAAACCATAGAGAGTCCCGCGGCGCAGCCGCGAGCACAGCCCGCAGTAGGTTTTGTGCTCGGGCACCAGGTCGGTGACGATGCTGTAGGTGTCCTTTTCCAGAATATGGAAAGGCACCCCGAGAGCGGTGAGATATTCCGGCAGCACCTGCTCGGGAAATCCCGGCTGCTTCTGATCCAGATTGACCGCGACCAACTCGAAATCCACCGGCGCCGTCTGCTGCAGATTGCGCAGAATGTCGAGCATGCCGTAGCTGTCCTTGCCGCCGGACAGGCACACCATGACGCGGTCGCCCTCCTCGATCATCTGGTAACGGGCGATGGCATTGCCGACCTGCCGACGCAGGCGTTTTTGCAGCTTGTTGAACTCTAGGCGGTCGCGACCGTGCAATTCAGCCATGGATTCGGGACGGGGCGGAGTGGGCGGCCATTCTAACGGCCGCCGCGGCCGGCTGCACTCAGGGCGCGTTCAGCTTCCAGTTGTCCTGGTACTGAATGTTGCCCTTGTAGCCGAGCAGATAGAGGGCCTTGCGGTCCTCCGCATAATGCGCCAGCAGGCGCAGAAATTCCTTGCGATTCTTGCCGAAATCGCGCTCATAGGTCTCGAACACGCGCGAGGCGCGCAGCGGTCCCCGGGCACCCGCGATCGACAGCCCGCGGTCGGAGTTGATGAACCTGCGCCCGGCGCTGGTCAGCAGCTCCCGGCTGTTGGGCCCGGTACAGGCCCGGGGCTGAATGTCCGGGCACCCCAGGCCGCCGCAGGCCAAACCGAACAGGACCCGGTGGTCTTTCCAGATCGGCATCAGAATGCGATGCTCGATGTCATCCAGAGACAACGGCTGACCGGCAACGGTGACCAGCGGCGCCCGCCAGGGCTCGGCGCCATCGATGCGAATGTTGCTGATATCGGCGACCGGAAAGTGATCGATAATCAGCTGCACAGTGAGCGCATTGTAGAGATTGATCCAGTACGCCAGCTGTTCCTTGCGACGGTAATCGCGGGGGTCGAGACCGGCGAGGCGGTCGATGTAGCGGTCGAGCGCTGCGCGGTCCGCGGCCGATACCTCGCCGTAGCGAAAGCGGTTGATGCCGGACGCATGGCTCTCCACCACATAGCGGTGCAGGAGGCCGTCCCAGACACCGTGGTCGATGACCGCGGGATTGCCAGCTTCGGCGCGGTCCCAGTCCGCCACCGATAACGCCATGCTCTGCGGCGGATAACCAACGGCAGCAGCCATCACGGACAACAGCACTGCGGCAAGGGCGAGGCGTTTCGACACGGCGATTCCGGTTTCTTTCCAGGGTCGCGCTTTTGTACCAGTATTTCCGGCACCCTACAATCGAATCTTCCCGGTTTTTCTGAAATGCCCATGACAAGTCTCAACGCCGCCGAGATCGACGCCCTCGATCGCGCCCACCTCTGGCACCCCTACTCTTCGCTGACCGCGCCGCCGCCGGCCTATTTGGTGCGCCGCGCGCGGGGCTGCCTGCTCGAACTCGACGATGGCCGCACCCTGATCGACGGCATGGCCTCCTGGTGGTGCGCAATCCACGGCTACAACCATCCGACGCTGAACGCCGCCATCAGCGAGCAGCTCTCCGCCATGGCGCATGTGATGTTCGGCGGCATCACCCACGAGCCCGCGGCACGGCTCGCCGCCCAACTGGTGGCCCTGACACCGGCACCGCTCGACAAGGTGTTCCTGAGCGACTCCGGCTCGGTGAGCGTCGAGGTCGCCATCAAGATGGCATTGCAGTACTGGCAATCCCAAGGACAACCGCAGAAGCGCCGCCTGCTGGCGCTGCGCGGCGGTTACCACGGCGACACCTTCGCGGCGATGTCGGTGTGCGACCCGGTCACCGGCATGCACCATCTGTTTGCCGGCGCCCTGGCCGAGCAACTGTTCGCCCCGCCGCCGACAGCGGGATTCGACGCGCCCTGGGATCCGGCCTGGCTAAACGATATCGGCCACCAGCTGGCCACCCACGCGGATGAACTGGCGGCCGTGATCCTCGAGCCCATCGTCCAGGGCGCCGGCGGCATGCGCTTCTACCCGCCGGCCTTCCTGCGCGCGGTGCGCGAACTCTGTGACCAGCACGGCGTGCTGCTCATCGCCGACGAGATCGCCACCGGCTTTGGCCGCACCGGCAAGCTGTTTGCCTGCGAGTGGGCGGGCATCAGTCCGGACATCCTCTGCCTGGGCAAGGCGCTCACCGGCGGCTACCTGACGCTCGCCGCCACCCTGTGCACCACCCAGGTGGCCGAGGGCATCTGCTCGGGCAGCGCCGGGGTCTTCATGCACGGTCCCACCTTCATGGGCAATCCGCTCGCCTGCGCCGTCGCCAATGCCAGCATCGAGCTGCTGCTGGCTTCTCCCTGGCAGGCGCGCATCGCCGCCATCGAGGCGCAATTGCGCGAAGAGCTCGCACCCTGCGGCGATTTCCCGGGCGTCGCCGAGGTGCGGGTACTGGGTGCCATCGGCGTGGTGGAGATGAAGCAGCCGGTGGATCTGGCGACCCTGCAGGCCGAGTTGGTCGCCCGCGGGGTCTGGCTGCGGCCGTTTGGCCGGCTGGTCTACCTGATGCCGCCCTATGTGATCAGCGGCGAAGAACTGGCGCGCATCACCACCGCGCTTGGCGAGATTCTCGCCCATTACTGAGCGCCTCAGCCCAGCGGGCGGATACCCACAGCGCGGCGCAGTTCGGCGAGCCGCGGCGCGGCCAGGGCGCGCGCCTTGGCGGCGCCGTCGCGCAATACCGCCTCGATATGGCCGGGGTCGTCGAGCAAGGCTTGGTAGCGCGAGCGGGCCGGCGCCAGTTCGCCATCGACCAGCTCGAAGAGCCGCTTCTTGGCTTCCCCCCAGGCGATGCCGGCGGCGAAGGCCGCGCGCATCTCCGCGGTCTGCTCCGGGGTGGCGAAGGCGCGCCAGATCTGAAAGACGGTGGAATCGTCCGGATCCTTGGGTTCGCCCGGCTCGAGCAGATTGGTCTTGATCCGATTGATGTGCTTGCGCAGTTGCCTGTCGTCCAGAAACAGCGGGATGGTGTTGCCGTAGCTCTTGCTCATCTTGCGGCCATCGAGGCCCTGCAGCACCGCCACCTGATCGTCCACCACCGCCTCTGGGAGGACGAAGTGCTCTCCGTAGTGGTGGTTGAAGCGCTGGGCGATATCCCTGGCCATCTCGATGTGCTGGACCTGGTCGCGCCCCACCGGAATCCGGGTGGCATTGAACAGCAGGATGTCGGCGGCCATCAGGATGGGGTAACTGAACAGGCCCATGGTGATGCCGAAGTCCGGATCCTCGCCCGCGCTCTCGTTTTCCTGCACCACCGCCTTGTAGGCATGCGCCCGGTTCATCAAGCCCTTGGCGGTCATGCAGGTCAGCAGCCAGGTGAGCTCGGGGATTTCGGGAATGTCGGACTGGCGGTAGAACACCACCCGCTGCGGATCCAGGCCCAGCGCCAGCCAGGTGGCGGCGATCTCGAGGGTGGAGCGGTGCACGAGCTCCGGGTCCTGGCATTTGATCAGGGCATGGTAGTCGGCCAGAAAGTAAAACGACTCGACCTCGGCACTGCGGCTCGCGGCGACCGCCGGGCGGATCGCGCCGACGTAATTCCCCAGGTGGGGAACCCCTGTGGTGGTGATGCCGGTGAGGACGCGTGCGCTGGCCATCGCTGGGTGCCGCTGCCGAGGGGCGCCCATGATACTGATCTTTTGTTCGGTAATCGAAGCAGCGGCTGCGCTATGATGGTGCGCAGTTTGCCGACTGCCCCGCCATGACCGCTCTCGCCCGCTGCCACAATATCGAGGATTTTCGCCGCCGGGCGCGGCGCAAACTGCCCGCACCCCTGTTTCACTATATCGACGGCGGCGCCGACGACGAAGCCACACTGCGCAACAATACCGAGGCGTTCGAGCGCTACCGGCTGATCCCCCGGGTGCTCCAGGACGTCACCCACACCGATCTGCGCACCCGAGTGCTCGGCTGCGACCTGGAAATGCCCCTGCTGCTCGCGCCCACCGGCATGTCGCGCTTCTTTCACCACCAGGGCGAACTGGCGGTCGCCCGCGCCGCGGCGCGCTTCGGCACCCTCTACTCGCTGTCGACGGTGGCCACCACCCGCATCGAGGACATCGCCAACGCGCATCCGGGCCCGAAACTGTTTCAGCTCTATGTGCTGCGGGATCCGGGTATCAACGACGAACTCATCGACCGCTGTGCGGCGGCCGGTTTCCGTGCCCTCTGCCTCACCGTGGACACCGTGGTGCAGGGCAACCGCGAGCGCGATCTGCGCACCGGAATGACCGTACCCCCGGCGCTGACCCCATCCAGCTTCGCCAGCTTCCTGGCGCGGCCGCAGTGGTGCTGGCGCTTTCTCACCTCGCCGCGCCTGCAGATGGCCAATGTCGCCCACCGCATCGCCGAGGGCAGCACACAGGTGAGTTCGCTGGCGAGCTACATCAACGGCCAGTTCGACCGCGCACTCAACTGGCGGGCCGCGGAGCGGATCCGCGCCCGCTGGCAGGGCCCGTTCGCCATCAAGGGCATACTGAGTGTCGAGGACGCACGGCGGGCGGCGGATATCGGCGCCAGCGCGGTGATCGTCTCCAACCACGGCGGCCGCCAGCTCGATGGCGTACCCGCGCCGGTGGAGGTGATCGGCGAGATCGCCGATGCGGTCGGCGACCGGTTGGAAATCATCCTCGATGGCGGCATACGCCGGGGCAGCCATGTGCTGCGCGCGCTCGCGCTCGGCGCCACCGCCTGCATGATGGGCCGGCCCTATCTGTACGGCCTGGCGGCCGGCGGGCAGGCCGGTGTCGAGCGGGTGCTGGCGCTGTTGCGGGCGGAAATCGAGCGCGACCTGATCCTCGCCGGCCGGCCGCGCCTGGGCGACATAGACCGCAGTCTGGTCCGTGCCGATTTGGGTTGAGGCGCGCTTCGCGGCAACGTCCGCTCAGGACACCAGCCGCAGTCCCTCCTGGTAGAACCGCGACACCGTGAAGGCGAAGCGCTCCCACATGGGGTCGATGCGCTGGCGCTTGCGGTGCAGGCGCACATTGAGGCAGGCGATGCTGCCCAATTGATAGGCGGCGAGCGCCTGATACCAGCGCAGATCGGCAAACGACCGCCCCATGCCGGCCTGCCAGATGTCCGCCAGCTCGGCGGGCGGCACCGGCGCCACCGGACGGATCTCGTCCGTCCAGAAGTCGTGGTCGGCACAGAACATCAGCCAGCCGATATCGAGCTGGACGGCGCCGATGCGCACCAGTTCCCAGTCGATCACGCCGGTCAGGCGGTGTAGTGCGAAATCGAGGGTGATGGTTGTGTCCGGGCCAATGGCACGTTCCACACTGGAGTGTGAGATGTCGCGTTCGTGCCAGAGTGTCACGTTTTCCATCGCCGGGATCACCGCCATTCGGATGGTGCGGGCCAGTCCGGTCAGGTTTTCGGTCAGCACAGGGTTTTTCTTGTGCGGCATTGCCGACGACCCTTTTTGGCCGGCCGAGAAAAACTCGGCACCTTCAAGCACTTCGGTGCGCTGCATGTGGCGCACTTCGGTGGCGACATTTTCGATGGAACTGGCGACGACGCCGAGGGC
>CAJXRS010000076.1 GCA_913060555.1 uncultured Gammaproteobacteria bacterium | reverse complement strand
CACAACGCTTGTGCGACGGCTGAGCGTTACCTAATTAACCGCATGGCCCACTAGGCCGCGTGGCCCACTAGCACTGTCCATCCAGCCTCGCTACGCTCCTGATTGCTTTATGGTCAGGAGTCCCTCTTGGGCACCGCCGCCAAAGACGTTTTCTGGCAAGACCACATGAGTGCCTGGCAGGCCAGCGGTTTGTCGCAGACCGCCTGTTGCCAGCAGCAACTCAAGCTGACGACCTTCACCTACTGGCGCCACAAACACGACTTCCCGGCGCAGCACCGGCAGCGCATCCGGACGAGTAATCCGATTGAATCGACCTTCGCCACGATGCGCCATCGGACCAAGCGATCGAAGGGCTGCCTGACGCGGAACGGGATACTGCATGAGATGTTCAAGCTGGGTCAGTGTGCGCAAAAGAACTGGCGGCGCCAGCGCGGGTTCAACTATCTGGCGAAGGTCATCGCCGAAGTGAAGTTCAGAGATGGCATCGAGGTGACAGAATCAAATCAGATCACCGCTTGATTCGGGGCCTGAACACCAGACTTGACAACAACTCGTGACCGTTCGGTCATTGCTGGTCTTAGAATGATTACATGTCAGTATGGTTATCGGTTGAATAACTATTGTCTATGCTTTAAAACAAGCGCCTGTCACATTCTGCGACGAGCTCAGCAAGAGCCTCGCGTGATCAAAGGGGTCAACCATGCACATCAGAAAGTACGATTTTGACTACAGTCGGCGATTTTTTCTGGAGAAGACGGCGCGTGGAGCGATGGGTGCGGGCGTACTGACGTCGCTGTGGCCGTTGATCGGCAATACGGGAGAGATTGGCAAGGCGTACCCGGAGGAGCTGCAATCGCTGGAGGCCTACACCAAAGGCAAGGTGAAGGAAGGAGACGTGATCACGGCGGACAACGCCGAGCACGTGAAGGATTTGCTGGATCCGGTGGCCTATCACCAGGTGGTTCAGATGGGTCGGCGGATCCGGGTGGTGCCGCAGACGAAGGACGTGACCAAGCTGCACCCACGCAGTTTTCTTGAGGCCACCCTGAAGAACCAGGGCAAGGGGGCGCTGGACGCGAACGGCAATGTGGTGGTGAAAGGGACGGGTGAGCGGTGGATCGGCGGCCTGCCGTTCGTGGACCCGCAGAGTGGTCTGGAAGCCCTCGCGAACCTCACCCTCACGGGTAGCCATCACGATCTGTTCATTTATGCGGTCAGGGACTGGGATCTGTCGGCGCAAGGGGATGTGGAATATGCGTATGAACTGGGAGTCTGTGAAAAAATCACGGTGGGCCAAATTTCCAGCCCCGATGGCCCCTATATGCCGGGCCACGAAGACAAGTTGAAATACAGTTCGGTGTGGTTTGTAAGTCCCAATGACGTGAAGGGCACGTCCTTTTTGAATACCTGGAAATACGATCAGCGGCAGTTTCCGGACCTGTTTGGTTATCTGCCGGCGTTCAAGCGGGTGCGACGATTCCCGAGCAACCAGCGGTTTGAGCCCCTGGTGCCGGGGATCACGGTGTTTTTGTCGGACTTCTGGGCGGCGGGCGACCCGATGCTGACTTGGGGTAACCACAAGATCGTGGGCCGTCAGCCCATGCTGGGAACGCAGTCCGACGCTTGGTGGGGCGACAAACCGAACTGGGAGCCGCCGATTCACGGTGGCCCGAAGGGCAACACGTTCTGGGACACCAGCATGGAGCTCTGTCCGGAGGTGCTGGTGATCGAAGCGGAGCCGACGGGCTTTCCGCGTGCGCCGGTGGGCAAGAAGCGGGTATGGCTGGATGTTCGGAACATGACCTACATAGCCTACAACACCTTCGATCGCAAGGACGAACTGTGGAAGTCCTTCGAGGCGGGTTGGTCGCAGCAGTCCAAGGGCGACAAGGCGCAACTGGACAGCGAGGGTCATCCGGAGTGGGGTCCGATGCATGTGCACAGTTTCGACGTGCAATCGGGGCGGATGAGCCGTTTGTATCTGGCCGAGCAGTTGAGCAATGGCTTGAAGGGCGAATACGACCGCGAGCCAGACGCCTACAACAAATACCTCACCACCCAGGCCATCCGCAGACTGGGAACCTGAGCGCAGGCCCGGTGGCGCCAACGCGCAATGAAGCCTGGCCGTCGTTTGAGCTGCATCTGGAAGTTCCAACAGAAGTACCAATATAAGTAGTCAAGAGGTGTGTTATGAATAATGCAAGCAAGCGTGCGTGGGGGCGCGCGGCCGTACTTTGCGGTCTCGCGGTTACAGGGGCTGCACAGGCCTTTGATCTCCAGGTTTCCGGGTTTATCCGCCAGGAGGCGGCCTATCGAATCGGTAGTGACTCTAACCCCTTTCTGCGGGGCAGTGCCTTTGCCGTCGGCGAGCTCGACAACACGGTGCGCGGCAACCCGGTGGCCGAGGCCACCTTTGCGGCGCTCACCGGGCAGGATGTCACCGACCCGTCGAGTTGGGTGTTGCCGTCGGCGCAATTCGTCAAGGAGGACTTTGACAAGGACGAGCGCTGGAACCTGATGGCGACCCGTGCGGAGGTGGATTTCAATATGAAGTTCACCAACAACCTGTCAGGATTCGTGAAGGTGCGCGGCTACTACGCCGCCGACGTCATGGACGAGTTCGGCAAGCCGAACAACTTCGAAGTCAACATGAGCGGGGTGAACGGCGATTGTGGCAACCGCCTGGAAATCTGCGACCGTAATTACATGATCGACTTGCCCTCGGCCTATCTGGATTACCAGAGTGGTCCGTTGTGGGTGCGGGTTGGGCAGCAGCAGATCGCCTGGGGCGAGGCGATCTTCTTCCGGGTCGCGGACGTGCCCAACGGCCTCGATCTGCGCCGCCACTCGTTTCTCGATTTTGCTTCCGAGGAATATGCCGACGAGCGGGCTGCGGCTCCTGCGGTGCGCATGAGCTATAACCTGAACCAGGATTGGGAGCTCGAGGCCTTTGCGCAGATGTTTCAGCCCACCGTCCACCCCCGGCCGGGGACGCCCTATGCGTTCATCAACTCGCCCTTTGCCATCCGCGACGACATCGGTTTCGACAACTTCGAGGATTTCATCAACGGCGGTATCCGTCTGCAGGGCCAGCTGGGTAACCTGGGCCTGCAGTTCTTCGCGGTGAGCCGCCATAATCCGGACCCGGTGTACAAGTGGGGTCCGGGGGGGCAGACCGCACTCGACGCCCAGTTCGGCGAGATCAATGGCCAGGTGTTCTCGGAACAGGTGTTCCGCGCCTCCGGTGCGCCCGGCAGTCCGCAACCCGATGGAGCCGGTACCCTGAGTTCGTTTGACTGGATGCAAGGCGCCGCGCTGGGCGGACTGAACGGCGTTGAGGCGCTCAATGTGCTGGGCCGAGATTTTCCCTTTATCGGCGGTTTCCTGAGCTCCATCGCTGAGGTCAGCTCGGCGCTGGATCCGACCGGGGCCGGGCTGCTGCCCAATGCCGACATCGCCAATGGCATCTGGGCCACCAACTTTCAGGAGGCGGCACCCACCTTTGATCTGTTCTTTTCGATCCTCGGGGATCTGGACGCGGATATCGTTTCCATGTATCCGGCGGAGAACGTCTTCGGCGGCGGGTTCAACTATATCTTCTACGCCGAGCCGAATACGCTACTCGACCAGTTGGTGGTGCGTGTCGAGGCCAGCTATACCCCGGATCGCAAGTGGACCAACAATGTCTCGCGCGATCCGATCAAGGAGGACGAATGGATCACCGCGTTGGCGCTGGAGAAGTTTCATCGGTTCTCGCCGAATTTTCCGGCCACCTTCTTTTCGTTCCAATGGATGCACAAATCCGAAAGTGATTTCGTTGGGCGCCATCTGAGCACCACAGGGGGCACGGCGACCCGGGGGGCCAGCGGTGGCGAGGAGAACAATGGCTGGGATGGCTTGGCGTTTGCCTTCCAGCAGCCGTTTCCGAATCTGATCTGGCGCGTTGATTTCTCGGTGCTCTATGATCTGAACGGCGGTCACCTGATCCAGCCGGCGGTGCGCTACAAGCCCAGTGCCGAATGGACGGTGGAGGCTTTTGCAACCTTCATGCAGAGCAAGGACACGGCGGGCATCTTCGGGCCGCTGGAGTGGGGTGACGAGATTACCCTGCGAGTCGGCTATCAATTCTGACCGGGCGCGGGATACCATCAGGCCGGCGCCGGGCGCCGGCCTTTTTTGTCCCTGCCCGGAGTGGCTTTACATGGTGCGGGCCCTGGTGCCTGATTGACGATCGAGTGGTAAGCACATGCAGTTGATCGAGTTGGGCGGCCCTGTGGTGGTTGCGCTGTTGCTGTTGTCGGTGGCCGGGCTCACGGTATTCCTGTTCAAGTCGGTCCAGTATCTGGGCTACAGCCGCGGACGCTTCCGTCGCGCCGAGGGCCTGGTGAACGCTTGGATCGCCGGCGCCGCACCACAGCAGACCCCGCGTGCGGGAGCCAATCCCTACCTCCGGCTGCTGGTCGCTGGTATGGACTGGCTGGATCAGGGCATCGATCCCGGCCAGGTCCGCGATGAGCTGACCCGCCAGGGCCAGATGGTGCTCGCCCGGGTCAACAGTCTCAACGGCTTTGTCGAGCTGGTCGCCTATCTGGCGCCCCTCGGTGGTCTGCTCGGCACCGTACTGGGCATGATCGACGTTTTTCAGGGGCTGGCCGATTCCGCGACCTCGGGCCCCCAGACCGGGGCCCTGGCCAGCGGCATCTGGGAGGCGCTGCTGACTACCGTGGTCGGGCTCTGCGTCGCCATCCCCTTTACGCTGATGCATGCGCTGCTCGAAGGGCGCGCCAAGCGCATCCGTATTCGCATGGAGGATCAGTTGTCGCGCTTGTTTACCGCCGATCTCTACCGGGTCGGCAATGCTGTCTGATTCCCCCAGAGTCCGGCTTGCGTCCGCCGGTTCCCGGCGTCCGCATCGCCTGGGTCTGACCCCGCTCGCCGACCTGGTTTTTATCCTGCTGATCTTCTTTATCCTCGAGACCAGCTTCGTCGAGTTTCGCCAACTCGATTTCCAACAGCCGCAACCCCGGACGGCGGTCGAGTCCGCGGGGCAGGGCGAGCAGTCTCCGGCTGGCCAGGAGCCGGAGGTGCTGGAGATTCAGGTGTTCGCCTCCGGCAAACTGTGGCTGGCTGGACAAGCCCTGTCCACGGATCGGCTGGCGGAATATCTGCAGGCTCGGAATCACGACCCCCAGACCCTGGTCCTGGTCAACAGCGAGCCGACGGTGCCGGCACAACTGCTGGTCGATGTCCTGGATGAACTGCATGACGCGCAACTGGCGCGGGTGCTGATCCGCGAGCTGGGGTCCGAGCGTGATTGACCTGGACGAGGGGGCTCACACCCGGCGGCGCGCCGACAACATGCTGCCGGCCATCAATGTGATCTTCCTGCTGCTGCTGTTCTTCATGGTCGCGGGCAGCGTCACAGAGGGCTTCGCGCGGAATATCTTTCCGCCCCGCTCGCACAGCTCGGCGCCGCTCTCGGCCGCGGCCGAGGAGTTTGTGCTGTCGCCCGGTGGTGGTGCCCTGCAGCTCAATGGGCGGTCGGTGACGGTGGCGGACTGGACGGCCGAATTGGCCCGAGACGGGATACCGGTACCGCGGGTGGTGCGCCTGCGGGCGGATGCGCGGGAGCCGGCCGGCCGGATCATCGCCCTGCTCGACGCCTTCCGCGATGCCGGTGTTGCCCGGGTCGGGCTGGTCACCCTGGGCGAGGCGGGGGGAGGCCGCCCGGCGGCACCGTGAAAGGGTTGCGTTCCCTGACCCTGTGGCTGGCGCTGTTGGCGATCTCGGTAGTTGTTCACGGCATTCTGTCCTGGCGCGCGTCCCTCCCGGTGTCCGCGCTGCTACAACGGCCGCCGGCGCCCGAGGTGCCGGTGGATATCCAGTTGGCGGATGAGCCGCCGCCCCGGGAAGAACTGGTGTTCGAGGAACGGATCGATTTCGAGCCGCCGGAGGTGCTGGTGCCCACCGCCGCCGTGGCGCCACCGCCGCCCGACGTGGACCTGGCGATGCGCGCCGCCGCCGGCGGCCTGAGTCGCGGTACCACCCTGCCCCAGGTGCCCAATGCGGTGCTCACTGCGGGCATGGGCAGCGCCGGATTCGGCGCCGGGGTGGGCACCGGGCTGAGCCGCTCGATGCAGGGTTTCGCCGCCTATGTGCAGGGCCTGCGGGAAACCGGCCTGGACGTGGTGTTCGTCATCGATACCACGGGCTCCATGGACTGGGTGCTGGACGAGGCCCGGGTGCGGATGATCGACATCGTCGACGCCGTGCGCCTGCTGGTGCCCATATCCAGGTTCGGGGTGGTCGCCTACCGGGACTATGACACCCCGGGTTATGTCACCCAGGTACGCTCGTTGACCTTCAGCCTCACCAAGCTCAATGCCTTTCTCGATGCACTGACGGCGGAAGGTGGCGGCGATCACCCGGAGGCAGTGGCCGCGGGGATCCAGGCGGCGGTCGAGCGGGCCGACTGGCGCCTCGGCGCCCGCAAGGTGATGGTGCTGATCGGCGACGCGCCGCCCCATAGGGGCGAGCTCGACAAAGCACTGCGTCTGGTGCGCAAGTTTGTCGCCGACAACGGCCAACTGTCGACCCTGGACGTCTCCCATGAGTCCAACCCGGCGCTGATCGAGGCGGTGGTGGGCAGGCCGGTGGATCACAACATCTTTCGCAACCGGCCGATCTACGACTTCCAGCAACTGGCCGAGGCCGGCGGCGGCGTCGCCACCACCATGGCCGGGGAGGTCCGCATCACCCGGCAGCTGATGTCGTTGATTCTGGGAGGCCGCTTCCTGGCCGAGGCCAGCCTGCTGGTCGAGGACTTCGCGCCATGAGACGGGTTCTGCTGCTCTGGCTGCTCTGCGCCACGCCGGCCGTCGCCGGTATCGACGTTGGCCTGAGTGGGGCGGCCGAGTCCGCCGCCGACGGCGCGGCAATCGCGGCCTTGGCAGGCGATCTGTCCCGGGCATTGACTGCGGATCCCACCACCCTGGCGCCCAAGGATTATCTGGATGCCGCCGAGGTGTTGGGCGCCCTGGTCGCGCGTGCCCGCGAACTCCAGTTGCGCGCGTCGGAATTCGCGGGTCTGGTAACCACCGCGGAGCGGTTGCGGGACGCCTGCCGCGCCAAGGTGCGGGCGCTGGAACGCGCCACTGGGGATGATGAAGTCCGGCTGGAGAACCTCTACCGCTCGGACCTCTGGTATGACATCAATCATGCGCTGTCGGCTTTCGGTTACTGGCGCGCCTGGGCATTGCTGGGCGGTGCCGAAGCCCGGCCCGAAGCGGAGCGGCTCCAGGATCTGCACCGCGCGGAAGCTGCGTTCAAGGCCACCTCGGTACGGATTCTCTACCCCGGGCTGGTGCAGGGCAGCTGGCTGGGGCTGGGCTATGTCGCCCTGGCGCGGGGCGACACCGATGCCGCCCGGCAGCGCTTCGAACGCCTGACCCAGGCGCTTGCCGATCGCCCGGACAACCCGGTGCGCGAGCTCGCCGAGGCCGAGCTGACCCTGCTCGCCGTGCGCCGGGGGGAGATCGAGGACCTGCAGCCGCTGTCCCGTGAGCCCCTCAGCCCCACCCGGGCCGCGGTGGTCGCCGAGGAGGCCTTTGCGTTGCTGGAGCGGCGGCGACGGGAAAACATCGGCGCCATGCCGGCCGGTGAGCGGCTGCGCCGGCTGATCGCAGAAGGGTACCTGTCGGACGCACTGCTGGCGCGGCTGCTGGAATATCGCGACGAAATCGTGGGCGAGGATCTCGGCGTGCTGTCCCGGCTGATCGACGCCGAGTATGCCTATGCCTATGAGCAGTACAAGACCACGGTCATCAAGTACCGCGAATTTCGCGAGCAGGGCGGAGAAAGGCTGCCCATCGATACCAGCCCGTTCCACTATCATTATGTGATTGCGCTGCTGCGCACCGGATTGCCGCGGGAGGCGCGCCAAGAGGTGGAGCGGCTGCGCAGATACCAACACCTGCACCCGTCGGTCGCGGCGGCCCTGCCCAAGCTCGACTGGGTGGTTGCGGAGGCAGTCTACGACCAGCATCCCACCGAGGCCAACCGCAGGTACTTCGAGCGCGCGGCGCGGGCTTTCGTCGATGCCGCCCCCGGGGATGGCGATGCCGCCGTCGCCCATCTGAGCCTGGCTCGCACCAGCGAGGATCCGCGTGCGGTCACCCGCCATCTGCGCGCGGCGCGGTCCGATCCGACCCTGCGCGGCGATGTCGCGCTGACCGCGCTGCACCGGGCGGTGAGCGACTTCAACCGGGCGGTGGCCCGGGACGATCGCGCAGCCCAGGCGCAGGTGGCGCGGGCCATCCTCGCGGCGCTCGAGGACCTGCCCCGCAAACAGCGGCGCCAGGCCTGGTTCCGGGCACTGTCCGTGCAGATGCGGGTGGTGCTGGGCGAAGATCTGCCGCGCCTGCTCGCCGAGATCGACGCCATGATGGCCGAGGCCGGCACCGATACCCGGGTGCGCCCGGTATTGCTCTGGTCGCGCTTGCGTGCCCTGGCGGCGACCGGCGACCTGGCCGGCCTGGAAGCCATAGCCGGCGCCATCGCCGCGCGCGGCGACGATACCGACGGCGAGCGCCAGTTCTATCAGTTCCTGCTGGACCTGGAACGCGAACAACGCTTTGCCTGGCTGGCCGTGCTTGCCGAGGCTTTCGCCCCCGCGCTGGCCGGCCAGGGGCCGGACCAGCGGCAGCTGGCTCTGCTGCGGATCCGGGCCGCGGTGGCGCAGGGCGACACCGATGCCGGTTTCGCCCTGGCCCAGGCCATGGTGCGCGAGTTTCCGGATTCCGGCGACGCCTGGCGGACCTATGCGGAAGTGGCCGAGCGCAGTGGACGCAGGTTCGAGGCGGACCGCGCCTGGGCGCATATCGCGGCGGCGACGCCGGAGGGCTCTCCGCACTGGCGGGACGCCCTGGTGCATCGCCTGGGTCTGGTGGAGGCGGTGGCGGACGCCTGTCCGCTCGCCGCCAAACTGAGTATCTACCGGCATCTGCTCGACGACCATGAGCAGGCTGCGCTGACCAGCGCCGCGAAGCCCTGCGCCGGCTGAGTGGCGACGCGGACAACGACTCCATTGGAGGTGGCAATGCACATCAGGAAATACGACTTCGACTACAGCCGCAGGCACTTTCTGGATCAATTGCGCAGAGGTGTGCTCACCACCGGGGTGTTGGCGCCGCTGTGGCCGACCCTGGCCAGGACCGGAGAGATCGGTGGGGTCTATCCGGAGGAGCTGCTGTCGATCGATGCCTATACCGGGGGCAGGATTCGCACCGGGGACACCATAGACGCCACCAATGTCGAGCATGTGAAGGATCTGCTGGACCCGATCCGCTACCACCAGATCGCGCAGATGGGCCGCCGACTGGAAGTCATCGACACCACCCGCGAGGCACTCAAGCTGAGCCCCTGGGAGTATGTCGAGGCCACTCTGCGCAATCAGGGAAAAGCGAAATTCGACGCCGACGGCAATGTCGTCACCCTGGACGGCAAGCCCTGGATCGGCGGTAATCCCTTCCCCGACCCCAAGACCGGACTCGAGGTGTTCGCCGGCATCACCCTCACCTGGGGCCGGCGCGACGCCTCCTTCTACGCGATCAAGGAATACGACGTCGGCCCCGGCGGCAAGGTCGAGTACCAGTACGAGCTGTGCTGGGCGGAGTTGGCCCCGGTCGGGCGCACCGTGCTCGAACCCAAGCCCTATTGGCCCGGACACGAGGACAAGCTGCGCTACCAGTCGGTGTTTTTCGTCAGCCCCAACGACATCAAGGGAACCTCGTTTCTCAATGTCTGGCCCTACGACCAACGTAAATTTCCCGACCTGTCGGGCTATATCCCCGCGTTCAAGCGGGTGCGCCGCTTTCCCACCAATCAGCGCTTCGAGCCCCTGGTGCCCGGTTCTTCGCTGTACCTCTCGGATGCCTGGACCGCGGGGGATCCGTTCCTGACCTGGGGCAATTACCGCATCGTCGGTCGCGGACCCACCCTGGCGGCGATCTCGCGGAACTGGAACTCGACCCATGAGAACTGGGAGCATTCCACTCACGGTGGTGCCGAAGGCAATACCTTCTGGGACATGAAAGTCGAGCTGGTACCTGAGGCGATCGTCGTGGATGCCGAGCCGGTGCAGTTTCCGAAAGCGCCCATATCGCGCAAGCGGGTCTGGTTCGACGCCCGCACCCTGGCGCCCCTGATCATGGTCTCCTTCGATCGGCGCGGCGAGATGTTCCGATCTTTCGACGGTGCGGGCTCGCTGTATACCGATGGCGCCAATACCGTCTACGACGGTGCCCATCCCTATGCCTCCTGGACTCGGGTACATGCCCACAATATCCAGACCGACCGGATGACCCGGCTGGAGCAGGTGAAGCAGGTGTCGGGCGGCTTCGCCACCTCGGTCAATGATCCGGATCTCTACGAGCGCTATCTCACCCAAGCGGCGCTGCGCCGGCTGGGCAGTTAAACGGCCAACCCGGGGTTCTGTTCGGGCGGTGCCGGACGCACGGGAGGTGGCGCTCCGATGGGAGCCTTCGCAGCCTGCGGCGAGAGCCCCCAGATACGCGAGGGACGCGGCGCAATCATGGGATTCCCGTCAGGTTGCTCAAGAGGTTGTGCCGGTCCGTCGAGCGTCTTTGTGCAAGGGTCTGGTTACAGCAAATGCCGGCGCAGGTAGTCAAACAGCTTGCGTCGGGCGGCTGGGGCATTCGCGCGGTTGGCGTTGCGCACCAACTGGCGCAGTTGTTGACGCTCCAGTCCCCGGGCTGCATCCGGCCCGGTCAGCAAGGTCTCGATGGCGGAGTCGCCGCCAGTGAGCAACTGCTCGCAGAGCCGATCGATGCGCTCCAGGCGCTGGCGAAACTGGCGTTGCCGCAGCGTCAGCGCCTCCAGCTGGCGGCGGATCGCCTCGCTGTCGGCATCCCGGATCAGCTTGCCCAGGTATTGCAGCTGGCGCCGCCGCGCCTCCGGCTGGGTGATGGCGCGGGAAGCTTCCAGGCCCCTGCTCAGCGCCGCGCCGAGATTCAGTTCGGCGAGCTGCGCCGGCGCCAGGGCGAGCAGGGTTTCGGCGAGTTCGCGAAGCGCCTGGGCTTCGCGCTTGCGGGCCGATTTGCTGGGGCGCTCGGCCGGCTCCTCGAATTCAGGTCGGTTGCCCATGACATTCACAGATAAAGCAGGGTCGCCAGACCCAGGAACGCGAAGAAACCGATCACGTCGGTGATGGTGGTGAGCACAACGCCGCCCGCCAGTGCCGGATCGATGTGCAGCGACTTGAGAATGACGGGCAATACCGAGCCCGCTACCGCAGCGGCGACCAGATTGATCACCATGGCGGAGGCGATCACGATACCCATGCGCTGGTCTGCGAACCACCAGGCCGCGGCTGTGCCGATCACCAGTGCCCAGAGCAGGGCGTTGAGAATGCCGATCAGAAATTCCTTGCTCAGCAGCCAGCGCAGATTGTTGGCGTTGACGTGCCCCAGGGCCATCCCCCGGACCACCACTGTGAGCGTCTGGCTGCCGGCGATGCCGCCCATGCTGGCCACGATCGGCATGAGGATGGCCAGCGCCACCACTTGATCCAGGGTGGCCTCGAACAGCCCGACCACCACCGAGGCCATCACCGCGGTACAGAGATTGATTCCCAGCCAGAAGGCGCGCCGCGGTGCCGACCTGCGCACCGAGGTGAAGGTGTCCTCTTCATCGCTGAGGCGGGCGAGGCCGAGCAGCGAGTGGTCGGCCTCGCCGATGATCACGTCCACGACGTCGTCGATGGTGATCCGCCCCACCAGTTTGTTGTCTCCGTCGATGACCGGAGCCGTTACCCAGTCGTAGCGCTCGAAGCGCTGCGCCACTTCGGTATCGGGCATGGTCGCGGGCACCGGCTGGATATCGGTCACCATGACCTCGCGCACGGTGAGGTTGGGGCTCGAGGTAAGCAGCTTGGTGACCGGCAGAATGCCGAGGAAGGTGTCCTTGCGGTTGACCACGAACAGGCTGTCAGTGGTTTCGGGGAGTTCCTCGTGGCGGCGCAGATAACGCAGCACCACGTCCAGGGTGAGATCCGGCCGCACCGTAATGGTGTCGGTGTTCATCAGGCCGCCGGCGGTATCCTCGTCGTAGTTGAGGATCTGCTCGATGCGCTGGCGGTTCTGGTCGTCCATCGCCTGCAGGACTTCGGGAATGACCCGGTCCGGCAGTTGCTGGAGCATGTCGACCACGTCGTCCGGGTCCAGGCCATCCATGGCGGCAGCCAGCTCGTCGCTGTCCATGCCGCGCAGGAATTCCTGGCGCAGTCCTTCGCTGAGCTCGCCCAGCACCTCGCCGTCGAGCTCTTCGTCGACCAGCTCCCAGAGAATGCGCCTGACCTTGGGCGGCGCCGACTCGATGTGGTGGGCGATTTCTGCCGGCGGCAGGTTGTTGAGGACGTGGCGCAGCTGGTTGATGGTGGAAAAATCGATGAGACCGGCGTATTGGGTGAGCAGGGTCAGTTTATCGGCTTCCTCCTCGCTGGCCTGCATGCGCCGGTTCTCCGTGGGTGCCAACCGGCGGCCATTCTACAGTATCTGTCCGCTGCGCCGGTGGGTCGCACGCCTGTCTGGTGGTCGAAAGATGCTTTTCAACATCCTGCTGAAAGCTGCTAGTAGCCTCTCAATCAGATAGTTGCGGATAGAGGCGTTTCAGCTTGATTCGTGCGTCGTTG
>CAJXRS010000075.1 GCA_913060555.1 uncultured Gammaproteobacteria bacterium | reverse complement strand
GTTATCGGCTCCCCGATCATACCCGCCGCCGCGCCCACAACTCGCCGCCCTTCATGCCACTCGATTTCGCCTACATGTGGCAGCAGGACAACCGCAACAAGCGCAGCATCGCCCTGGATCTGAAGGATCCGGAGGGGCGTGAGGCGCTGCGTGCGCTGGTCCGCGGCGCGGATGTGCTGGTCACCAATTTCCCACCCCGGGTGCTCGCCAGGCTGCAGATCACCTACGAGGACCTCCGCGCCGAGAATCCGCGTCTGGTCTACGGCCAGATCACGGGTTATGGGGAGCAGGGCGCGGATGCTGACAAGCCGGGTTTCGACGGCAATGCCTACTGGGCGCGCACCGGGCTCATGGACGTGGTGCGCACCGCGGAGGCGGATCCGACACTGCCGGCCGCGGCCATGGGCGATCACCCCAGCGCCATGACCATGTTCGCGGGCGTCATGACGGCCCTCTATCGCCGCGAGCGCACGGGCCTGGGCACCAAGGTGTCGACCAGCCTGATGGCGAACGGGCTATGGGCCGCCTCGGCCATGCTCGCCGGGGTGTTGGCCGGCACCGCACCCTTTCAGCGCTCGAGCCGGGCGGCGCCGCGCAACGCGCTCCTCAATCAATACCGCACCCGGGACGATCGCTGGCTGTCGATCATCGTGCTGCAGGAGGACAAGAACTGGCCGGCGTTTGTCGCCGCCATCGAGCGCCCGGAGCTGCTGGAAGACCCCAGATTTGTCGAGAAGACGGCGCGCCATGCCAATGCCGAGGCCCTGGCGGCGATCCTGGATGAGGTGTTCCGCAGCCACACCTATGCGGAGTGGAGCCCGCGACTGATCGCCCAGGGCGTCACCTTCAGCCTGGTGGCGACCATGGAAGAGGTGGTGGATGACCCCCAGGCCCTGCGCAACGACATGCTGGTCGAGGTCGAGGGCCATACCCATGGCCGCCGCCAGGCGGTCAACAGTCCGCTGTGGTTGCGCGACGCACCCAAGGTGCCCGCCCGGCTGGGCCCGGAGCTCGGTGCCCAGGGCCGCGAGATCCTGGCGGAGGCCGGCTACGATGAACAGCGCATCGAGCAGCTGCTGGCACGCGGCGTGCTGGCCCGGTGAGCGCTGGCCTGGCTGCGTTGGGACACCGGCCGCGGGCGCGATACGTGGTTCGACGAGCGCAGCGGCCGGTGATCGCAGTCGGCGTTGGCGACGACAAGCGCACGCTGCAAGCGTAGGCGTACCGCCTGTTCGAGGCGGCGCGCGGGCCGAAGCGCCGGCGCTGTATGGAGGCTGGGCCTGCCGCGGCGCGGCTCGCTGGGTTATAGTCCGCGGCCGTCGCCGCCAGCGCTGTCCCCTTGATCGACGCCAATGCACCCTTTGCCATGACAGATACCCCGCCAGTGCGCATTTCGACAGTGTGTTCGCGCGCCGCGCGCCGCGCCTTTCTGGATCTGCCGAAGCGGATCTACCGCGATGACCCGCATTGGATCGCGCCGCTGCGCTTCGAGGAGCGTCAGCGGGTGTTCGGCCACAATCCTCTGTTCGCACATGCCGAAGTGCGAGCCTGGCTGGCCATGCGCGGGGATCTGGTGGTGGGGCGTATCACGGCCCAGGTCGACGCCCTGCAGCAGCGCACCCTGGGCGAGGCCCTGGGCATGTTCGGGATGCTGGAGGCAGAGGATGACGGCGAGGTGTTCGCGGCACTGTCCGCAGCCGCCGAACACTGGCTCCGCGATCGGGGCTGCACTCGGGTGCAGGGTCCTTTCAGTCTGTCGATCAACGAGGAAGTGGGCCTGCTCACCGAGGGTTTCGCGGCGCCGCCGTTCGTGATGATGGGTCACGGCCGGCGCTATTACCCGCCGCGCCTGGAAGCGTTGGGCTACCGGGCTGCGCAGGAACTGCTCACTTATACGATACGGCCCGATTTCGTCGCGCCCGCGGTGATGACCCGCCTCGCCGAGCGCGTTGCCGGCCAGGTACGGATTCGCCCGCTGCGACGCAAGAATCTGGACGATGACCTGGAAATCCTGCGTGACCTGTTCAACGACGCCTGGGCCAACAACTGGGGATTCGTGCCCTTCACGGAGGCCGAGTTCCGCGCCCTCGGCCGAACGCTCGCCGCACTGATCCCGGACGAGTACGTGCAGATTGCCGAGCTCGATGGCCAGCCGGCGGCCTTCATCGTTGCCCTGCCCAACGTCAACGAGGCGGCCCGCGATCTCGGCGGTCGCCTGCTACCCTGGGGCTGGGCTAAACTCCTGTGGCGTCTCAAGGTACGGGGCGTGCATAGTGCCCGGGTGCCGCTGATGGGGGTGCGCCGCGGGTATCAGCAGTCGCGGCTCGGACCCACACTGGCGTTTCTGGTGATCGACGCGGTGCGCCAGGGCCTCAGCCGACGGGGAGTGGACAGCGTGGAGATGGGTTGGATCCTGGAAGGCAATTCCGGGATGCGCAATATCATCGAAGCCATCGGGGGCGCCGTCTACAAGCGGTACCGCATCTATCAAAAAGAGTTGTGATTTCAGTATGTTGAATCCGGGTACAACGGCCGGTCAGCTGTCCGCCATCGTGCTGGCCGGCGATCGTACCGCCAGCGACGAACTGCGCGCCGAGTCCGGGGTGAATGCGAAGGCGTTGCTGCCGGTCGACGGGGTGCCCATGGTAAGGCGGGTGCTGATGGCGCTGCGTGCCGCCGAGAGCGTCGCCGACGCCCGGCTTGCCGGCCCGGCGGCGGTGGATCTGCGCAGCGACGCGGTGCTGGCCGCCTGGGTCGATGGTGACGAACTCGCCTGGTCGCCACCCGCCGCCAGCCCCAGCACCAGCGCTTGCGAGAGCCTCGCCCGGATTCCCGAGCAGCGCCCGGTGTTGCTCACCACCGCGGATCACCCGCTGCTCAGCGCCGAAATCGTCGATGCCTTCTGTGCCGCGAGCCTGGCGGAGGACGCCGACGTCACCCTGGGGCTGGCACCTTATGACCTGGTTCGGGAAATGTTTCCGGAAATGCGCAAGACCGTACTGCGGTTTCGCGACGGCGCCTATTGCGGCTGTAACCTGTTCACTTTCCTGACCCCCAGGGGCCGCAGCATCGCCCGCTTCTGGCAGCGCATCGAAAACCAGCGCAAGAAGCCGCTGCGCTTGATCGGCCTGCTCGGCTGGCGGGCGGTGATCCGCTATCGCCTGGGACGGCTGCCCCTCGATGAGGCGCTGGCCGGATTGTCGGCGCGGCTCGGCCTGCGCATTCGCGCGGTGATCCTGCCCTACGCCCAGGCTGCGGTCGATGTCGATACCCTGTCCGATTACCGCTTGGTGCAGGCCGGCTGCGCGGCGCTGTCGGAGTCCTGAGCGGGCCGGGGAATCCGGATTTCCAGCTTCGCGCAGCTTTGAAAGCGCGCGCCGTCGTAGCCTCTACGCTCCAGTTCCAGCCGCCATTCGCGCTCGCCGGGCAGTACCAGATAGCGGCTGTAACCCCCCGCCTCGCCATGGTGGCCAAGGGCGGACGCTGAGGCGGTGCCATGTACCGGGATCCAGCGTCCCTGGCTCTCCAGGGTTGCGGTGCGGATCCGGTGGCGGTGGCCATGCAGGATCAGCTCGGCGCCGGCGCGGGCGATGACGCCCGCCACCGCGGGCGCGTCCACCAGCCGCTTGCGCCACGGATCCTGGCCGGGCACCGGAGAATGGTGCAGGTAGACGACCCGGAACAATCCCTGGCGGCCGGTTGCGGTAAGCAGGGATTCGAGTTCGCGGAGCTGGGTTTCACCGACCCGGCCGGTGGCCAGCAGTGGCGGCGAAGGCACCGCGCTCGACAGGCCGATCAACGCCAGCCCGCCGCGCCGCCGCAGACTGGGGAATGCCGATCCCGTGCGCGGCCCGTCGCCGTCCAGATAGGGCTGCCAGTGCGCCAGGGTGCCGGCCCAGGGCTCGCGGCGCGTGCAGTCGTGGTTGCCGGGTACCAGGCCGACCCGCTGCGGCGGCCCCAGGGTCTCCAGCCAGCGGCGGCCCTGAAGGAACTCTCCGGGTGTGCCCAGCTGGGTGATGTCTCCGGTGACCAGAATCTGCTCCGGCGGATCGCGCGCGAGATCCGCGCCGAGTGCCGCCAGGACCTCGGTGCGGTGTTCGAAGCGCCGCCTGCGGCGCCAGGACAGGTAGCCCAGCGCCCTCTTGCCCAGCCAGTCGTGGACGCCGAGCGGGCCAGGGACGCTCAGGTGGGGATCGGAAAGATGGGCGAACTGCCACGCCGGCGGAGCACCCCGGACGCGGGTTTCGCCGCTCATGGCGCCGTCGCGCAGGGCACCACACAGGCGTCGAAGGCGGCGATGATGCGCTCGAGCTGGGCCTCGGAGTGCGCGGCGCTGACGCTGCAGCGCAGCAGGCTGGCGCCGGTCGGCGAAGCCGGGGGCACCACCAGATTCACATAGACCCCGGCCTCGAGCAGGCGCTGCCAAGCGGCGAGCGCGGTCTCGCGATCATCGAGCGTCACCGCCACCACTGGACCGGGCTGGGGGCCGACCGCGAGGCCAAGTTCGCGCAACCCGGCATGGAGCTGCTCGGCGTTGGTCCACAGCCGCCGCTGCAATTCGGGCTCGGTGCGCATGATGGCGAGCGCGGCTCGGGCCGAGGCGATCACCGAGGGCGAGGCCGAGGCGGTGAAGATATAGGCGCGGGTGGAAAAGCGCACCGCCTCCAGGGCGGCGTGGGGGCTGGCGCAAAAGCCACCGATGGCGCCCAGGCTCTTGCTGAAGGTACCGACGAAGAAATCCACGGCGTCGGCCACCCCGGCTGCCGCCGCGGCGCCGCGTCCCTGCTCGCCCAGCACGCCCAGGGAATGGGCCTCGTCGACCATCAGCCAGCCGCCGTACTCGCGCTTGAGGGCGGCGATCTCGGCGAGCGGCGCGGTATCGCCGAGCATGCTGTAGATGCCCTCGACCACGATCAGGGTATCGGCGGTGCGCGCGCCCAGGCGGCGCAGGCGCTTCTCCAGGTCGGCCGGGTCGCTGTGCTTGAAGCGGATCACCTCGGCGCCGCTGAGCTGGGCGCCGCTGTAGATGCTGGCGTGGCTGTCGGCGTCGAGCAGGATCACGTCCCCGGGTCCGGCCAGGGTTGCGCATAGACCCTGGGTGGCGGCAAAGCCGGTGGTGAAGACCATAGCCTGGGGCACGCCATAGAGTTCGGCGAGCTCGGCCTCCAGCGCCAGGTGCTCGGCGAAGGTGCCGTTGGCCATGCGCGAGCCGGTGGTGCCGGTTCCCCAGCGCGCCGCGGCCTCTTGGGCGGCGGCGATGCAGCGCGGGTCATAGGACAGGCCCAGATAGTTGTTGGTGCCGGCGAGGATCACTGGACGGCCTTCGACGATCGCCTCAGTGGCCGAGATCAGCGATTCGGTGACGGCGCCGAATGGCCGCAGACCGGCGGCTTCGAGTTCGGCACGGGTGCGCGCCATGGATGCGAACTTGTCCAACAGCATGGTCGGGTGGAGTCTCCGTCGCGGTGGGGTGCCGAGCCGGCGGCCATTCCGGCGGTCATTTCGGTGGCCATTCCGGCGGTCAATTGTAGTCGAGGTTCGGCTGTGGGGTGATCAGCCGTCGAGATTGCGGAGCCGGGCGGCCAGATCGCCGACAGTCGTGATGTCGGGCAGGATGTTGAGCGGGATGGAGATATCGAAGTGATCTTCCAGCTTTTCGATCAGCTCCATCACCTGAAGCGAACTGAGGCCGATGTCGGCGACCAGGTCGGTATCCTCGCCGAGCGGTCTGGTGCCCCGGTTGCGGGGCTCGAGAACGCTGAGGATGTAGTCGACGCAGATCTGATAATCGGGCATTGGCGGTACACTTCGGAGGTCGCCTTGTTCGACAACCGGGGCTGAGCTACATTGCGCCGCGCCAATATACCCGCAGCTTTGCGCCATTACCACTTTGCCGACCGCTCCCGCCCCCGATTCCTCTGCTGCCGCCACGGCGCCGCTGGTCTGGCTGCTGGAACCCTATCGGGCCGGCGAGCAGCAGCAGGCGCTGGCGCTCGCCGAGGCGCTGGGCGGGCCATTCGCGCGCAAGCGCCTGCGCCATCACCGGCTGCGCGGCGCCGCCACCAACCTGGGTCGCGGCAGCGGCCTCGCCGGCATCGATCGGCGGCGTTCCGACGCCCTGGCTCCGCCCTGGCCGGACCTGTTGATCACCGCCGGCATGCGCAACGAGCCGGTGGCGCGCTGGATACGGGAATGCAGCGGCGGCCGCACCCGGCTGGTCCATATCGGCCGGCCCTGGGCGGACCCGGCGGCCTTCGATCTGGTGATCACCACGCCCCAGTATCGGCTGCCGCAACGGCCCAATGTGTTGCACAACGATCTGCCCCTGCACCGCGTCCACGCAGACCGGCTGGCCGCTGCCGCGGCGCGCTGGGCGCCGGCCCTGGAGCATCTGCCGGCGCCGCGCATTGCGGTGATCGTGGGTGGCAACAGCGGACCCTACACCCTGGGGGCGCGCGCCGCCCGGCGCCTGCTGGCCGATGCCGCGGCGCTGGCGCGGGATGCCGGCGGCTCCCTGCTGATCACCACCAGCCCACGCACGCCGACGGCGGCCCGGCGGGTGCTGGAGACCGATTGCGGAGTACCTGCGCAATGCTATGTCTGGCGCGCCGGGGATCCGGACAATCCCTATTTCGGCTATCTCGCGCTGGCCGACGCCCTGGTGGTCACCGCCGACAGCATTTCCATGCTCGCCGAGGCCGGCGCCACGGGTAAGCCCCTGTATTTGTTCGACCTGGGTGACGGACGCCACCGGATGCGTCCCGGAGCCGGCGCGGGCCGCGATGATCCGCGCCTGGGCGCTGTGCTCTACAGAGCGCTGATGCGCTGGGGCTGGCAGCGCCTGTCGCGGGACATCACCCTGGTGCACCGCCAGCTGATCGCCAGCGGGCGGGCGGCCTGGCTGGGAGAGGCGCTGCCGGCCGCGCCCGGCGCGGTGACCGATGTCGACATGCAACGCGCCCTGGCGCGCGTGCGGGCCCTGCTGGTCTAGTGGGCACGTGGTCCACTAGGGAAGCTCTGAACAACTCCCTGATTTTGCGATCATTGCGGAGTCCAGACCAACCGGTGTTCCATGCCTCAGTTGGCCTTTGCCGAAGCCGAATACGCCACCGGGAAGCGCAAGGCCCTCGGTGGACTGGAACATTGCGATGCGTCCAGGACGCCGGCTCAACTCCCCGAATCCAGCGCCCCGCACCGGGTCGAGCGACGCAAGGGACGCAAGGCCAGTGTTCGAGCCCAAGCGGAACATCCGTTCTGCACGATCGAGCGCCAGTTTGGCAAGGCTGAAATTGGGGTTGTTCAGGCCTTCCCTGGGAGTCCGTCAGCGCATCAGACCGGCCCGAAATTGCCCGTGGTAGCCGCCGAAATGGCGCCCTGGTTCGCCACCACCTGCGCACCCCCGGGGTGCAGCCGATAGACGCGGTCGGCGATCTCGGCCAGGGCGCTGTCGTGGGAGATGGCGAGAATGGTCAGATCGCCCTTGAGGCTCGCCAGGGTCTGGCAGATTTCCTGCTCGCTGATCGGGTCCAGGGCGCTGGTGGCTTCGTCGAGGATCAACAGCCGGGGCCCCGACACCAGGGCGCGGGCGATCGCCACCCGCTGGCGCTGGCCGCCGGACAGCTTGCCGCCGCGCTCGCCGACCTGGGTGTGAACGCCCTGGGGCAGGGCGGCGACGTACTCCCAGATACCGGCGGCGCGCAACGCCCGCTCGGCGGCGGCGACGTCCAGGGCCGGATCGCCCAGGGTGACGTTGTTGAAGACACTGTCGTGGAGCAGCACCGTGTCCTGGGGCACATAGCCGATCTGGTGGCGCCAGGCGTGCAAATCCGCCACCGAGAGATCGATGTCGTCGATCTTCACGGCGCCCCGTTGCGGGCGCACCAGGCCGATCACCAGGTCGATGATGGTGGTCTTGCCGGCGCCCGACGGGCCCACCAGCACGGTCATGGCGCCGGCGGGGATTTCCAGATCCAGACCGGAGAACACTGGATAGTCATCGTAGGCGAAGTCGACTGCCGCGAATTCGATACGTTGTTGCAGCCGCGGCTGGTGCGCGCCGCCGAATTGTTCGGCGGCGCTGCCCGCGGCGTCGATCGCCTCCTGCAGTGACCAGTAGGCGCTCTCGCCCTGGGTCAGCTTCTGGTATTGCTTCTGCACCTTGCCCAGGGAGCCGAAGGCGCGTGCCAGGGTGATCGCCAGTACCAGTACGGTGCTGAGTTCGACGCTGAATACCACCAACGCCAGGTAGATACCCAGGGCGATGAAAGCGGCGAACAGCAGGTCCTGCACCGAGTTCAGCAGGGCGGTGCTGAACACCTGCCGCTGCAGAGCGCGGTTGAGGCGCACGGTCTCGCCGGCCAACACCTTGTCCGCCAGATGCTCACGGGCCATGGCCTTGAGCGGCTTGACCGACTGCAGGGTGTCGGTGAGCCGGGCCATCAGCGAGGTCAGCAGCTGGGTCTGGCGGCGGCCGGCGCGGCGGGTCATGCGCACCAGGAAATGTGATGCGCCGATCACCAATACGCCGGCCACCAGGCTGACCAGGGTCGCCTGCCAGGAGATCGCCACCGCGATGGCGCCATAGATCAGCGCATGGATCAGAAAGGTGACGGCGGTGGCGCCGTACACGAAGGAGTCCGAAGAGCGCTGTGCCTCGGTGGCCAGTGCATTGGTGAGCCGGCCTACCGGCTGATGGAGGAAATATTCCCAGCGGCTGCGCAATACCGCGCGCAGCAGATCCAGGCGCAGTTCGGTGCCGATCTGCGCGGCGGTGTAGCCGACCTGGCGCTGTACGGCGAGCAGCAGCAGGCTGCGCACCGCCACCCCGGCGACAATCACCGCCAGCAGGGCGCCGATCGTGGGGCTGATGCCGATCCAGGCCAGGGCGTCGATCACCTGTTGTTCGAAGGCGCCCGGTGGGGTGGCGGCGCTCTGCCGCTCGGCGGCGATGGCGACATTGAGCAGCGGCAGCAGGGCCGACAGGCCGACACCCTCGGCGAGCCCGGAGAGCAGCAGGCCGAGGATCACCAGAGTGGTCCGCCCGCGGTGCTTGCGGAATAGCGCCAGCATCAGCCGCATGGCGGAGAGGCTCCTGGGCGTCCTGGGGGCGGGGCGGTGGCAGGAATGGCCGTCACGGCGCTCTGTGCGATGGGGGACGGCGGCGAAGTGTAGCACTGCCGCCCCGGGTGGCGGCGGTGGCGGCTGTGAAGCATACTGCGCGCCGATCCGGATACCGCGACCTGGAGGTGACATGCCGCTCAGCGATGGGGTGAAAAAGGCGCTCATCATCGCCCCCAGCGAGTTGCTGCCGGCCAGCGCCCGGGTGGCGCTGCGGCGCAAGTATCTCGCCCGCCTGGAACTGGCCAAGGCCGAGCGCGCCGGGCTGTTGATCATCGGCCATCCCAAGAGCGGCAACACCTGGCTCAAGGTGATGCTGTCGCGGCTCTACCAGGTCCGCCACGGACTGCCGGCCTCGAAGCTCATCAATACCGACGAATTCGCCCGCAGGATCCCGCAGATACCGCGGCTCGCCGCCACCAACGGCTGCTACAGTTACGAGGGCGCGGTGGGCGAGCGGCTCGCGGTCGGCGCGCCGGACAATCCGTTGCGCCACAAGCCGGTGCTGCTGCTGGTGCGCAATCCGATCGACATCGCGGTGTCCTGGTACTACCAGTTCACCCGCCGCCAGTCGCGCGCCAAGCAGGAGCTGATCAACCACGCCATCGATCACCCCATCGACCGGCGCAGCGTGGGCATGTGGGAGTTCATCCGCCACAGCGACATCGGGCTGCCCTTTCTGATCGACTACCTCAACACCTGGTGCCGCAATGTCCAGCACCTGGAACGCACGCTGGTGGTGCGCTACGAGGATCTGCGGGCAGCGCCCGAGCAGGTGTTGGCGCAAATCATTGCCTTCATGGGCGAGTCCTTCGACGACGCCGAGATCCGCGAGGCGGTACAGTTTGCCTCCTTCGACAATCTGCGCCAGATGGAGGCCAGCGGCTTCTTCCGCCAGGGAGGCATGCGCCTGCAGCGGCGCGGCGATCCCACGGCCTTCAAGACCCGCAAGGGCAAGGTGGGCGGCTACCGCGACGAACTGAGCCCGGAGCAGGCCGCGGAACTGGAAGCCCTGGTCGCCGCACGCCTGGATCCCGCCCTGGGCTACGGCGCTGCCGGCTGAGTGGCATGCTCAGGCTCACCCCAACCACCTGGCTGCTGCTCGGCGACAAGCGCGGCGACAACGGTCAGGTCGAGGCGGTAGCGGCGGCCCTGGGCTGGCCCTGCGATCGCAAGAACCTGGTGATGAAAGCCCGTTATCAACGGGCGAAACCGCGCTTCCGCGCCACCCTGGACCATCTCGACCTCGACCGCTCCGATTCCCTCGAAGCCCCCTGGCCGGAGCTGATCATCACTTCCGGGCGACGCCCGGCCATGGCTGCTCTCTGGGTGCGGCGCCAGTCCGCCAACCGCACCCGGGTCGTGCATATCGGCAAACCCTCGGGCGCCATGCACGAGTTCGGCCTGGTGGTGGCCAGCGGCGAGAACCATTTGCCGCCGCTGGCCAACTATCTGCCCATCACCCTGCCGCTGATGCGGGTGAGCGTCGACAGTATTCAGGCCGAGGCCGAGCGCTGGCGCAGCCGGCTCCGGGAGCTGCAGCGACCGCTGATCGCGCTGCTCGTCGGCGGGCCCACCGGCCCGTTCCGGATGCCCGCCCGGGTCGCCCGGGCCCTGGTCACCGAGGTGGCGCGCATCCGCGCCCTGGGGGGCACCGCCTATGTGGTCACCAGCAGGCGCACTCCGGCCGCGGTAGTCAAGACCTTGCGCAGGCGGCTGCCGGCCGAGGTGCCGTTTTTCGCCTGGCCGGCGGATGCCCCGCCGGAGGGCGCGCCCAGCCCCATCGAAAACCCCTACCGCGCGCTGCTCGGCACCG
The DNA here is from genome assembly GCA_913060555.1 of uncultured Gammaproteobacteria bacterium. Lineage (GTDB taxonomy): Bacteria > Pseudomonadota > Gammaproteobacteria > Pseudomonadales > Porticoccaceae > JAGPUQ01. The sequence continues at coordinate 1,871 of CAJXRS010000075.1, read as the reverse complement.
CCGATGGTTTCGTGGTCACCGGCGACAGTATCTCGATGCTGGTCGAGGTCGCCGCGCTGGGCAAACCGCTGGCCATATTGCCGTTGCCCACCGGATTGCTCGGTGGCGTTGATCAGTTGCGGCGCCGCTGGCAGCGCAAGCTGTTCAGCCCGCGCTGTGAAACCCGCGCCGACCGGTTCCGCCAGGCGCTGGCCCGCTGCATCTACCGCTGGGATCGCCTCGGGCTGCTCAACGGCACCCGGGACTTCTGCTACTTCCACCAACTGCTGGTCGAACGCCACCTGGCGGTCTGGGCCGGGCAGCCGCTGCGCATCGGCGGCACCCTGCCGCCAGACGATCTGGACGTGGTGGTGGAGCGAATACGCGCGCTGGTTCATCGGTCCTGACCAGGCCGGAGTCGCGGCGGTGAACGGTTGAGCGAAGTGTGTCGGCGGAGTTATTGCCAAATTCTGGGGAGAATAAACCTGTGCATCTAGTGGGCCACGGGGATGGCCAAACGCATCCGCGGAGACGCCGTGCCGAAGGCCGCCGTCCACGTGGCCTACCAGCATGCGAAGGAGAATACCCGCACAGCGCGCGCAGGGCGCACGGCCAGGCGCTGGCCAAGGTGATGCTGCACCTGCCGACCGATGGCCATCAGATCTACAAGCAGTACGTCGAACATGAGTTGTTCAAGCGCTTTGTCGGTGGCTTGGTGTACGCGATCACGAATTCCCGGCGGTGACCCGGTCGGGTCAATTCGGGCGCGGTGCCCAAGCGGTTGCCGGACCAGTTCCCGGATTGAGCCAACCACGGCTTTCTGCTAGCCTTTGCCGCCATTCGCGGATGGGCGCTCGCGGTTCCCTGCCCAGGCCCCAGCGCTACCGGCGCCCGCTTTTCTGCCACCCCGACTGCCGGAAGGCCAGCGATGACGACGCGATTCATTTTCGTAACCGGCGGGGTGGTTTCCTCCCTCGGCAAGGGCATCGCGGCGGCTTCACTGGGCGCCCTGCTGGAGGCGCGCGGTATCGGCGTTACCGTGCTCAAGCTCGATCCCTATCTGAACCTGGATCCGGGCACCATGAGCCCCTTTCAGCACGGCGAAGTGTTCGTTACCGAGGACGGCGCCGAGACCGATCTCGATCTGGGCCATTACGAGCGCTTCCTCAAGGCGCGGATGTCCAGCAAGAACAACTTCACGGCCGGGCAGATCTACGAGACCATTCTCCGCCGCGAGCGCCGCGGCGACTATCTGGGCGGTACCGTGCAGGTGATCCCCCATGTCACCGACGAGATCAAGCGGCGGATCCTCGAGGGCGGGGAGGGCGCCGACATCGCCCTGGTGGAGATCGGCGGCACCGTCGGCGATATCGAATCCCAGCCGTTTCTCGAAGCCATCCGCCAGCTCAAGGTGGAGTTGGGTTCGCACCGTTCGCTGCTGATCCATCTCACCCTGGTGCCCTATATCGCCTCCGCCGGCGAGACCAAGACCAAGCCCACCCAACACTCGGTCAAGGAGCTGCGCTCCATCGGCCTGCAGCCGGATGTGCTCATCTGCCGTTCGGAGGTGGCCATCGACGAGGGCTCCAGGCGCAAGATCGCGCTGTTCACCAGCGTCGAGGAGCGGGCCGTGGTGCCGCTGATGGATGTCGAGAGCATCTACTCCATCCCCCGCCACCTGCACCAATGGGGGCTGGACGGCTTGGTGGTGGAGAAATTTCAGCTGTCCTGCGGCGACGCCGATCTGTCGCAGTGGGATCTGGTGGTCCATAACCAGCGCCACCCGGAACACCAGGTGGTGGTGGCCATGGTGGGCAAATACATGGACTTGCTGGATGCCTACCTGTCTCTTATACACATCTCCGAGCCCACGAGACTAGGCATGATCTCGT
>CAJXRS010000074.1 GCA_913060555.1 uncultured Gammaproteobacteria bacterium | reverse complement strand
TCCCAAAGCAGGCGCGCTACCAGACTGCGCTATTCCCCGGGATACAGCTTCGCGTCAGCGAGGCGCGATCATACGCCGCGGCCCCTTGAGGGTCAATTTCCGCCGCTCCCGGCGTTCGCTTCGACCTGCGCCACGCTCGTGCCACAATATCCGCTCAATCTGTACGAGTGAGCCCATGTCCGCCATTGTCCTCGACGGTAAATCCCTGGCCGCGCGCACCGAGACGGAAATCGCCGCACGCACGGCCGCGCTGATGGCGCGCAACGGCGCCCGCCGGCCGGTACTGGCTACCATCCTGGTGGGCGAGGATCCGGCTTCGGCGACCTATGTGCGGATGAAACGCAACGCCTGCGCCCGCGTCGGGCTGGAGTCCCTGGCGCTGGAACTGCCCGCGACCACCACCACCGCCGAGCTGCTGGACCATATCGCCGCGCTCAACGCCAATCCCGACTGCCACGGCATCCTGCTCCAGCACCCGGTGCCGGAACAGATCGACGAACGCCGCTGTTTCGATGCCATAGCGCTGGACAAGGATGTCGACGGCGTGACCTGCGCCGGATTTGGGCGCATGGCGATGGGCGTACCCGCCTATGGCGCTGCTACCCCGCAGGGCATCATGCGCCTGCTCCGGGCCTACGACATCGAACTCGCGGGCAAGCAAGCGGTGGTCGTGGGCCGCAGCCCCATCCTCGGCAAGCCCATGGCCATGATGCTGCTCAACGCGGACGCCACCGTCACCATCTGTCACTCGCGCAGCCGCGAGCTTCCCACTATCCTCCGCAGCGCGGACCTGGTGGTCGGAGCCGTGGGGCGCCCGGAGTTCATCCGCGGCGACTGGATCGGCGACGGTGCCGTGGTGATGGACGCCGGGTATCATCCCGGCGGTGTGGGCGATATCGAGCTCAGCGCGCTGAAGCACAGGGTCGCCGCCTATACGCCCGTCCCCGGGGGCGTCGGTCCCATGACCATCAACACATTGCTCCTGCAGACCCTGGAAGCAGCGGAACGAGCCGCCCGGTGAGCCTCCCCGGATCGCGCCGCCGCTGCCGCCGACCCCGGTATCCATCCAGCCATTGATTCGGAAACAATCCGTGTTCAGTTACGTAGACCCAAGCATTCGCGCTCAGCTGAGCGCCAAGCATCAACTCGTCGACCTGGATCAGGAGGGACGGGAGATCGCCGCAGGCGGACAGCCCTATCTCTCGGTCTTGGGACCCGTGACCATCCCCAGGCTGATCCACGGCCGCGAAGTGCTTCTGGAGTGGTATCCCTTTGTGCGCCGGATGGAATTGACCCAGGTGCTGGAAGCCGCCAGCCAGGTCACCGACGGCGCCAGCGCGGCCTTCCGGGAACTCCTGCACACCAATATGTCGGTCAACTCGGTGTTCGCCCTGCCGGGATTCCGCACTGCCGATGAGCCCCTGGTGCGGGTCCATTCCTGCTGCCTGACCGGCGATATCTTCGGCTCCATGCGTTGTGATTGCGGCCCCCAGCTGAGGGCCGCCTTCGAACAGATGCTGGCGGCGGGCAATGGTGCGGTGATCTACATGTCGGGTCACGAGGGCCGCGGCATCGGCCTCTGGGCCAAGGCCATCACCTATCTGCTCCAGGATGCCGGCCAGGACACCTTTCAGGCCAATGTATCCCTGGGATTGCCGGAAGATTCCCGCGACTTTACCGACGCCGCCGTGGTGCTACGCTACCTGCTGGATGGCCGGCCACTGAAACTGTTGTCCAACAACCCCCACAAACGGCAGGATCTGGAGCGCGGTGGCCAGCGGATCTCCGAGGTGGTCCCCCTGGTCTCAGGGATCACGGAGCACAATCTGCGTTACATCCGCTCCAAACGTGACAAGGGGCATTCGCTTCCCGGGGATCTCTGAGTTCTCCGGACATGCTCCGGAAACGCGAAATGGGGGAAACTGACACATTGAGTTCCCCTGGTTTCGCCCCAGCCCCCACGGAGAATTGAAGTATGCGAATCGCCATCAACGGTTACGGACGCATCGGCCGCTGCGTGTTGCGCGCCATTACGGAACGGGGCCTGCAAGACACCCTACAGGTAGTCGCCATCAATGATCTGGTCGACCTCGACATGATGGCCCATCTGACCCGGGTGGACTCCACCCATGGCCATTTCCGCGGCCGGGTGGAAACCCGCCCCGGGGAACTGGTCGTCGATGGCCAGGCGATCCCGGTCACGGCCATCAAGGATCCGGCTGATCTGCCCTGGCGCGAACACCGCGTCGACCTGGTGCTGGAGTGTGCCGGCAAGTTCAAGAAGCGCGCGCTCCTCGCCGATCACCTGCAGGCGGGCGCCGGTCGGGTGCTGGTCAGCCACCCGGTGGGCGACGCCGACCGCACCCTGGTGTACGGCGTCAATCACGAGCAGCTGGTGGCTGCCGACCGCATCATCTCCAACGCTTCCTGCACCACCAACTGCCTGGCGCCGGTAGCCAAGATCCTGCACGACCATATCGGTATCGAGCAGGGCATCATGACCACCATTCACGCGGTCACCAACGACCAGGCGCTGCTCGACAAGGCCCACAGCGACGCCTACCGGGCCCGGGCGGCGATGCAGTCGATCGTGCCCACCAAGACCGGCGCCGCCGCCGCGGTGGGGCTGGTGCTGCCAGAGTTGTCCGGCAAGCTCTCGGGCATGGCACTGCGGGTGCCGGTCATCAATGTCTCCCTGGTCGATCTCCACTTCACCGCGGCGCGGGACACCAGTGTCGAGGAGATCAACCAGTTGATGCGCGATGCCGCGGCCGGTCCCTGGAAGGATATCCTCGCCTGCAACGAACTGCCCCTGGTATCCATCGACTTCAATCACCACCCGGCGTCCAGCATCTTCGACCTCAAGCACACCGCGGTCGCCGGACGCCAGGCCAAGGTAATGAGTTGGTACGACAATGAATGGGGGTTCACCAATCGCATGATCGATGTCGCCCTGTATCTGGACCGTTTCGGCTGAGCGCAGATGCTCGCCGAACGCCTGGTCGCGCACCGCGGTTTCCGCAGCCGCTACCCGGAAAACACCCTGCTCGGCCATCGCGCGGCAGTCGCCGCCGGTGCCCGCGCGATCGAGACCGACATCCAGCTGAGCGCAGATCTGCAACCGGTGCTCTATCACGACGCTACCCTCAAGCGGGTCAGCGGCCACCGCGGGCGCCTCGATGCGCGCCCATTGCACGAATTGCTGCAATTGCCGGCCCATGAACCGCGGCGCTTCGGGGATGCGTTTGCGGCCAATACCATCACCCCGCTCGCCGCCCTGGTGGATTGGCTGCGCGACCAGCCCGAAATCACTGCCTACATCGAGGTCAAGGGCGAGGCCATCGAATTCGCGGGCAGCGAGCGCTGCTATCGGAGCATCGCGGACTGTCTCGAGCCGATCGCCGCCCAGTGTGTGCTGATCAGCTTCGATTACCCGTTCATCGCCCACGCCCGGGCGCGCGGCTGGCCGCGCTGCGGGCTGGTCCTGCAGCGCTGGCGGGATCATTGCAGCGGCGAACTCGAGGCCCTGCGCCCGGAAGCCCTGTTCTGCGATTATCGCAAGGTTCCGGCCCGCGCCGACCTCCAGGAGATGACCCCGCAGGTGGTCCTCTACGAGGTCGCCGATGCCGATCTCGCCATGCGTTGGCTGGGCCGCGGCGCCGACCGCATCGAGACCTTCGACATCGGCGGGCTGCTGCAGGCCCTGGCCCAACGCACACTGTGAGCGAATCCGGGGCCGCGCGGACAACCCCCTTCGACCTGGCGGTGATCGGCGGTGGCATCCAGGGCACAGGCGTCGCCCAGGCAGCCGCCGCGGCAGGCTACAGCGTCCTGCTGGCGGAACGTCACTCCTGGGGCGCCGGCACTTCCAGCAAGTCGAGCAAACTCATCCACGGCGGACTGCGCTACCTGCGCAACGGCCAACTGCGCCTGGTGCGCGAGAGTCTGCGCGAGCGGCGCATCCTCGAGCGCATCGCCCCCCAGCTGGTATGGCCGGACGATTTTCACATCCCGGTATACGGAGCCACTCGCGTGCGCCCCTGGCAGTTGCGCCTGGCTCTGAGCCTGTACTGGATGCTGTCCGGATGCCGGACAGAGGCCAGATTCCGGCGCCTGCCCCGGGGGTGCTGGCAGGAGCTCAAGGGGCTGAGCAGGATCGGACTGCAGCAGATCTTCGCCTACCGGGACGCGCGCACCGACGACCGCCGGCTGACCGCCGCGGTCGCCGCCTCGGCGGCCAGTCTGGGCGCGGAACTGGCCTGCCCGGCCAGTGTGACGAGTGCGCACTGGCTGGGGGACTGCTGGCGGATCACCCTGGACGAGGCCGGGGACAGCCGCCAGATATCGGCTCGGCTACTGGTGAACTGTGCTGGGCCCTGGGCCAATCAGGTGGCCGCCACCATGGATCCGCGGCCGCCACAACCGCAGGTCGCCCTGGTCCAGGGCGCTCACCTGGTACTGTCGCGACCGGCCATCGACCGCTGCTACTACCTGGAAGTACCCGGAGACGGCCGCGCGGTCTTTCTGCTCCCCTGGGGTACAGGCTCCCTGCTGGGCACCACCGAGACCCCCTTTTCCGGCTCACCCGACGACGCCCGCATCACGCCTGAGGAAGAAGCCTATCTGCTCCGCGTGCTCGATCACTACTTCCCCGGGGAGGAGCCGGAGATCGCGGCGCGCATGGCGGGGTTGCGGGTGTTGCCGGCATCGCCGACCGCGCCCTTGCGGCGCAGCCGGGAGGTCATGCTGACGCACACACCCCGGCGCCGTCCCAACTACATCGCGGTATACGGCGGCAAACTGACCGGATATCGGGCGACTGCCCTCAAGGTACTGCATCTCGCCCGCAATAGCCTGCCTCGCCGCCGCGCCCGCGCCGACACCGCCAGCCTGCCATTGCCCGGGATCGATTGATGCGGATCTCGCTCCGTTGATCCGTATCAATGGCAGGACCACGGGTTCGCCATATCCTTGCGATAAGCATCACCGGAGACGGCAATGGAGACCCTCAGCGACAAGGAAACCGCCAAACGGCTGGCGATCACCATCGGCAGCCTGGTGCTGGTAATGCTGGCCTTCATTCTCGCCGCCCATCTGGCCTGACGGCGACCGGCTCGGCGGCCGCGTCCACCGGTAGTCCTGGCACAGGGAGCGGACTCGGGCCTATATTGGTGTTCTATGTCCGATGGCGGAGGGATACTCATGAACCAGCCGGCCTACCAGGTAATCCAGCCCCAGCGCGGCAAGGGCGGGCCGCAGCCCCTCAGCTTTGCCTCTCCCGCCGAGGAGCGCGCACACCGCAAGCATTGCCTCACTGCAGCCTTCCGCCTGTTCGGCAGGCTCGGTTTCGACGAGGGCGCAGCCGGGCACATCACGGTACGCGACCCGGAATACCCGGATCGCTTCTGGGTGAACCCGTTCGGGGTCTCCTTCAAGTGCATGCAGGTAAACGATCTGCTGCTGGTCGACCACGAGGGCCAGATCGTCGCCGGCGAGGGTCCGCTCAACGCCGCCGCGTTCGCAATCCACGGCGCCATCCATGCCGCGCGACCCGATGTAGTGGCCGCCGCCCACGCCCATTCGGTGTACGGCAAGAGCTGGTCCAGCCTCGGCCGATTGCTGGATCCCCTGACCCAGGATGCCTGCGCCTTCTACCAGGACCATGTGCTGTTCGATGATTTCACCGGCGTGGTGCTGGACCCGGGCGAAGGCCGGCGCATCGCCGCCGCCCTAGGCTCGCACAAGGCCTGCATCCTGCAAAACCACGGCCTGCTCACCGTCGGCCAGAGCGTCGAATCCGCGGCCTGGTGGTTCATCACCATGGAACGCACCTGCCAGGCGCAGCTGCTCGCCGAGGCCGCCGGCAAGCCCCTGCTGATTCGACCCGAGGTCGCCGCCGCCACGCGGGATACGGTAGGCACCGAACAGGCCGGCTGGTTCAGCTTTCAGCCGCTCTACCAGAATATCGTCGCCGAGCAGCCCGATCTGGCGCAGTGATGCTGGTGAGGCCACGCCTCACCAGCGGTTGCGCAGCTCCCGCAGCTTGAGAAACACCATCTCCGGGTCCGGATCTTCATCCAGCTCGGGGAAGGCTGCGCGCAACTGGGCGATCACCGTCGGGCTCTGCAGACGGAAAAAGGTATTGACTTCCTTTTCCAGGCCCAGAGAGGTCACCAGGGGGTGAGCCGGGTCCTGACCTTCGATGCGCCCCAGCAGATCACGCGCCGCCTGATTGTCCGGCTCGCGATCCAGCGTGAACTGCAAATTGTTGGTGATGTAGTCGTGGCCCGGGTAGATTCGAGTACCCGCGTCGAGGCGGGCCAGTTGTTCGACGAAGGTACGGTAGAGTTGCTCGGGATGGCCGCCGTGATGGCAGTTGCCGGCGCCGGCATTGAACAGGGTGTCTCCGGAGAATAGCGCCGGCTGCTCGGTCTTCGAGAGCAGGCAGACATGGCTCATGGTGTGGCCCGGGGTATCCAGCACCAGCAACTCGACGCTGCGGCCGACACGCACCACATCCCCCGCCTGCAGCCCGCGATCCATATCCTGAATACTGTCACGGGCATTGGCGTGGGCCAGAATCCGCGCGCCAGTGGCCGCCGCCAAGGGTGCGTTGCCGCCGATATGGTCGAAGTGTTCGTGGGTATTGAGGATCTGGGTGATTTGCCAGCCACGCTCCCGGGCAGCGGCCAGGCACAGTTCATGCGCCAGAGGGTCTATGGCCAGCGCCTCGCCGGTTTCCGGGCAGGCGATCAGATAATTGAAATTGCGGTAATCGTTTCCGGTCCAGATCTGTTCGACAAGCATGCTTCAACTCCTCTGCTGTACTATCCCGCTATCCCGCCCGCCCCGCGAGCGCTCGAATCAGCGCACCGCGTTCTGCGGCATCGGCGAATTCGAAATCCAGGGTAAGACGGTCGACCAGGCCACCGAAGCGACGCCTGAGCTCGGGGACGATCGCGCCCGGCTCCCCCACCACCGCGAAAGTCTCCAGCATCTCGTCGTCGATCAGTGCGCCCATGGCCTGCCAGCGGCCCTGCTTGGAGAGCCGATTGAGTTCCGGCTGCAGTTCACCCCAACCGTGTTTTTCCAGCACCCCTCGATAGGCCGGCGTCGATGCATAGAAGGCGATGCGCTCGCAGACCGCGGCCCGGTTGCGCGCGAAGCTTTCCTCGGTACGCCCGGATACCACGAAGGGCGCGTGGGACAACGCGAACGCCGCGCGCGCGACGCCCCGCTCCCGCAGCCCAGCTTCGATGATGGGCGAGACATTCTCGCGCAGATAGGCCACCGAGGTCAGCGGGTGGACCAGCATGCCGTCGCAGACGTCGGCCGCCACGCGGGTCATCCGCGGTCCCACCGCGGCGAGAAACACCCGCGGCGGTCCGGCCTCGCTGGGCTTCGGGGTGAACACCGGCGTCATCAGGGTGTGCTGATAGAACTCGCCGCGAAAATCCAGCGGCTCCCCCCGGTACCAGTTGGCCCAGATGGCGCGCATCGCGGCCACGAATTCCCGCATCCGGGCGGCCGGATGCGACCAGGGCATGGAGAAGCGCCGCTCGATATGCGCGCGGATCTGCGAGCCCAGACCCAGGATACAGCGGCCCCCCGAATAGCCGTTGAGATCATTGCCGATCGCAGCCAGGGTCATGGGGTTACGGGCGAAGGCCACAGCAATGGCGGTGGTCAGCTCCAGTCGCCGGCTGTGCTCGGCGGCCAACAGCAGCGGAAAGAAGGGATCGTGGCCGGTCTCGACGGTCTGCACACCGTCGAAACCAGCGGCCTCCAGCACCGCCACCGCCTCGGCAATGGCGCCCAACTCGGCGGTCAGAGGAACGTCGATCTTCATGGCCAGTCTCCGCTTCTCATCACCCGGAGCGATTCAGCCCGGGCTGCGTCGGCTACCAGCATAGTGCAAAAGGCGCCGGAACCCACGGCCATGTGCGACCATCCGGGCCGCAGCTATTCGGCCGGATCTTCCAGGCGGACCAGATCGAAGGCCGGCTCCTCATAGGGATGTGCCTTGCGCAGCGCAGCGACGACTTGCGTGATGCGATCGCCGGGACACAGCATTTCCACGCGGTATTCGGCCACCTGCTCGACCCGACCCAGACTGCCGATATGGGGATTGCTGCCCGCCAGGGGGCGGAACTGGCCCTCGCCGCGCACCTGCCAGCAACAGCTGTCGTAGGCGCCCTGACGGCCGGCGCCAGCTGCAAACACCGCGTCCTTGACCGCTGCCAGCGCGGCTTCCGGGACATAGACACTGAGCTTGTACTGAAGCACTGTCCACTCCGGCTCAATAGAGCAGGTTGAAGAATTGCCGCTGGAAGCGCGCCGCCAGGGGATCGCCCTTGCCCAGGGTGTTCAGGGTATCGAGGAACTCCTGGCGGGCGGCGCCATCGGCAAAGCCCAGGTCGCGGCGCAGTACATCGAGCAGGGTCTGCAGCGCGGCTTCGTACTGGTGTTCACTGCGGTACTGACGGGCCAGGCGCAGCGCCAGCTCACCGTCCTCTGGACGCTCGGCAAAGGCCTGCTCCAAGGCCTCCAGCTCCGGCGAACGGGCATTGGTGCGGCGCTCGGCGAGGAGATCGAGCAGCTGCGCGTAGGCGGGGCCCTGATGGGCCTTGCCGATCCCCTTGAGCACGGTCTCCGCCTCATCGCAGCGGTTGAGCTCGATCAGCACCTGGGCCAGCGCCATGGCGATATCCGCGGACTGCCCGGAGGCTTCGTAGGCCTCGCGCAGCAGCGGCAGGGCGCCGGCGGCGTCCCCGGCCTGCAACATGCGGGAAGCCTCGTCGAGCAACCCCTCCCAGGGCTGAGGCAGGTGCTTCTCCAGTAGCCGCCGTACTTCGGTCTCCGGCTGTGCGCCCTGAAAGGCATCCACCGGTTGGCCGTCGCGCATCAGAATGACGGTCGGCAAACTGCGCACCCCGAACTGTGCGGCGATGTCCGGTTGCTGGTCGGCGTTCACCTTGGCGAGCAGCAGCTGGCCGTCGTACTCGGCGGCCAGCTTCTCCAGCACCGGCAGCAGTGCCTTGCAGGGCGCACACCAATCGGCCCAGAAATCCACCACCACGAGGCGCTGCATACTCTCTTCGATCAGCACCTGGCGGGCGTTCTCCAGGGTCACTTCCACCACATGTTGGTTCATTGCACGAATACCCTCGCATTGCGAAACAGACGTAACCAGCCGCCATCCTCGCCCCAGTCCGGCGGACGCCAGGAATTGGTCACCGTGCGAAACACCCGCTCCGGATGGGGCATCATGATGGTAACCCGGCCGTCGGCACTGGTCAGCCCGGTAATCCCGGCCGGCGAGCCATTGGGATTGATCGGATAGCGTTCGGATTGGATGCCTTTGGCATCGACATGGCGCAGCGCGATGCTGGCGCCGTCCTCCGCGGCGCGCCTGGCGGCAGCGTCGGCAAACACCGCCCGGCCCTCACCATGGGCCACGGCGATGGGCAGCACCGAACCCGCCATGCCGGCCAGCAGCACGGAGGGCGAGGACTCCACCCGCACCAGTGCGGTACGCGCCTCGAACTGTTCCGAGAGATTGCGCGCGAAGCGCGGCCAGTGCTCTGCGCCCGGGATCAGCTCGCTCAGCTGGGAGAGCATCTGGCAGCCGTTGCACACGCCCAGCGCGAAGGTTTCGCCGCGCGCGAAGAAAGCGGCGAATTCGGCGCGCACCCGATCGTTGAAGAGCACGCTGCGCGCCCAGCCACTGCCGGCACCGAGCACATCGCCGTAGGAAAAACCGCCGCAGGCGACCAGGCCCTGGAAGTCCCCCAGGCCGACGTGCCCGGCCAGTAGATCGCTCATATGGACGTCGATCGCGGCAAACCCGGCGCGGTCGAAGGCCGCGGCCATCTCCAGCTGGCCGTTGACGCCCTGCTCGCGCAGCACCGCCAGCCGCGGGCGCGCCCCGGTGGCGATCAGCGGCGCCGCCACGTCTTCGGCGACGTCGAAGGTCGGCATCGCCACCAGTCTGCCGTCGTCACCGCCGGTGTCGGCGAATTCCTGCGCGGCGCATTGCGGATTGTCGCGCAGTTCCTGCATCCGGTAACTGGTTTCCGACCAGATCCGCTGCAGGGCAACCCGCGAGGCGCGGTAGTCCAGGCCGGCGGCGCCGCGAAGCACCAGCTCGTCGGTCCCGGTCAAGCGTCCGAGGCGGCGCACACAAGCTCCCAGGCCCGCCGCGACAAACCGTTCCAGCACCCGCTCGACCGCCTCCGGAGCCACCTCCAGCACCGCACCCAGTTCCTCGTTGAACAGGGCTGCCAGCGGATCGGCGTCGCTCAGCTCGATCTCGGCCCCGCAATGACCCGCGAAACACATCTCTGCTAGGGTCGCAAAGAGACCGCCGTCGGAGCGATCGTGATAGGCACGCAACTCGCCCGTCGGCAGGCAGTCCTGGATGACTCCGAAGAAAGCCACCAGCCGTGCCGGATCCTCGATATCGGGCGGCTGATCCCCGAGCTCGCCCAATACCTGGCAGAGAATCGAGCCCCCCAGGCGGTTCGCGCCGGCGCCCAGATCCACCAGCAACAACTCGCCATCCGCACCGCTCAGCTGGGGCGTCAACGCCCGGCGCACATCGGCAACCGGCGCAAATGCCGAGACGATCAGTGACACCGGCGCGGTGACCGACTTTTCGACATCGCCCTGCCGCCATACCGTTCGCATCGACAGCGAATCCTTGCCCACGGGGATGGCGATACCCAGCGCCGGGCACAGCTCCAGCCCCACGGCCTCCACGGCGCGGAACAGGTTGGCATCCTCCCCGGGATGACCAGCGGCGCACATCCAGTTCGCCGATAGCTTGACATTGCCCAGCGCGCCGATCGGTGCGGCGGCGATGTTGGTCAGCGCTTCCCCTACCGCCATGCGGGCGGCGGCCGCGGCATCGAGCAGCGCCAGCGGCGTGCGCTCACCCATCGCCATGGCCTCGCCGGCGTAGCCGTCGAAGCCGGCAGTGGTCATGGCGCAGTCCGCCACCGGCACCTGCCAGGGGCCGACCATCTGATCGCGCGCCACCATGCCGGTGACGGAGCGATCGCCGATGGTGATCAGAAAGGCCTTGCTGGCCACCGCCGGATGGCGCAGGACGAGTTCCGCCGCGCGGGCGATCGCCACTGATCCGGTATCGAAATGCCGTCCCGGCCGCGCAACACTGACCACCTCCCGGTGCATGCGCGGCGGCTTGCCGAACAAGACCGACAGCGGCAGATCCACCGGCCGTTCATCGCCATGCCGGTCGCCGAGCACCAGCTCCGGGGCAGCGGTGGCCTCTCCCACCACCGCATAGGGGCAGCGTTCGCGGGCACAGATGGCGACAAAGACGTCGATCCGCTCGGGCGCGACGGCAAGCACATAGCGCTCCTGGGCTTCGTTGCACCAGATCTCCAGCGGCGAGAGACCGGATTCGGCGCTGGGCACGGCGCGCAATTCGAAGCGCCCGCCCACGCCGCCGTCCTTGACCAGCTCGGGAAGCGCGTTGGAGAGTCCACCGGCGCCGACATCATGGATAAAGGCGATGGGGTTGGCCTCACCCAGCGCCCAGCAGCGGTCGATGACTTCCTGGCAGCGGCGCTCCATCTCCGGGTTCTGACGCTGTACCGAAGCGAAATCGAGGTGTTCGGCGCTGTCTCCGGAAGCCATCGAGGACGCCGCCCCGCCGCCCAGGCCGATCAGCATGGCCGGTCCGCCCAGCACAATCAGCCTGTGGCCCGGGGTGATTTCGCCCTTGGCGACATGCCCGGGGCGAACATTGCCGTAACCGCCGGCGATCATGATCGGCTTGTGGTACCCCCACCGGACGCCGCCGTGATCGGCCTCGAAGGCGCGAAAATAGCCGCACAGATTGGGCCGCCCGAATTCGTTGTTGAAGGCCGCGGCACCGATGGGACCGTCGCGCATGATGGCCAGCGGCGAAACGATACGCCCGGGCCGGCCGTAGTCGTCCTCCCAGGGTTGCTCGTAACCGGGGATCCGCAGGTGGGAGACGCTGAAACCCACCAGGCCGGCCTTGGGCTTGGCGCCGCGTCCGGTGGCGCCCTCGTCGCGGATCTCTCCGCCGGCCCCGGTGCCGGCACCGGGAAAGGGCGCGATGGCGGTGGGATGGTTATGGGTCTCCACCTTCATCAACAGATGGATAGCCTCCTCGCGGGCGCCGTAGCGGGCACTCAGCGGGTCGGCAAAAAAACGCCCGGCGACCGGCCCCTCGACCACCGCGGCATTGTCGGCATAGGCCGATAACACTCCTCCGGGCGAACAGGCATGGGTGTTCCTGATCATCCCGAACAGGGTTTCGGGCCGCGGTACGCCATCCAGGGTCCAGGTCGCGTTGAAGATCTTGTGCCGGCAGTGCTCGGAATTGGCCTGCGCGAACATCATCAGTTCGACGTCGGTGGGATCCCGGCCCAGCTGCCCGTACTGCTCGAACAGGTAGTCGATCTCGTCGGCGGCCAGCGCCAGGCCCAGTTCGCGGTCGGCACGCACCAGGGCGGCACGGCCCTCGGCGAGCAGCGGGATGCGGGCCAGCGGCCGCGGTGCCTCTGTGCCAAACAAGCTGGCCGCTGCGGCGACATCCTCGAACACCGCCTCGACCATACGATCGTGCAACAGTGGCGCCAGGGATGCTCGCTGCAGATCTTCGAGCGGCGACTCGGCCAGCACCCGGTAGGCGACACCGCGCTCGATACGCGCCACGGCAGAGAGCCCGGCGTTGTGGGCAATGTCAGTGGCTTTGCTCGACCAGGGCGAAATGGTGCCGGGGCGCGGCACCACCAGGAACAGCTCGCCTGCATCGG
>CAJXRS010000073.1 GCA_913060555.1 uncultured Gammaproteobacteria bacterium | reverse complement strand
GCGTCACCCTCTCCGATTGCCTGGCGACTTTCACCGCCGGAGTCAGAACCCCCCCGTTTCGCCCTCCCATCATCTGATCCTGCGAATACCCGCTTCGAGCGGGTAACAACCCGCCTCCAAACTTTCGCAGGAGCATTTTCATGCTTTGTAAAACCCGTGTGAAAACCGGGTGGCAGCTGTTGCCGCACGGCTTTTCCAGCCCTTTGTTTTGCCTGTTGGCGCTCACCCTGAACATCCCTGCCGCCTACCCCGGAGAAGCCTCGCTGACCCTGCCGGAAGCGCTGTCGTCAACGCTGGCGCAAAACCCCCGTCTCCAGGTTTTCGACCTCCGCCTGCAGGGCCTTGAGGGCGGCCGCCTCACCGCGAAGCAAAACCCCGCCCTCGAGGCGGGCCTGGAAGTGGAAAACGCCCTCGGCAGCGGCGATCTGCAGGGGTTCGACGGTGCCGAATACACCCTGGCACTGTCATCGGTCCTGGAGCTCGGCGGCCAACGGCAGGCCCGGGTCGGGCTGATCGATGCCCGCTACGGACTGGTCGAGGCCGAGCGCCGCGCCGCAACCCTGGATCTCCTGGGCCAGGTCACCCAGGGTTTCATCACCGCCCTGGCCCTGCAGGAAAAGCTCGCCCTGGCGGCGGGGGCGGTGTCACTGGCCGAGACGACTCACGAGATCGTCGCCGGACGCGCCGACCGCGGTGCCGCACCTCAGTCCGAGGTCCTCCGGGCCAGCGCCGCACTCACCCGGAGTCGTATCGAACGGGCCCGCCTGCAAGCCGAACTGGAGAGCCGAAAAATGGCGCTGGTCTCGCTGTGGGGCGAGACCACACCGAACTTCCAGACCCTGGAGGGCGATCTGTTCCGGTTCGGCTCGGCCGACAGCTTTGAAGCCCTGTACCAGCGCGTCAGCGACAGTCCGGCGATCCAGGCATATGCCAGCGAAGCGCGCCTGCGCGACGCCGAGGTGCAGCTGGCGCGCAGCCGGTCGGCAGGGGATATCCGCTGGCAGCTGGGTCTCCGTCGCCTGGAGGAAACCGACGACACGGCCCTGACCGCCGCTATTTCGATGCCGCTCTTCAGCGGGCGTCGCGGTCGCGGCGAGGTGCAGGCTGCTCTGGCAGCCCGCAATGAGGTCCAGTATCGCCGTGAGGACAGCCTGCTGCGCCTTCGCGCGCGGCTGTTCGATGCCTGGCACCAGAGGCAACAGGCCGTCGCCGCCGTGGAGCAGATCGGCGACGGCATGCTTCCAGAGCTGACCGAGGCCCTCGCCCAGATCCGCTCCGCCTACGAGCGTGGCCGTTACTCCTACGTCGAATGGATCTCCGCACAGCGGGAGCTGCTCTCGGCGAGACAGACGCTGGTCGATGCCGCCGCCACGGCGCTGCTCAACCAGGCGCTGATCGAACAACTCACGGCGCAGCCGCTGGCAACCGTCCAGCGCGCTCCGGCGCGTTAACCCAAGAATTCAGGATTCAAACCATGCAACTGATGCAACAACTTTCTCTGGTACTGGTGGCCACTTGCCTTGCCAGCAGTCCCCTGCACGCCGCCGAGGAGCAACCCGACGAAGCGCAAGTCGAGGCCAAGGGGCCTCACGGCGGCATCCTGCTGCAACAGGACGACGTTGCCGTTGAACTGCAGATCTTCGAACAGGGCGTCCCGCCGGAATACCGGGCCTGGGTCACCCGGGACGGTCGCCCTCTGACCGACGGCATTGATCTCGGCGTCGACCTCAGCCGCCTGGGCGGGCAAGTGGACAGCTTCGAGTTTGCCTACCAGGGAGACTACTGGCTGGGGGCCGGGGTGGTGACGGAACCCCACTCCTTTGACGTGGAAGTGACCCTCGCCATCGATGACAAACGCTACCGGTGGCGCTGGGAATCTCACGAGGGTCGAACCAGCATCTCACCGGAGATCGCCCGACGGGCGGGTATCGCCACCGCCGAGGCCGGGCCGAACACGATCGAGCGCAGCCTGACCACCTACGGCAAGCTGACCACGGACCCGCAACAGATTGCCCGGGTGCGCGCCCGCTTCCCCGGCGTGGCCACTCAGGTGAATGTCAATTTGGGTGATCGGGTCGAACGTGGCGATGTGCTGGCCCAGGTGGAGTCCAACGAAAGCCTGCAAACCTACGCCCTGCGCGCGCCCATCGACGGTGTGGTGATCGAACGCCACATCAGCAGGGGGGAGATGGCCGGGAAGGAACCCCTGTTCAAGCTCGCTGACCTGACCACCCTGTGGGCCGAATTCAAGATATTTCCCGGGCAACGGGCCGAGGTTGCCGCCGGCCAGAAAGTCCGGCTGCGGGCCGAGGGCATTGACCGGGAAGGCACCATCCACCACCTGCTGCCGGCGCCCGGCAACGCGCCCTACACCCTGGCCCGCGCCGAGCTGGACAACGCTGATGGCCTGTTGACCCCGGGACTGCTGGTGGCCGGGGATCTGGTGGTGGAAACCGTCGAGGCCCCTCTGGCCGTGGACAACCGCGCCCTGCAGTCGTTTCGCGACTGGACGGTGGTCTTCATCCAGGTGGGCGATATCTATGAAATACGCCCGCTGGAGTTGGGCCGCAGCGATGGCGAGATGACCGAAGTGCTGTCCGGACTCAACCCCGGCGACCGCTATGTGGTGGAAAACAGCTACCTCATCAAGGCGGACATTGAAAAATCCGGCGCGTCCCACGACCACTGAGAGGAGGCCACCATGCTCAATCGGATCCTGCGCCTCTCGGTGGAGCGGCGTTTCCTGATGCTATTCCTCATCCTGGTACTGGTCGGTGTCGGCGTGTGGAGTTTCCAGCGCCTGCCCATAGACGCGGTACCGGATATCACCAATGTCCAGGTGCAGATCAACACGGAGGCGCCGGGCTACTCGCCTCTGGAGGCGGAGCAGCGCATCACCTTCCCGGTGGAAACCGCGCTGTACGGTCTGCCCAAGCTGTCCTACACCCGCTCCCTGTCCCGCTACGGCCTGTCCCAGGTCACCGTGGTGTTCGAGGAGGGTACGGACATCTATTTCGCCCGCAACCTGATTAATGAGCGATTGGGCGCCATCAAGAGCACGCTCCCCCCCGGACTGGAGCCAGAGATGGGCCCCATTGCCACCGGTCTTGGCGAGATCTTCATGTACACCGTAGAAGCCAGGCCCGGCGCCACCGGCCCTGATGGTCATCCTCTCGATGCCACAGCCCTGCGGGAAATCCAGGACTGGATCATCAAGCCCCAGCTGGCCCAGGTACCGGGCGTCATCGAGATCAACACCATCGGCGGTTATGACAAGCAATACCATGTCACCCCCTCGCCGCAAAAGCTGTTGCAGTTCGGGATCAGTCTGGACGAACTGATCCATGGCTTGCGGGCCAACAATGGCAATCGCGGCGCCGGCTATATCGAACGCAACGGACAACAGCTATTGCTTCGTTCGCCGGGGCAGTTGGCGACTATCGGCGAGATCGAGCAGGCGGTGATCGCCAACCGCGCCGGCGCACCGGTGACGGTCGGCGACCTGGCCGAGGTGGCGATTGGCAGGGAGCTGCGCACCGGGGCCGCCACCCGCGATGGCGCGGAAACGGTACTCGGTACCGCCATGATGCTGGTTGGAGAGAACTCCCGCGCGGTCGCCCAAGCGATAGCGGACAGGCTCGAAGCCATCAAACCCTCCCTGCCCGACGGCATCAAAGTGGAGGCGGTGTACGACCGCACGGCGCTGGTGGACAAGGCTATCGCCACGGTGGAGAAAAACCTGCTGGAAGGTGCGCTGCTGGTGATCCTGGTGTTGTTCCTGCTGCTGGGCAACCTGCGCGCTGCGCTGATCACGGCGGCGGTGATACCCCTGTCGATGCTGGCCACCATCACCGGCATGGTGCAGACGAGTGTGTCCGCCAACCTGATGAGCCTGGGGGCCCTGGACTTCGGCCTGATCGTCGACGGCGCGGTGATCATCGTCGAAAACTGTATCCGGCGCCTGTCCCAGGCCCAGCATGCAGGTCCGTTGGCCCTCAAGGAACGACTGC
The DNA here is from genome assembly GCA_913060555.1 of uncultured Gammaproteobacteria bacterium. Lineage (GTDB taxonomy): Bacteria > Pseudomonadota > Gammaproteobacteria > Pseudomonadales > Porticoccaceae > JAGPUQ01. The sequence continues at coordinate 8,814 of CAJXRS010000073.1, read as the reverse complement.
AATTGGTGTACGAGGCCACCAACGAGGTGATCCGGCCCAGCCTGTTCGGCGTCGCCATTATTACCGTGGTGTACCTGCCGATCTTTTCCCTCACCGGCGTCGAGGGCAAGATGTTCCACCCCATGGCTGCCACCGTGGTGATGGCCCTGCTGGCAGCCATGGCGCTGTCGCTCACCGTGGTCCCGGCCGCCGTGGCGGTATTCCTGCGAGGCAAGATCAGCGAAAAGGAAAGCCCGGTAATCAGTGGTGCCAAATCACTCTACAGGCCCGCGCTGCTGGTGGCTATGAAGCTCCGGTGGCTGGTGCTCGGTGGCGCAACCGCGCTGGTGGCGGTTTGTCTCTGGCTGGCGACCACCCTGGGTTCGGAGTTTATTCCGCAACTGGATGAAGGGGATATCGCACTGCACGCCCTGCGCATCCCGGGCACCGGACTGGAGCAGGCCATCGACATGCAATCGCAGTTGGAAGAGCGCCTCAAGGCATTTCCCGAGGTCGACAAGGTATTCGCCAAGATCGGCACGCCGGAAGTGGCGACCGACCCCATGCCCCCCAGCGTGGCGGACAATTTCGTCATTCTCAAACCCCGCGACCAATGGCCGAATCCCGACAAAACCAAGGATGAACTGGTGGCGGAAATGGCAGAAGCAGTGGAAATGCTTCCCGGCAACAAGTACGAATTCACCCAACCCATCGAGATGCGCTTCAACGAGTTGATCTCCGGGGTGCGCGCCGACCTGGGCATCAAGGTGTTCGGCGATGACCTGGGTCAGTTGTTGGCATCGGCCAATGACGTCCTCGACGTTGTGGAATCCATCGAGGGCGCCGCCGATGCCCGGGTCGAACAGGTGACCGGCCTGCCCATGCTGTCGGTACACCCCAAACGTATGGCGCTATCCCGCTACGGGCTGACCGTGGATGATCTTCAGGATCTGGTGGCAGCCGGTGTCGGGGGCGAAAACGCCGGCCTGATCTACGAAGGCGACCGCCGCTTCCAGTTGGTGGTGCGTTTGCCCGAAGACATTCGTCGGGATGTGGACAGCCTGGCGGATCTGCCGGTAGCCCTGCCGGACGGAGGCTATGTGCCCTTGTCGGAGGTGGCCGAGCTGGAGCTGGCGCCAGCGCCCAACCAGATCAGCCGGGAAAACGGCAAGCGCCGGGTGGTGGTCACCGCCAACGTTCGCGACCGTGACCTGGGCGGATTTGTCGAGGAAGCACAGGCGCGCATTGCGGATGACGTGGATTTACCCGCCGGCTACTGGCTGAATTATGGCGGTACCTTCGAGCAATTGCAGTCCGCCAGTCAGCGGCTGGCGATCGTGGTGCCGGTGACCCTGGCGATCATTCTCGCGCTGCTGGTGATGGCCCTGGGCACCTTCAAGGACGCCTTGATTATCTTTACGGGGGTACCCCTGGCGCTCACCGGCGGAGTGCTCTCCCTCTGGTTGCGGGACATGCCCCTGTCGATCTCAGCGGGTGTGGGCTTTATCGCCCTTTCCGGGGTGGCGGTGTTGAACGGCCTGGTGATGATCGCCTTTATCCGCGATCTCTGGCACGAACAGGGCGACTTGATGAAGGCCATCGTCGATGGCGCCCTGATCCGCCTGCGGCCAGTCCTGATGACCGCCCTGGTCGCCAGTCTCGGTTTCGTCCCCATGGCGCTCAATACGGGCACCGGCGCCGAGGTGCAGCGTCCGCTGGCCACGGTGGTGATCGGCGGCATCATCTCCTCGACCCTGCTGACGCTGTTCGTGCTGCCGGTACTGTATTGGCTATTGCACAGGGCAAGAGCGTCCGCCTAGTGGGCCATGAAAGCCAGTCCGCTGCCGGGCCGGACGGGGTCCGGAAGCGGGCAATGGCGCCGCCGGCTTCACTCATCGCTGTAGCGGGGGGGCCGCTTCTCCAGAAAGGCCGCCGCCCCCTCCTCCAGGAAGGGACCCAGACACATCACCTGGCCGCGATCCTCCAGGGCGATCACCGCCTCCAGGCTGCCGGCATCCTGGGCCATATTGAGCCCCTCCTTGGTCAGCCGCAGGCCGAGCGGCGACATGGCGGCCATTTCGGCGGCCAGGGCCGCGCCCGCCTCCGCCAGGGCATCGGCCGCCACCACCTCGGAGACCAGACCGCTGCGCAACGCCTTGGCGGCGTCGACGAAACGGCCGGTCATCATCATCTCCGCGGCATTGCCGGCACCCACGGCGCGGGGCAGGAAATAGCTGATGCCGACATCGCAGCCGGTCAGACCGATGCGCGCCATGGCGACATTGAAACGCGCGTTCTCGGCGGCATAGCGGACGTCGGCGGCAAGGGTGAAAGCCAGGCCGGCACCGGTGGCAGCGCCCTGCACCAGGGCAATGACCGGCTGCGGGCAGCGCCGCATGCGCAGGATGATCTCGGCGACCCGGCGCTGACCGCGGGCGCCGGCGACGATGCCGCTGGTGAAGGTGGCGGTTTCGTTGAGGTCGAGCCCGGCGCAGAAGTGCTTGCCGGCACCGCGCAACACCACCACGCGGACGCGATGGTCGAAGTACAGGCCACCGAAATAGTCGAGCAGATCTTCGATCATCGCGCCGTTGAGGGCGTTGAACTGCTCCGGGCGGTCGAGGGTCAACCAGTCGACGCCGTTACGATGCTCGATCGACAGGGTTTCATAGGCTTGTCTTGGTTCCGTCATGATCGTCCCCCGGTTGTGGTTTGCCGGCGAGAATAGCAGGAAAGGGGTGCTGCTCCGTCGTCCCGGCCGGGTACAATTCCGCCCCTTCAGGAGATTCCCACGTGCGTAGATTCCGCCCCTGGTTGCCGGTCGTGCTCGCGGCGCTGGCGATGCCCATGCCCACGACGGCCTCGCCCGCCAATCCCTGGACGGTCAATCTCTATCTAGAGAACGACCTGTTCGACGAAACCGACCAGAACTACACCAACGGCGTCCGCCTGTCGTGGATCTCTCCGGACACCACCTCCTATCAGAACGATCCGGCGTTTCCGGCCTGGCTGCGCGCCGCCAACCGCAGGCTGCGACTGCTGCACAGCAACGACCCGGACACCGAGCACAACCTGGTGCTCAGCCTGGGTCAGCTGATGTTCACGCCCGAGGACACCGAGTCCGCCGCGCTGGTCCCGGACGAACGCCCCTACGCCGGCTATCTGCACGCCGGCATCGCCTACCACACGCGCAGCGAGAACCGCCTCGACGTGATGGAAATCGATGTCGGCATGATCGGTCCCTCGGCTTTGGCCCACGAGGCCCAGGATCTGATTCACGACCTGCGGGGATTCGATAAATACAATGGTTGGGACAACCAATTGCGGGACGAGCCCACGCTGCAACTGCTCTACCAACAGAAACGGCGCCTGTTCAGCGACAGCTGGCGCGACAATTTCGGGCACGACTTCATCGCCCACGCGGGCACCAGCCTGGGCAATGTCGCCACCCACCTCAATTTCGGCGGCGAGTACCGTATCGGCTGGGACCTGCCCGACGACTTCGGCACCTCCGCGGTGCCCGCCGGCGGCGACAACAGCGCCCCGGGCCGAAATGGAGCACGCCGTACACCCGGCGACGGAATCCGTGGTATCCACGCTTTCGTCGCTGTCGACACGCGCCTGGTGGCGCGTGATATCTTTCTGGATGGCAATACCTTCAAGGACAGCCACAGCGTCGACAAAAAACCCCTGGTCGCCGACGCCTATGCTGGTATCAGCTTGCTCGCCGGGCGCTGGAAGATCTCCTACGCGCAGGTGTTCCGAAGCCGGGAGTTCGACGGCCAGCCCCATCACCACGAATATGGCTCCATGAGCTTTTCCTACAGCCTGTGAGCGCCACCCGCGTCAGTCCAGGCAACAGACGTCGCCCCCGGCCTCCGACCCAATGCCGCACGCCAGTGCCGGCACGCTGGCGGCCCTGGCTGCTCGACAGCGGTTCACTCACCGAGCGCCTGCTGGCCGCGAGCGGCGGTGACCTGCGGGTCCGGGTGTTGAAGCAGCACTGGGCGCGCCCGCGACCCGACGAAAGGCGCATCCTGACACTGGGCGCCGGCCGGCGCGCCCTGATCCGCGAAGTGCTGTTGATCGGCTGCGGCGAGCCCTGGGTCTATGCACGCAGCGTGCTGCCGCCGGATCTGCTGCGCGGGCGCCATCGCTTCCTGGCGCATCTCGGCGAGCGCCCACTCGGCGGCCTGCTGTTTCGGAATCCGGCGTTGCGACGCAGACGCATCGAGGTCAGCCAGCGCCCGGTGCCGCCGCTGCCCGGCCTGGAGTACCGTCCCGCAGAGCGCGCCTGGCGGCGACGATCCCTGTTCCACCTGGATGGCAAGCCCCTGCTGGTAGCGGAAATGTTCCTGCCCGGTTTCAGTCTCTAAACTACGGGTTTCGCCGACCGAGAGCCCACCATGCCACTGCCCCTGCACCGCGCGCCGGATTTCGCCCGCCTGATGCGGATCGATCGACCGATCGGCACCCTGCTGCTGCTGTGGCCAACACTGTGGGCACTGTGGTTCGCGGCAGGGGGCTTGCCCGACCCCGGCGTACTGGTGATCTTCGTGCTCGGCGTGGCGGTGATGCGCGCCGCGGGCTGCGTGATCAACGACTACGCCGACCGCAACATCGACGGCGCCGTGGCGCGCACCCGCGATCGGCCGCTGGCCACGGGTGCGGTGGCGCCCCGAGAGGCACTGCGCCTGTTCGCCGCGCTCTGCGCACTGGCATTGCTGCTGGTGCTGCTGACCAACCGCCTGACGATACTGTTGTCGCTGGGCGCCGCGGCGCTCGCCACCCTGTATCCGTTCGCCAAGCGCTATACCCACCTGCCCCAGGTAGTGCTGGGCGCGGCCTGGGCCTGGGCGGTACCCATGGCCTTCGCGGCGCAGACCGGCAGCGTGCCGCCGGCCAGCTGGGCGCTCTTTGCCGGGGTGCTGTTGTGGACGGTGGCTTTCGATACCTACTACGCCATGGTCGACCGCGACGACGACCTGCGCATCGGCGTCAAATCCACCGCCATTCTGTTCGGCGACGACGAGTTGCTGGTGATCGGCGTACTCCAAGGGCTGGCCCTGATCGCCCTCGCCCTGGCCGGCGGCAACTTCGATCGCGGGGCTTGGTATTACCTGGGACTGGCGATGACCGCCCTGGTCTTCTACCGCCAGCACCGCCTCGCCCGCCATCGCGACCGCCAGGGATGCTTTCGCGCCTTCCTGCTCAACAATTACGCCGGCGCGGCGGTGTGGCTGGGGCTGCTGCTGGATTATCACTGGCCGCTGGCCGCGCCCTGACAGCCGCCGCCAAGGCGCGGAGGTCATCATCACCACTGTCACAATATCGACACAAGGGTGTCATGCAATGGCTGCCGACAACACTAGGAGCCAGCACATCATGACCGACGCCTGTATCCTGATCGTCGACGACGAGCCCGCCATCCGCGACATGGTCGCGGTCGCGCTGGAGGTCGCCGGCTTCAAATGTCTGCGCGCCGAGAACGCCCGCACGGCCTACACGCTGATCATCGACGAGCAGCCCGATCTGATCCTGCTCGACTGGATGATGCCGGAGACCAGCGGCATCGAACTGTTGCGACGCCTGCGCCGCGACGAACTGACCTCGGAGGTGCCGGTGATCCTGCTCACCGCCAAGGCGGAAGAGGACAATTTGGTGCAGGGCCTGGATGCCGGCGCGGACGACTATGTGGCCAAACCCTTCTCGCCGCGCGAGCTGATCGCCCGGGTGCGGGCACTGCTGCGCCGCCGAGACCTGGGTCGCCAGGAAGAGCCGATCCGGGTGCAGCGACTGATGTACGATCCCGTCAGCCACTACGTCAGCATCGATGGCGTCCCGGCCGCCATGGGGCCCACGGAATTCCGCCTGCTGGGCTTTTTCCTCACCCACCAGGACCGGGTGTACTCCCGCGACCAGATCCTCAACCATGTCTGGGGCGGCAACGTCTACATGGACGAGCGCACCGTCGACGTGCACATCCGCCGTTTGCGCAAGGCGCTGGGCGATCACGACAAGCTGGTGCAGACGGTGCGCGGCGCCGGTTACCGCTTCTCCGAAAAATTGGTGGGGAATTGAGCGACGGTGATCGAATGCTGACCCCGGGGCTGCGCAGCGAGCTGCAGCGCATTGCGCTGCTCGCCGCATTGTCGATACTCGCGGGCTATATCTACGGCTACCCGCTGGCCACTCTGATCGGCGGCGGTTCGCTGTACATGCTCTGGACCCTGGTGCACATCCACCGTCTCAATCAGTGGCTGGAGCAAGGCAGCCGCAACTATCCGCCGCCGGCATCCGGTGTCTGGGGCGAGATCTCGGATCACCTCTACCGACTGCGCCAGCGCAACGCCCGTCACCGCCAGGACTATCTCAGCCTGGTCACCCGGGTCCGCCGCATCACCGACGCCCTGGACGAAGGCATTCTGATCCTCGATGCCGACCGGGCCCTGGAATGGTGGAATCCGGCGGCCGGCAGACTGCTGGGCCTGGAGCGCAGAGACGAAGGGGAACCCATCGTCAATCTGGTGCGCACCCCAGCCTTCATCGCCTTCATCCGCGAGGGGCGCTTCACCGAACCCGTCGAGCTGGAAGCCCCCAACGACCCCAACCGGCTGCTCCAATTCAACGCCAACCAGTTCGGCACCAACGAGGTCGCCCTGGTGGTGCAGGACATCACCAAGCTGCGGCGGCTCGAACAGATACGCAAGGAATTCGTCGCCAATATCTCCCACGAGCTGCGCACCCCCCTCACTGTGCTCACCGGCTACCTGGAGACCCTGCGCGGGAGCGCCGTCGAGCAACCGCCCGCCTGGCGCCAGGCGATCGCCCAGATGGATGAGCAGACCCGGCGGCTGACGCTGTTGACCGAGGATCTGGTGACCCTCTCCAAGCTGGAATCGACGCCCCTGCCCATCCGTACCGAGCGGGTTGCCCTGCGACCCCTGCTGGCGGCCATCGTCGACAGCGCTCGCGCCCTCACCGGCGGCGAGTGCCACGAGATCGCGCTGCAATGCCCGCCGGAACTCTGCCTGGAAGGAGTGACCCGCGAGCTCCACAGTGCCTTCGCCAACCTGGTCTACAACGCCGTCAAGCACAACCCGGGCGGCTGTGCGATATGGGTGCGCGCCGGCCACGACGACGCTCACACCTGGGTCGAGGTCGAGGACGAGGGGGTGGGTATAGATCCCCGCCATCTGCCGCGCCTGACCGAGCGCTTTTACCGAGCGGAAAACAGCCGTTCGAGCAGCTCGGGCGGCACCGGCCTGGGGCTCGCCATCGTCAAGCACTCCCTGCTGCGCAATGGCGGCAAGCTGGAGATCCACAGCGCCCCGGGTCAGGGCAGCACCTTTCGCTGCACGTTTGAAGCCCGCCCGGCGCAGTGCTAGGGTCCGACCAGGTAAAGCAGGCGGCTGTCCTTGTCCGATTACCCATTTCTATCCCACGAATTTCTCTCGGCGTTGGAGGAGACCGGCTGCACCACGGCCGCCACCGGCTGGCAGCCCCACCACCTGGGCGGCGACGGACGGCCCTTCATGCCGCTGTATGTAAAGACTCACTCCTATGGCGAGTACGTGTTCGACTGGGCTTGGGCGAATGCGTACCATCGTAACGGCCTCGCCTATTACCCCAAGCTGGTGACCGCGATCCCTTTCTCTCCGATCACCGGGCCGCGGCTGCGGCCGCCTGCGGAGCAGTTGGACGGGAAGGCCGCTGAAGCGCTGTTTGCGGAACTCCGCGAGCTCGCTGCAGCCACCGGCGCGAGCGGCTGGCACCTGCTGTTTCCGGATGCCGCCACGCGCATGCTGTTCCGGGATCTGGGCCTGCTCGAGCGCAGCGGTGTGCAGTTCCACTGGTTCAACCGCGGCTACCGCGACTTCGACGATTTTCTCGCCGCCTGCAATGCGCGCAAGCGCAAAATGGTGCGCCGCGAACGCCGGCGGATCGCGGAACAGGGGCTGCGGGTAGAAATGCGCGAGGGAGCGGAGATCGACGCCCGGCTTTGGTCGTTCTTCTTTCGGCTCTACCAGCACACCTACCTCAAGCGCAGCGGCATGGAGGGCTATCTCACCGAGGCGTTCTTCCAGCGCCTGGGCGCGACCCTGGCCGATCGACTCGCAATGGCGGTCGCCTACGTCGATTCCGCGCCCATCGCCGCAGCCCTGTATTTGCACGACGCGGACAATCTCTACGGACGCTATTGGGGCTGCGTGCGCGAATACGAGAGCCTGCACTTCGAGCTCTGCTACTACCAGGGCATCGAGTTCGCCATTCGCCGCGGGCTCGGCCGTTTCGACGCCGGCGCCCAGGGCGAGCACAAGATTCCGCGCGGCTTCGAGCCCGTGGAAACCTGGTCGCTGCACTGGATTCGCCACCCCGAATTCGCCATCGCGATCGCCGACTTCATCGCCCGGGAGCGCGCCTACAACCTCGAGTACCTGGAGGAAGCCCGCACCCTGCTGCCGTTCCGCACAGGCGGCGATTGAGGGTTCAGTGACGGTGCCACACCAGCAGGCGATTGTTCGCCGGCATGGCATTGTCTTCGCGCAGCGCGAAGCCCTGGGCGGCGGCCAGCTCAGCCACCGCCTCGAAATCGCGGATGCCCTGCCCGGTATCCCCGGCACGCAGCCAGCGATCGAAGCGCGCGTTACCCGCGGAGGTGTATGCGCCGCAATAATTGAACGGGCCGTAGACGACCAGCAACCCGGATACAGCGATGCGCGCCGCCAGCCCCGCAAACAGCGCCTCCACTCGGGCCCAGGAGAGGATATGCAGAGTGTTGGCGGCTGTCTCTTATACACATCTCCGAGCCCACGAGACTAGGCATGATCTCGT
>CAJXRS010000072.1 GCA_913060555.1 uncultured Gammaproteobacteria bacterium | reverse complement strand
CAAGGCAAGGTTGAGACGCATGCGCGCGCGCGCATGCGTCTCAACCTTGCCTTGCTGTCCATAGCGAGATCTTCGCTCCCCAGGACGGCGAGCACTTCCTGCGCGCCGCGGCGATCGTTGCAGACCAGTACCATGTCGCAGCCAGCAGCGAGCGCCGCCCGCGCCTTGTCGGCGTAGCCGCCGATCGCATCGGCACCTTTCATGGCCAGATCGTCACTGAATATTGCGCCGGTGAAGCCCAGTTCAGCGCGCAAAACCTGTTGCAGCCAAAATCGGGAGAACCCCGCGGGCAGAGTATCGGCCGCCGAATAGAGGATATGCGCGGGCATGACGGCGTCCAGCTCCCCCGCAAGCTCGGCGAAAGGGCGCAGATCCCGCCCGCGGATCGCCGTCAACGGCCGTGGATCCGTGGGGGTTTCCAGGTGACTGTCGCCGCTGACTCCACCGTGGCCCGGGAAGTGCTTGCCGGTGGCGGCCATGCCGGCCTCGTGCAACCCGACGATGAAGGCCCGCAGCGCCGCTATGGCCACGTCAGGAACCGGGTGAAAGGCACGTTCCGCGATTACTGCGCAATGCTCCCGGTCGAGGTCGAGCACCGGGGCGAAACTGAAATCGAGTCCGCTGGCCAGTACTTCACTGGCGAGCAGCCAACCGGTTTCCCGGCACAACCAGGCCCCGCGCTCGGGCTCCTGCTCGAGTGCTTCGCCCAACCTCTGCATGGCCGGTAACCTGGTGTAGCCGGTTCGCAGGCGCTGCACGCGACCGCCCTCCTGGTCTACCGCGAGCAGCAACTCGGGCCTGAGTTCGCGTACCGAGGCGACCAACTCCTGAAACGCCCCTCGCGTGCCGATGTTGCGGTCGAAAAAGATGACTCCGCCGACCAATGGGTGACACAACAGGTCGCGTTCCTCGGCGGTCAGTACTGGTCCGGCCAAGTCCAGCATCACGGGGCCGGGATCAGCGGTCATGCTCACCTCTGCAGTGGTTGGCGTCGGCATCCCCTGGATGCAGCTCGGTTCCGCCATATCTCTCGGTCAAGGGGCGTCGCGAATTTTTAGACAACTTTATTATTTGGACAATGGGCGTCCCGGAAAAATTGGAATAAAAACCTGCCCCCATAATTTTTCCTTTTTTTGATCATAGGCTTAGCCTGTCACCCCAGCTGCCGGCAAGACCCCTGCGGGCAAGCTCGCGTCCGAGCCGGCCACCATTCTATAGGCAAGCTGCGGCGGCGATGGTAGCTTGGAATCCGCCCACTGGAAGAGATTACAGTATGGCCAAGCGCGAGCCGGTGGTCGGCAACTGGTACCAGGACGCCGTCGAAGACGACATCTTTGAAGTGGTCGCCGTCGACGCAGACGGAAGCGGCATCGCCATCCAGTATCTGGACGGTGATATCAGCGAACTCGACTTCGATACCTGGGCACAGATGGTACTGCTGCCGGCCGAACCTCCGGATGACCTCAACGAACTCGAAGATATCACCATCGACGAAGACGAAACCAGCCACCGCGAACCGGCGTGGGAGGATCCGTTCAACGATTTCGATAGCGATAGTTTTCCAGGCTACGACGAATACTGATCCCGCAGCTCACTCGGACAACGACTGGGCCTGCAGCATGCGGGCGTGGTGAAGAATGACTCCGGCTGCCTCCTCGGCGCTGTCGACCAGGGTGATGAGCTTGAGTTCGTGAGCACTGATGCAGTTCGACTCCTGCATGAAGTGTTCCATCCACTCCAGCAGCCCCCGCCAGTAGCCGCTGCCCACCAGCACGATCGGAAAGGAGCGCACCTTGCCCGTCTGCACCAGTGTCAGCGCCTCGAACAGTTCGTCCATGGTGCCGAAGCCACCGGGATAGATCACGAATCCAATGGCGTACTTCACGAACATGAATTTGCGCACGAAGAAATAACGGAAGTGCAGTGCGATATCCTGATAGGGGTTGGGCCGCTGCTCCTCGGGCAGATGAATGTTGAGCCCCACGGTGTCGGCCGGGGTACTGAAACAACCGCGGTTGGCGGCCTCCATCACGCCAGGCCCGCCGCCGGTGATCACCGGAATGTTCTCCACACCGAGCAATTCACCCAGCTTGCGCGCCGATTCGTACCAGGGGCTGCCCTCGGGCTGGCGGGCGCTGCCGAATACCGTCACTGCACCGTGCAGCTTGGCGAGCGACTCGATACCATCCACCAGCTCCGACTGGATGCGCAACACCCGCCAGGCTTCCGGTAATTTGCTTTCATCCATAGTTCTCTCCGCTGACCATCCACAGCAGTGGTCGCGCTCCGGCGCCACCACTGGTTATAATCACAGCACTGCGACCACACCCGTAATCCGATGCCGGTCCTCTCCCTGACCAGACGCCAAACCGAAATACTTGTGCATATCCGAGACTACCAGGATGCGCACGGTTATCCGCCGACCCGCGCCGAAATCGCCGAGCGCTTCCACTTCCGTTCCGCCAACGCCGCGGAACAACACCTGCGCGCCCTGGCGCGCAAGGGCGCCATCGAACTCATCCCAGGGACCTCGCGCGGACTGCGCCTCGTCCGGGATGTCGAGGGACTGCCCATCGTCGGCCGGGTCGCGGCCGGGGATCCCATCCTCGCCGCCGAGCATCTCGAAGGGCACTATGTGATCGATCCCCAGTTGTTCCGCCCGGCGGCGGATTATCTGCTGCGCATCCAGGGAGAGAGTATGCGCGATGCCGGCATTCTCGACGGCGACCTGCTCGCAGTGCGGAAAGCCGATACCGCCGCGGACGGCAGCATCATCGTGGCACGCATCGACGACGAGGTCACTGTCAAGCGTCTGCGCAGCACCGCCAATCCGCGGCATTTGCTACTGGTGCCGGAAAACCGGGGTTTTTCCCCTATCGAGGTGGACCTGGCAAAGCACAGCTTCGCGATCGAGGGAGTGAGCGTGGGGCTGATACGCAGGGTGGTCTGATTCCAGCAAGCTGGCAGTGTCGCTTGCCGGACCGGGCCCGGCTCCACTGTGTCGCCAACCGCTCCGGCAGTGCGCAGATGCCGGGGCACTGAGTGATACTGGCTGGCCTCAGTGCAGGGTTCGCTGGCCGGCGTTGCCGGGCCCTTCGAACCCGCCTTCGGTGCCCAGTTTTTCGATGGCTTCGATGCCAGCGTCGATCATCGCCCGCGCGACATCCAGACCGGCGTCGAGCAGATAGACGCGGGCCTCCTCTGAAAACTCGATGCGGACCAGGGGCTCGCCCTCTTCCCCGGACCGCTGCAAAGCGAATTCGCCGTCGGGAAGTTCGATGATTTCATAGAGGGATGATGCCATCTAGTCACCACTGAGCTGCCTGACGTCGAAGTATAACAGCCCGCCCCCGATTTGACAGGCCTCACTTGCGCTTGTCGCTGACCACCCAGCGGCCGTCACGGAAGTCGGCGCGCCATCCGGTGGCCTTGCCGCCGGCCTCGGTCTGCACGTATTGGGCGCCGGTCTTGCGACTGAAGCGGATCAGCGCGGGATTGCCGTCGGGATCCCGGCGGGGCGCCTCGAGGAGATAGCGATACTTGGGATCGAGCTCCTCCGCATGGGGCAACAGTTCTTCCACCAGGGGGGCACGCGTCTCGCGATGCTTGGGAAACTGACTGGCGGCGAGAAAAATACCGGCCGCCCCGTCGCGCAGCACATAGTGATCCTCGACTTTCTCGCAGCGCAGTTCGGGCATGGGCACCGGCGGCACCTTGGGCGGTGCCGGCTGGCCGCTGCGAAGCAGTTTCCGTGTATTGCGGCAATCGGCGGAGGTGCACCCGAAATACTTGCCGAAGCGGCCAGTCTTGAGCTGCATGTCACTGCCGCACTTGTCGCACTCGATGACCGGTCCCTCGTAACCCTTGATCCGGAAACTACCGGATTCCAGTTCGTACCCTGGGCAGTCGGGACTGGTGCCGCAAATATGGATCCGCGTCTTCTCGTCGATAATGTAGCCGTCCATGGTGCTGTTGCAACGGCCACAGCGGCGCTTGTGCAGCAGCAGTCGCGATTCGGCCTCGTCGTCGGCGCCGACCGGCACCACTTCGTCGTCCGAAATCAGGTTGCGGGTGCCCTTGCAGCGCTCCTTGGGCGGCAGCGAATAACCCGAGCAGCCCAGGAACACGCCGGTACTGCCGGTGCGAATCTGCATCGGCCGCCCGCACTGAGGGCAAGGCATCTCGGTCTCGACCACGGCATTGGGGCGCATGCCCCCGGCGCTCGATTTGGCGCGCCGGAGTTGATCGGTGAACTCTGCGTAAAAGCGGTCCAGCACTTCGCGCCAGTCGGCATCACCTTCGGCAATACGGTCCAGCTGGCCCTCCATACCGGCCGTGAAACCGTAATCCATGAGGTCTGCGAAACTCTCCTCCAGCCTGCTGGTGACGATGTCGCCGATCTTCTCGGCGTGGAAGCGGCGGCTTTCCAGACGCACGTAGCCCCGCTCCTGAATGGTGGAGATGATTGCCGCGTAGGTAGATGGTCGGCCAATGCCCCGTTTTTCCAGTTCACGGACCAGGCTGGCCTCCGTATAGCGTGCGGGGGGCTTGGTGAAGTGCTGCTGTGGGTGCAGTTCGATCAAACGCAGGTCTTCACCGGTGCTGAATTCCGGCAACTCCACGTCATCCTTGCTGCGCAGCGTAGGTATGGCGCGGAGGAAGCCGTCGAAGATCGTCACCCGGCCGCGGGCACGCAGCTCGTAGTCGCCGGCGGTCACGGTGACAGCCGTGCTGGTGAACCGCGCCGGCGTCATCTGACAGGCGACGAACTGCTGCCAGATCATCTGATAGAGGCGTCGGGCATCCGCGTCGAATCCCGCCAGATCGTTTTCCGAGATCTCGACCGCCGACGGCCGGATGGCTTCATGGGCCTCCTGGGCACCGGCCTTGGAGCTGTACCGATTGGGCTGCTGGGGCAGATAACCGGTGCCGTACTGCGCCTCGATCAGCCTGCGGCAGGCGGTCACCGCATCAGCGCTCAGATTGGTCGAATCCGTGCGCATGTAGGTGATATGGCCGGCTTCGTAGAGGCGCTGCGCCAGAGTCATGGTCTTCTTGACACCGTAACCGAGGCGGGTGCTCGCCGCCTGTTGCAGGGTCGAGGTCGTAAATGGGGCCGGCGGCCGGGTCTGGGTTGGGCTGTCCTCGCGTTCCGTGACGCGAAACCCGGCGGTCCGCAGCCCCTCGACGAACCGCTCCGACTCGCTGCGACTCGCGGGGCGGTAACTGCGCCCGCCGACTTTGCGAACCTCGAATCTGGCGCTTTCACCGCTATCCTTGGCGAGGTCGGCGTGCAGGGTCCAGTATTCCTCCGGAGTGAAGGCGCGGATTTCCTTTTCCCGCTCGACGATCAGCTTCACGGCCACCGATTGCACCCGGCCCGCGGACAGGCCCCGGGCGATCTTTTCCCATAGCAGTGGTGACACCATGAAGCCCACCACGCGATCGAGAAATCGTCGCGCCTGCTGGGCATTGACGCGATTGAGATCCAGATCTCCGGGGTGCGCGAAGGCCTCGCGGATGGCCTTTTGGGTGATCTCGTTGAATACCACCCGCCGAAAACGTTCATCCTGCCCGCCGATCAGCTCGCGCAGATGCCAGGCGATGGCCTCACCTTCGCGGTCCAGGTCGGTAGCGAGGTAGATGGTGTCCGCGCCGCGCGCCGCCTTTTTCAACTCCTCGACCACCCTTTCCTTGCCGGGCAGCACTTGATAGTTGGCCCGCCAGCCCGCGGCGGGATCGATTCCCATCCGCCGCACCAGTTGCTGCTGGCGCCGCGCCTCAGCGTCCTCGGCGCCAGACTTGCCGGCCCCGCGCCGGCTGCCGGTGGACGCCTTGGCGCCACCGCCGGTGGGCAGGTCACGGATATGCCCAACGCTGGACTTGACCACGAAGTCCTTGCCCAGATACTTGTTGATGGTTTTCGCCTTGGCCGGCGATTCCACAATAACCAAAGACTTACCCATTAAACTTGCCATATTGCTGGATGAATTTACGGCAACCTTAGCTACCGAAGGCGAGCATATATAAGGGGTCAACCGCCGGGGGTCAACCCGCCGCCGACTGATGATCGGACAGCGGCTGCGCGCGGCTGTTGCACGCGCGTGCCAAGCCGCTACACTGCGATCCGAAGGTCGGCGCGGAGAGAACTGTGTGGCAGTGTACAAGCACGTGCTGGTGGGTTTGGATTTGTCGCCGGAATCGCGACAGGTGATGCGCCGGGTGCAGGAACTGCTCGGCGACAGCGACGCCCGGATTTCCCTGGTCCACGTGCAAGAGCCGCTCTCCTTCGCCTATGGTGGCGATATTCCCATGGATCTCGGCCAGCTGCAGGTCAAGCTCGAGGAGCAGGCCCGTGAGCGCTTGCAGGCGCTGGCCATCGAAGATGGCTTCGAACGCGCCCGGTGCCATGTGCTGATCGGCCAGCCTGCCCACGAAATGCACCGCTTCGCCCGGGAGAACGACGTCGATCTCGCCGTAGTCGGCAGCTATGGGCGGCACGGCTTGACCCTGATCTTTGGCTCCACCGCCAACGGCGTGCTGCACGGCGCGACCTGCGACGTGTTGGCAGTGCGCATCCAGCCGGAAAAAGCAGATCATTGAAGAACCCCGGAGCAGCTGCTCGTGATGCCATCCCCACGGACAGCCCAAGGCCCTCGCGCCGCTGGCGCCCTGGGTGCTGTACTGGCACTCTTGTTATGCATGGTGGCGGGCATTTGTCGGGCGGATAACCGCGCCGCCGATGACAATCTGGAGCAACAGCGGCAAGCCTACCGGGCGGCGCAGGCGGCCTGGGCCGCTCACGACCGGCAAACCTTTGCCCGCCTGGCCGACAGCCTGCGCGACTATCCGCTCCATCCCTACCTGGAATTCGAGACCCTGCGCGACGCGCCCTATGCCCAGGCACGCGGACGAATCGACCACTTCCTCGCCAATCTCGGCGACGCGCCGCTCGCCAACCGATTGCGCGGACGCCTGCTGCGCGATTTCTATCGGCAGCAGGACTGGCAGGCATTTGTCGATTATTACCGCGACAGCCTGGGTACCACCGGCCGCCAATGCCAATACCAGGAAGCCCGCTATCACGTTGGCCTGCGCAGCCAGGCCATTGCAGCCGGCCTGACATTGTGGAACGTGGAAAGATCCCAACCGGATGATTGCGATCCGCTATTCGCGCTCCTCGAGCGCGAGGGCGCGATTTCCCAACATCTCGCCTGGCAGCGCTTCGCCAAAGCGGTGCGTGCAGGTCAGTTGCGCCTGGCCCGGTATCTCCGGCCGCGACTGGTATCTGCAG
The DNA here is from genome assembly GCA_913060555.1 of uncultured Gammaproteobacteria bacterium. Lineage (GTDB taxonomy): Bacteria > Pseudomonadota > Gammaproteobacteria > Pseudomonadales > Porticoccaceae > JAGPUQ01. Next base: position 5,596 of record CAJXRS010000072.1, on the reverse strand, counting down.
AGAAACAGTCCTTGGCCGACCGCTATCTGGCCCTGTACCGCGATCCCGGGCTGCTCGCAAATCATGACCTGTTCCCGGAAACCGACGCCGAGGTCACCGCGTTGATCGAACTGGCGTTGGTGCGCCGCGCCCGCACCGACGCTGCGGCTGCACTGCGTCACTGGCGCCATTACGCGGCGGTCCGGGATTTCGACGTGGCCGCCCGCAGCCGTATCGTCGCGGCCATTGCACGCGAACTGTACGGACAGGACGACCAGGCGCTGCTGGCGGAAGTCTTGGAGCGGGATGGCGAACTGCTCGACAGCAATTTTCACGAATGGCTGTTGCGACGACGCATCGCCGCCACCGACTGGCCTGCGGTCAGTACCGCCATCACCGCGCTGCCGCAAACACTGCAGACGGAACCCAAATGGCAGTACTGGCAGGCCCGGGCCCGGGAATTGTCCGGGGCTGCCAGTAACCAAAGTCACCAAGTCTTCGAAGAACTTTCCCGGCAGCGCAGCTTTTACGGTTTTCTGGCCAGCGACTGGCTGCGCCAAGACTATCAAATGGCGCAGAATACCGTGGCGCCGGACCCAGCGGGGCTTGCGGTGCTGGCGTCGCAGCCGGCCTTCCTGCGTGTCCGGGAACTGCTCTACCATGGCCAGGAGCTGGATGCGGCGCGCGAGTGGTGGCGGGCGACCAGGGATCTGAGCGAAGCTGAGTGGCAACTCGCCGGCCATCTCGCCCATCGCTGGCAGTGGCACTACCAGGCCATCCTGGCGATGGTCAGGGCAAGTCATTGGGATGATCTGGAAACCCGCTTTCCGGTGGTGCACCGCCAGAATTTCGCCACCCAGGCCCGCCACAATGCCCTGCCCATTCCCCTGGTGCTCGCGGTGGCCCGCCAGGAAAGTGCCTTTCGGAGCGATGCCCTGTCTCCTGCCGGCGCCCGGGGTCTGATGCAATTGATGCCTGCGACTGCGCACGAGACCGCCCGGCGCCACGGCATCCGCTACCGCGGCAGCCACCAGCTGCTCGACCCCGGTCTCAATATCCGCCTGGGAACCCGTTACTATCGCGACATGCTGGATCGCTTCCAGGACAACCGGATTCTCGCTACCGCGGCCTACAACGCCGGGCCGGGGCGCGTCCGGCAGTGGCTGGAGCGCAGCGCCGGCCAACTGCCTTTCGACGCCTGGATCGAGGCGATCCCGTTCGTGGAGACCCGCAATTACGTGCAGAATGTGTTGGCTTTTTCAGCCATCTACGCGCACCGCCTGGGCAGCCGCGAGCGCATCCTCAGCCACGCGGAGCGCGAGCAGCTGCTCTGACCATGCCCAGCGTCTCCGCCGACAACGAACAGCCTCCCCAACGATGCCTGCCGCCCAGCACCGGGCGGCAGGCATGCCAACCTGCGGATTGTCGCCCCCCTTTCCGCGCTGCTTCGCGCAGCTCGGCAACTCCCCGATGATGGTTACTTCATGGAAATCCTGGTTCTCGCGCTGTTGATACTGATCAACGGCGCCTTCGCAATGTCCGAAATCGCCCTGGTCGCGGCCCGCCGCGGCCGCCTCGCTCGCCTCGCCGAGGATGGAGACAGCGCCGCCGCAGTGGCCATGGAGCTCGGTGCCGAGCCCACCAAGTTCCTCTCCACGGTGCAAATCGGCATCACCTCGATCGGCATCCTCAACGGCATCGTCGGCGAATCGGCGCTGGCAGCGCCCTTCGCACTCTGGTTACAGGGCGTGGGGCTCGAACAGCGGACCAGCGAAATCGGCGCAACCGCGCTGGTGGTGATCGTGATCACCTATTTTTCGATCGTCGCCGGGGAGCTGGTGCCCAAGCGCATCGCCCAACTCAATCCGGAGCGGGTCGCGCGCCTGGTGGCGCGGCCGATGCGCGCTCTGGCACTGATCACCCGGCCTTTCGTGCAGCTGCTCAGCCTGTCCACCAGGTTCGTGCTGCGGCTGGCCGGACACCAGGATCTGGGTGCCGCATTGATCACCGAAGAAGAGATCCATGCCCTCCTCGATGAAGGTTCCCAGGCCGGCGTGATCGAGAAAGCCGAGCACCAGATGGTTCGCAATGTGTTTCGCCTCGACGAACGCCAGATCGGCTCACTGATGGTGCCGCGCGCGGACATCCTGTGGCTGGATGCAGACCGTTCGCTGGAGGAAAACCTGAAGCGCATCGCCGAATCCGATCACTCCTGCTTCCCGGTCTGCCGCGGTGGACTGGGGGACATCCTGGGCATCATCTCGGCCAAACAGATCGTTCGCCAGAGCCTGCGCGGCGAACCCCTGGACATCGAACAGGAAGTGGTGCCTCCCACCTATGTACCCGAGTCCCTGTCCGGCATGGAGCTGCTCGACCACTTTCGCGTCTCCCGCCCCCAGATGGCCTTCGTGGTCGACGAATACGGCGAAATCCAGGGTCTGGTGACCCTGCAGGACGTACTCGAGGCAGTCACCGGCGAGTTCGAGCCCTGGGACCAGGAGGAGGCCTGGGCCGTGCAGCGCGAGGATGGCTCCTGGCTGCTCGATGGCATGATCCCGATCCCAGAGCTCAAGGACCGACTGGGGCTGAAAACCGTCCCGGAAGAGAACAAGAGCACTTACCACACGCTGAGCGGCCTGATGATGTGGCTGCTGGGCCGAGTGCCACACACCGGTGATATCGGCGTCTGGGAGCAGTGGCGGCTGGAAGTGGTCGACCTGGACGGGCGCCGCATCGACAAGGTGCTTGCCACCCATATCCCGGCAAGCGAAGCCGAGCCGCCGGCTTCTCCGTCCTGACACCAGCGCTCTTGCAAGGGCCCAATACCGATTCTGTGGGCCCGCACCCGCCGGCGTTGTCTGCCACCCCCGCCGCAGGTATCCTGCCGGCCCTCGCGCCGGGCGCTTCCCGGCACTGTATTTCCCTGCAGCGGAGTAGAGCCATGGCGTTGCCGCTGGCGGCCATCATTCTGGGTCTGGGGCTGTTGATCTGGAGCGCCGACCGCTTCATCGACGGTGCGACGGGACTGGCCCGTCAGCTGGGCATGTCACCGCTGCTGATCGGCATGGTAGTGGTCGGGTTGGGCACCTCGGCACCGGAGATCGCGGTATCCACGCTGGCGGCCCTGGACGGCGCGCCGGGGATGGCCCTGGGCAACGCCTATGGCTCGAACATCGCCAATATCGGTCTGATCCTGGGGTTGACTGCGCTGATTGCGCCGATTTCCGTGCATTCCCGCGTGCTCCGCCGCGAACTGCCGATCCTGCTCGCCGTCACTGCGGTCGCCATCTGGCTGCTCAGCGACCACGCCCTGGGGCGCCTCGACGCCAGCCTGTTGCTGCTGCTGTTGCTCGGCTTCCTGGCTTGGACCCTGGTGGAAAGTGTGCGCAACCGCACCGACACCTTCGCCGCCCAGGTCGATCTGGAGCTGGCCGCCAATCCCATAAGCACATCTCAGGCACTGCTCTGGCTGGTGATCGGCCTCGTGGTTCTGGTGGCCAGCTCGCGAATGCTGGTCTGGGGAGCGGTGAGCATCGCCCAGTCCCTGGGCATCAGCGATCTGATCATCGGGCTGACGGTCGTGGCGATCGGCACCTCCCTGCCCGAGCTGGCGTCGTCGCTGATCGCGGTACGCAAGGGGGAACACGACATCGTGCTCGGCAATATCGTCGGCTCCAACCTCTTCAATACCCTGGCTGTAGTGGGCATCGCCAGCGCCATCCAGCCGCTGGACGTACCCGTGGAGGCACTGTACCGCGACGTGCCCGTAATGGCGGCCCTGACCGTCGCGCTGCTGGTGGTTAGCTTCGGGTTCCGGGGCTCCCGCCGAATCAATCGGATCGAGGGCGGTGCCCTGCTGTTGTGCTACTGCACCTACAACCTGATCCTCGCTCGCGCCGCCATTTCCGGAACATGACGTTTTGATCTTCAATAAACCGTCACGAGTTATTCATAGGGCAGGAAGGACAGTCCAGCAAGCCCAACGCCCGGTCGCCGGAGCAGACTCAGCTACCCGCTTCGTTCAGGCCCATATCTGGATTGGGATTCCGCGCCGCGCCGGCCTCATGGTGGCCGATCGCTGCCCTCCGCCCAGGACATGGAGCCGGCGGCCGGCGGCACAGCGGCTCCCCGTAGTCCCTTGACCACCTTGGTCAGCGCGGCGGCGGCCCCATCGATATCTGCCTCGGTGGTGAACCTGCCAAAGCTGAACCTCAGCGTGGCGTGGGCGAGTGCATCCGGGACACCCAGAGCGCGCAGCACATGGGAAGGCTCCAGACTCGCCGAAGTACAGGCCGAACCCGTGGACACGGCCACATCCCTGAGCGCCAGCAGCAGGGCCTCGCCGTCGACCCCGGCGCAACTGAGATTGACAATGCTCGGCACGCGGTGAGTCCGGGAGCCGTTCAGGTAGACTTGCGGCAGATCGGCGAGCGCTGTGCGAAAGCGCGCGCGCAGGGCTTCCAAGCGCTCGAGCTCCGCGGTCAAGTCCACCGCGGCCAAGGCAAAGGCCTCACCCATGGCGACGATCTGATGGGTGGCCAGGGTCCCGGAGCGCAAACCGCGTTCATGCCCGCCGCCGTGAATCTGAGCCCGCAGCCGCACCTCCGGGCTGCGCCGCACATAGAGCGCGCCTATGCCCTTGGGACCGTACACCTTGTGCGCCGAAAGCGACATCAGGTCCACCGGGGTGCGCGCTACGTCCAGAGGGATCTTGCCGGCGCTCTGCGCAGCATCGACGTGGTAGAGCACGCCCCGCTCCCGGCACAGGGCGCCGATCGCGGCGATGTCGTTTACGCTGCCCAGTTCGTTGTTGACGTGCATGATGGACACCAGCAGGGTATCCGGGCGCAGCGCCTCCGCCACCGTCTGGGGCGGGATCCGGCCCTCGCCGTCCGGTGACAGGTAGGTCACCTCGAAACCCTGCTCTTCCAGATGCCGGCAACTGTCGAGCACCGCTTTGTGTTCGACACCTGAGGTGACCAGATGCCGGCCGCGCCCGCCGAGCGCCGCGGCACACCCCTTGAGCGCGAGATTGTCGGCCTCGGTGGCCCCCGACGTCCACAGGATCTCGCGCGGATCCGCACCCAGGGCCTCGGCCACCTGGGCCCGTGCCTCCTCCACCGCGGCCTCGGCCTGCCAGCCGTAGCGATGGGCGCGCGACGCCGGGTTGCCAAACACCCCGTCCTGGGTCAGGAACCCGGCCATGCGCTCCGCGACCCGCGGGTCCACCGGAGTGGTGGCGGCATAATCGAAGTACAGGGGCATTTTCACGGCTTGGGCGACCTCGCCGAGTCCGCGGCCTTCAGCGACGCCAGCGCCGATGCCGCCGCCGCATCCTGGCGCCAACAGACCGCACGGACCGCCGTGCGCTCGATCAGACCGGCGAGGGCGACGCCGTCCAGAAACGCTCGAATTCTGATGCTGAGGTCCTCCCACAAGTCATGGGTCAAGCAAAGGGCGCCGTCCTGACAGTCGCCGGCGCCACCGCAACTGGTGGCGTCCGTGGCATCGTCGGCGGCGTCGATGATCCAGTGCATCCCGAGCACGGGCATCAGCTCCCTGAGCGCCTGTCTCTTATACACATCTGACGCTGCCGACGAATAGAGAGGTGTAGATC